>SKZY01000088.1 GCA_007127095.1 Planctomycetaceae bacterium
AGCCCGCTCTGGCGACGGGTGCTGGCGGTTCGCGACTGCTTGCGACAAAATCCCGACCGGGCGATCCGGTTTGAAGAAACCAAGGTGCGGCTCTGGAAGGCCGGCGAGGGCGATGCCGACCAGTACGATCACGACAAAGCATTATTCTTTTCGCACCTCGAAGAACAACTCGGGCTCGAACTCTGAGCGACACTCATTTATCAAGCCGGTCCTCCGCTTTCCGTTTCGCGTCGGCCGACGAGTACTTCGATCGCCTGTTGCATTGGTTGACACTCGAATCCGATGCCGAACAGGCCCGGATGGTCGAGCGGCGCCGATTGGCCAAAGGGGCCGACGTCGAACGCTCCGGTGAAACCTTGCTCGACCTCGTATTGGCCGATCATCGGATCGGCCTCGGCGGTCGCTATCTGCTGTCGTTTCGCAAACGACGGCAAGACTCGATGCTCCCCTGGAACCGGCTGAAGGTCGGCTCACCGGTCGTTATCTCGGACTTCGCCGACGACACCGATAACGGGATTTCGGGCATCGTCAGCCGACGGACGAGCCACCAGATCGAAGTGGCGGTCGAGGTTTGGCCTGCCGGCGAACGGTTTCGTATCGACCTGTCGCCCGACGAAACGACCCGGCGCCGCCAACGGTCGGCGATCGCCCAGGCTCGCATTGTCCGCGGTCCCGCCCTGCGACTCCGCGATCGACTGCTCGGTCACGATACGCCACGGTTTCGTGAATCACAGCCACCGATCACGTTTCTGGCCGATCTCAACCCGCCTCAACAGCAGGCCGTCCGCTTCGCACTCTCGGCGGAGGATTTTGCGATCATCCACGGCCCGCCAGGGACCGGCAAAACGACGACCTTGGCAGAAGTGATCCACCAAGCGGTCCGCGCCGGCGATCGGGTGCTGGCCTGTGCTTCCAGCAACACCGCCGTCGATAACCTACTGGAAAAGCTGATTCGCGGTACGCCTGACGTGATCCGCGTCGGGCATCCGGCGCGGGTCTTCGAATCGTTGCGCGAACACACCCTCGACGAACTCGTCACCCAGCACCCCAGCTCAGCGATCGCCGGTGACCTGATGCGGCAGGCTGAATCACTCGTTCGGGCCGCTTCGAAGCCAGGCCGCTCAGGCGACGCTTGGCGACGTGCTGGCCAAATGCGTGGCGAGGCCAGGGCGTTGCAAAACCAAGCCCGCGCCCTGGAACGCCAGGCGATCCACTACGTCCTCGATACCGCGTCGGTGATCTGTACGACGACTACCATCGACGACGACCTGCTCCGCGATCGCGACTTCGACTTGGTCGTCATCGATGAAGCCTGTCAGAGCACCGAGGCGAGCGTCTGGCAGGCCGTGCTCCGTGGCAAGCGAGTGATCCTCGCCGGAGACCATTTTCAACTGCCACCGACCGTACTCTCCGAGGTCGCCTCACGCGAAGGGATGCGCGACAGCCTGATGCAACGACTCGTCATGCGGTTCGGCAGCGAAACTTATCGCCGGCTGACCGTCCAGTACCGGATGAACGAATCGATCATGCGGTTCTCATCCGAACAGTTTTACGATTCAAGCCTGATCGCCGACGTCTCGGTCCGCAACCATCGCCTCGGCGATCTGCCCGGTGTCACCGCCGCAGAAACCTCGACCGATCCGGCGATCTTCATCGATACCGCCGGGGCCAACTTCGACGAAGAACTCGAACCCGACAGGCTCAGCAAACGGAACCCACAAGAAGCCAATCTGGTCGTGTCGTGGGTCCGCCGGTTAACCGAACAGGGCCTGACCGGCGACCAGATCGCGATCATCGCCCCCTACGCCGCCCAAGTCCGTCTGCTCCGCTCGCGGCTCGACCTGGAAGGCCTCGAAGTCGACACCGTCGACGGATTCCAAGGGCGGGAAAAGGAAGCGGTGATCGTCACGTTCGTCCGCAGCAACGATCGTGGCGAGATCGGTTTTCTGGCCGATACCCGGCGGACCAATGTCGCCTTGACCCGCGCCCGCCGCTGCCTGATCGTGATCGGTGACAGCTCGACACTCGGCGGCGACCCGTTCTACGCCGCGATGCTCGACTACTTCGAATCGATCGGCGGCTACCGGACCGTCTGGGACGAGTGAAAAGGGGTCAGAGTGAAAAGGGGTCAGGCCTCTTTTGCGCAGAGTGAAAAGGGGTCAGGCCTCTTTTGCGAGGAACTCGCCCTTCGGGTGCTTCGCACAAAAGAGGCCTGACCCCTTTTCACTCGAAGGCTAACCTAGCCGGCTCTTGAACTCGCTCGCCGCCGCTAGCGGGTCGGCGGCGCCCAGGATCGCTTGCGCCACCGCCACGCCGTGAATCCCCGTCGCCTGCACCGCAGCGAAATTCGTTTCGTCGATCCCGCCGATCGCATAGCCGGGCAGCGACGTCTCGACGACGACCGCACGGAGGAAATCGAGTCCCGGGTATTCATCGAACCGCTTGGTCTGGCTGGGAAAGGTCGGGCCGCAACCGATGTAGTCGGCTCCGTCGGCGACCGCCGCACGGACCTGCTCGAGCGAATGGGTCGATACGCCGATCAACACGTCTTTGCCGACCACTCGCCTGACCGCCTCGACCGGCAATTCATCTTGGCCGACGTGAACTCCTTGGGCTGCTGCCGCGGCGGCGATGTCGGCGCGGTCATTGACGATGAACAGCTTGCCGCAGCCGCGAGCGATCTCGGCACCACGACGGCTGAGCCGGTAGAGCGTCCGATCGTCGGCCGCCTTGTCGCGCAATTGGATGATATCGACACCGGCTCGATAGAGCCTCGCGATACGGTCGGCGAAGGCGACGGGATCGCTGCCGGCGACGCCACCGGCATCAATCAACAGGTAGAGTCGGGCGTCGGCCAACCGCAGTCGGCGGTCGTCGAGCAGCAGCAGTGTCGCGGCGAGCGAGTAGCAGCGATAACGGAGCGATTCGGCGGCTTCCGAGAACGGCGTCCGCAGCGGCTTGGAATACTCCTCCAAACACCTCAGCGCCTGCTCGGTACGCATCGCCGCCGCGGCGACGACCGCTCCGATATCGTCACGATGCATCTCGGTATCGGTCGTCACCGCGGTCCCCACATCGCTCGTCACCGCCCGAGCCGCCCAACGATCCTCGACCGCGATCACTTCCAACGCGACCCGCAATTCGTGCCGGATCGATTTTGCCTCGGCCGTCAATGAACGGTCTTCGAGCACGAATCGGGCATATTCTTCCAGAGTTCGTAGCCCCTCCGCCGCCCGGTTGGCCGCCGCGTCGAGGATTCGGTAGAGCGCCGTGGGATGATCCGCTGCTGTCATCGTAAGAAAAACCGTAGTTGGCTTGTCGTTGTCCGAAATATCCGCTCCCGCCGATCGAGCGTCGGACCGAGATTACCAAAATGCCACAATCAAGATCGGTGGCGAAGCCGTCTGAGCCGCTGCGACGCAGACACCCGCTGGCCGGAGCGGCCCGAAAAATCGGTTCCAGGCTTCTCAGCCCCGTAGGCATCGCTAGAATCGGACGTCACCCCGGCGAATCTGCGATCGCCTCCCAGTAGACCAATGATCGAGGGGGCATCAGTCGATGGGCCACTAATCGACGGTAAGGGGACAGCGACCGGTTGCCAGCCCTTCGCCCGCGTAGCTCAGGGGATAGAGCGGCGCTTTCCTAAAGCGTAGGTCGCTGGTTCGAATCCAGCCGCGGGTACTCTTTGGCCTGTGCCAATCAGCAAGTAGGCATGGATGGTAGCGGAAGTCGCAGAGACTTTCGCACCGTCCGGCAAAAACCGAAACTCTAGGCGAGTCCCGCATGGAAGGACTCCTCGCGTCGTCCACCTCGTTACTTGTTGTGATCCTGTGTTGTCTCGACAAAACGATTACCCAGGAACCTGATGGACCTCGATTTGTGGATCGCCATCGCCGTCATGACCGTTCTCGCGGCAGCGGCCGCTACGATCGTGGTGACAAAACTCTATTCGGACGCCGGCCAATTGACGATGCTCGGATTGGCTGTGTCAGCATTCGGAATGGTCATCTTTTTGCTCTATGGTTCCGGTCAACTCTTTTGGGCTCGGCTGATCCCGGTCTCCGCCGCGATCATCTACTCCAACTTGGCTGCGATTTTTGCCGCGATGGCGGCGGGTTGGGCCTGGAGGCTGCCGAATACGCCCCGCTGGCGACGTGCGACGCTAACGACTTGGTTGTCGATCAGTTCGATCGTCGCGATCCTGTGGCCGTTGCTATCGATCGCCCTGCGTCCACCGCCGCCCGGCGGGGATCGATGGGTCCAAGGTGTAGCCAAGCAAACGTCTTGGGCGACGTGTAGTCCCGCGGCGGCAGCCACGCTTTTCCGCGCTGAAGGGATCAGGGTGAGCGAAGCCGAGCTGATCCCACTCTGTTTGACCGACGACGCCGGTACCCCGACGCTCGGCCTTTATCGTGGCGTCAAGTTAATCGCGAATCGACATGACCGCCGCGTGGTGCTACTCGACGGTGGCTTATCTCGCTTGATTGCCGATGACGACTGGCCCGTCCTCTTGTCGGTAAGTTTGCCGTTTGGTGTCGAAGACCGGCGATTCGTTGAACAGTGGGGGTGGATCCCGGGCATGGGGCACTCGGTCGTCGTTTTGGGACGAACCAACGACGGTCGCTTCATCGTGGGCGACCCCGCCGTCGGTTTGGAGCTTTGGTCCCAGGCCGATCTCGACCTGCTCTGGCAGGGTGTCGGGATGCGCGTCGAATGATTTTCGGTTCTGTCTGCAAACCAAAACTTTCGACGATTTGTCACGGTGGAATTGACAACGCGGTCGACCCCGGCGATGGCATCCTGGATGCGTTCGCCGATGGTATCAGGTGGAGCGCGGTAGCTCGCCGATCGGGTTGTCGGTCGCGATCCGTTGGTCGAGCCAATCGCACAA
>SKZY01000464.1 GCA_007127095.1 Planctomycetaceae bacterium
ATAGTCGATCTGGAAACGGTCGAAGGCTGCGACCATCGCCGCGTCGTCGGCGGCTCCCTGTTCATCGCCGATCATCACGAACGGGACACCGAACTCCGCGGCCAACGGTTCGCATTTGCGGCGGTTGCCGATCACCACCGCCGCCTCGGCGCGGATCAGCCCGGAGGCGACCGCTTCCAGCACCGCCCGCGGCGTCTGTTCGAGATAGGTCGCACAGATCGCCAACCTCGGGAGTGCGGGTGGTTCGAGTTCGCTCGTCCAGACACGGACCGCCAAGCCTTTGTACTGTCCGATCTGTCGCATCGCCTCGCGGAGTGGTGCCAGCGACTCTCGGTCGATGTCGACACGGCAGAGCATCGCGAACAGCTGCTCCTCGTCGTGGTCATACATCTGGATTTCGGCGATGCGGGCACCGATTCCGGTGACGTAGTGAATGATCGGATCGGCCAGGCCGACGTTATCCGGCCCGAGCGCGGTGATGACGACTTCCACGGTGCTAGAATCCCCCCGAAAATGATGCCCTGTTGTCGCTCGCCGCGAAGTCGGCCGCAGATTACGATCGACCGCTGATCCACCTTACCCCGCCGAAAAGTCAGTTAGCGAAGATGTTGCAATCCCCCACCGTTCGTCGGCGCAGGTCCGATTATCCCGATGCCGCCAATTTGTGCGACCACTGTACGGCGAAGTGTTGTCACTATTTCGCCCTCCCGATCGAGGAACCGACCGAGCGTCGCGACTTTGACTTCATCCGTTGGTACCTGTTGCACGACCGGGCGACCGTATTCGTCGATGACGGTGTTTGGTACCTGCTGGTCCACACGACGTGCAAGCACTTGCGGGCCGATCACAAGTGCGGCATTTACGAGACGCGGCCACAAATCTGTCGTGACTACCAGACCGACAACTGCGAATTCGAAAGTGACTGGTGTTACGAACAGTACTTTGAAACGCCCGAACAGATTCACGAGTACGCCGAGGCGATGTTCGGGCCTGACCCGCTGTTAACGGGCAATCCCGAAGGCTGTATCCGCGGCCGGAAGCCGACCGGATTGCCGCTGGCATGATGGGACGGGCGTCACTCTCGAGAGAGCAGTCGAGCTGGCAGCGAGAGTGTTTCCGAGGCGGTCGGCAGCGGGGTACCGCGATGACGTAATCGCCGAACCGTATTGCCGTAAAAGTGCAGCGGGCGATAGGGACGTTGTTCGATCGGCAGTGAACGGACCTGTTCCCGAAACTCGCCTCGAGCGATGACAACCGGCGACCAACCGGGTTCCACCCCGGCTTGAGGACGTCCGTTACCATTGAGCGGCCGCACGGCCTGTGCCCGCGTGTCGACCAACCAAGGCGAATCGGCAGCAGTCGTCGTCAGCGGAGAAACCCAGGCCGGTTGAGCGGCACTCGGGGCCGGATCGAATGGCTGCGGAGCGGCCTGAAACCACGATGGGTCGAAACCGCTTTGCGCCCATCCGTTGCCGGTCGTCGTGAACGACCACAAAATCAGCGTCAAACCAGCGAACACGAACTTTCGAAACGGCATCCGAATATCGACTTTGTTGCGGTTCATTTCCATTGCGGAAAAATAGTTCATGAACGTTTTTCGGTCAAATCCCAGGTTTGCGGCCGCTAAACCGCTCACATTCGGCGGCCTGTTGCTGGCCATCTGGTTAGCGATCCAAATCGGCTCGGCACCCGATCCACAGCGGCAGGACGGCGAACAGCGACAAGACCGCGGGCAACCCGCTACCGCATCGGTCGCAGATGATCTTTCGGTTCAAGACGACGACGGGGTTGACCAGAATCGCCAAGTTCCGCCTGCGGAAGGATTGACGTATGGGCGACTGACTCACCTCGGCGGAGAGACCTATCGATCCCCCGCCGGGTTGATTTACGGCCCCGGCAGTCAACAGGGGCATCGGCTCAAACACCTGCAACGGCATCTTGAGGACGATCCCGATCGGCCGGGAAAACACGGGGTCTTCGACGGCGAAATGCCGGCCGTTTTGGACCGGATCGATCAGGCCTATCGGCTCGCCCAGCAGGGCGAGCGAACGACGACGCAGCAGCAAGGCAGCAGGACGGTACACACCGTCGACCTGCAGTCGCGGATCGGGTTCGTCGGTGGCGAAGTCGGCAATCGTGACCAACGCCCACCGGCCCGACGACTGCGGATTGTCTTGGAGGGGAATCGTGTCATCACCGCTTTTCCACTGTAAGCTCTCGCCTGTCGATCCGCATTCCCGTTTCCGAGTGTCCATTGCCGATGAGCAAGCCGTTTCACAGTATCGGAATCTGCCCTGTTTGTGAGACCGGGCTTTGTGGGGTACGGATCATCGTCCCGACCGATCAACCGCCTTATCCGCTGGCGGTTTGTGACGAATGCGAGGCGATGTGGACGACGCCCGACCTAAGTCAGGAGCCTCTTTTTTCCTCAGCCGAGGCGGCCGTTAATCCGATCGACGGGCTACCGTTGTGGGGGCCTGAGTCACACTGGGCCGATCTGGGTGAGTGCGACCAAGTCGGTTGGATCGAGGCGATCGATCCCGGGCTCCATTATCACGGTACCCGCCCAGAACACGATGATCCGTTGGTTTCGCTTGATGAGGGCTATTCGTGAACCGCAAGAAGCCGTCGCACCGGCGTTTGGCGGCCGACCGCGATCGTCGAATCCGTCACCTCGGATTACCGGAGGATGGTACTCAGGTCGGCAGGAGGAGGCCGGTTGCCACACGCGCCGAGTCATGTCCTCATTCGGAATTGCTGTCGGTCGGCCTGCCGATCGATATCGATCTGACGCCGATCCCGGCGGAGATCGAGCGGCAAATCGAACTGGCGCGGACGAGAATCCAGGCCTTTCAAGATCGCTGGGACCAACCCCAGATCGAACAGTTCGTAGCCAGCGACTTTGAACTCGTGTATCGGGTACTGCGGTGGATCGTTGAGCGCGACCTGATGATCGGCAGGCGGATGGTTGAGTGGGGATGCGGCTTCGCGGTCGTCGCCTCGTTGGCGTCCACTTTGGGGCTAGACGTAACCGGGATTGAGGCTGAGCGACGGTTATTGGAAGAGGCGGAATCGACCGTCGCCGACTTCGCCACGCCGGTCGACCTGGTCTGGGGGAACTTCTTGCCGGTCGGTTCGGAAAAACTGTCGCCGAATCCCGATTTCCCTTCGCTGGGGCATCGGGTGCCGTCTGCCTACCGTCAGATGGGAGACGACCTGGACGACTTCGCGTTGGTATTCGGATACCCGTGGCCCGGTGAGTGGGAATTTCACGAGGCGGTATTCGCGCATTACGGCGCCCCAGGGGCGCTGTTGGTCCTGTTTTGCGGCCCCCACGACATCCGTGTGTGGCGGAAACCAACGTCGCTGACCAGCGGTTAGACATGTGCCAATCGCCAGAGACCGATTCAGTCGGCTTTCCTGAGTGACATCATGTAATGGACCACGTCGATCAGTCCTTGATTGCCGATGGTCAGATGCAGATCATCGGGCATGATCGATTTGTCTCCCTTCTTGAGTTCTACCAAATCGTCCATGGCGATCGTCCGGTCGATCGCCTCGGGTGTCCGCAGGATTACGGCACTATCGGTCTTGCTGACCAGTACGCCATTGATCACTTGCCCCGCATCGGTCAGCGCCAGGTAAGATTCATAGTTGTGGCTGATGGCCGCACTCGGATCGAGGATCGACGTATACATCGCCTCGGCGGACAATTTGCTACCGATCTCCGACAGGTCAGGGCCGACCTGTTTACCGAATCCCTTGACGACGTGGCAATTCGCGCAGGTCGCAGTGGTACGAAACAAACGCTCGCCGCGCTCGACGTCACCAGTCGATTTGACCAATTCGTCGATCGGAGGTAACGGCTTTGAATCGGCTTGCACGGGCAGCGGCAGAACCTCGGCAGCCCGTTGGCGAATATCGGCGTTACGATTTTGAGACAACAGCCCACCGGCGAGCAATCGACAATCGGCGACCAGAGATTTTTCGGCTGCCAGCTCCAATAATTTCAACGCCCCGCCTTCGCTTGCGGAAAGTCCACGGACCGCCGCGGAGCGGATCGGGTAGGCGATTTCAGAATCGCTCGCCCAGTCGGTCAGCATTCCGATCGCTTCCCGATTGCCCAACAAACCGAGCAACGTCGACAGTCGGGCAGCCCGGCCGTCGGTATCCTCGCGGATGTAGGAGACGAGTTTATCGGGTCCCGCCTTCAGTTCCAGGAGCAATCGCACCGCCTCGACCGATGCCGAATCATCACCCGTCGCCAAAGCGACTTCTATCAATCCCGAGGGCGTTGTGGCCGACGGGAACCGCTTGACCAACCGCAGGTATTCGGGCGTTCCCCGCTGGTCCTCGATATGCCGGTTGACCGCCGCCAACACCTGTTTGTCTTGAACCTCAGCGGCGTCTTTCATCCGCTGCAATGCACGAACCAGGATCGCATCGTTTCGCGACCGCATCCCGGCATCCTCGGCCGAGGTCGCGAAGTTTCCATTGACAATGATTTCGGCGAGCCACCGCGATCGCGGTTCGGGATCATGAAAGTCGAGAGCCCGAAAGAAACGGTCGGTTTCTGATAATTCTCGTCGCGGGTCGACGATGGTACGGACGAGTGGTTCGATCGCCGCAGAGGAGCGCAATCGCCACAAGACGTCGAGTTTGGACGGGTGTGCCCGGCCATCGCCGAGCAGTTGATGGAGTGCCTGATAGCATTCGTCGGGACGGATATCCGATCCGATGCCGAGTGCTTCGAGGTACCAGCGATCTTCGCCATCGTGCCGTGCCGCCAAGCGAGCCCACAGGGCGGGCATCGCTTCGCTAGCATCGTATCGGAGGGCGACCAACGCTTCGCGTCGGACCGCAGGGGAAGGATCTTGATCGAT
>SKZY01000256.1 GCA_007127095.1 Planctomycetaceae bacterium
AGGGGTCAGGCCTCTTTTGCGCGCAGCACCCGCAGGGCGGAGGGAAAAAGGGGTCAGGCCTCTTTTGTGCGCAGCACCCGCAGGGCGAGTTCCTCGCAAAAGAGGCCTGACCCCTTTTTCCTGTCTGACCCCTTTTTCCTGTCGCCGTGCTGGTGAGTTCCATGGTTCATCTTCCGGTGATTGAGTCGGACTGCGGACGCACCTTACTGTAGACGAACCGACCTACTGAGCCCAGGTTGAATCGTCACCGCCGGTCCCCATGGCGGCCAGCAGCAGGTCGTGTTCGGTCCACTCGGCGACGGGGCGGACGGCGACGATTTTTCCGCGGGCCATCACGGCGATCGTATCGCAGAGTTCGAGCAATTCACGAAAATAGCTGCTGACGAAGACGACCGCGCGGTGATCGGCGGCGGCTTGTCCCATCAGTCGATAGATTTCGGCCTTGGTCCCGACATCGACGCCGCGGGTCGGTTCGTCGAACAGCAGGCAAGTGGCATCTTGGTGCAGCACGCGCGCGATCGCGACCTTTTGTTGATTGCCGCCGGAGAGGTTGGCGACGACCTGATCGACACCTTGCGATTTGATCTGCAAACGGCAGATCAGATCCTTGGCGGCGGCATCGCGACGTCCGCGGCGGAGCCAACCGCCACGCGAGTAGGGGGTTAAGCGGCTGAGGACGGCGTTGTCGGCGATCGCCATCGTTTGGGCGAGTCCTTCGTGTTTGCGATCTTCGCTGACCATCGCGATCCCACGGCGAATCCGCTGTCCCGGATTTCCCACGAGTGGTTTTCCCCCCGCGTGAATCCGGCCGCTGAGGCAGGGTGCGAGCCCGGCGATCAACCGCAGCGTCTCGGTCCGGCCGGCACCGACCAGACCGGCGATCCCCATGATCTCACCTCGTCGCACGGTCAAGGAAACGCCCGAGGGGACGGGATCGCCGACGACCTGATCGAGTTCCAGCCACGGTTCGCCGGGCTGATGGGTAATTTTGGGGAACAGTTCGTCGATCCCTCGGCCGACCATCAGCTCGACGATCTGGCGCTGCGTCGCTTCAGCCAGATCGCCTTGGCCGGCGACACGACCATCGCGGAGGACGAGATAGCTATCGCAGATTTCCTTCACCTCCTCCAGGAAGTGACTGATGTAGATCACCGAAATCCCCAGGTCGGAGAGCCGGCGGATGGTCTTGAACAGCCGGGTCACGTCGGCCGCGGCGAGTGAGCTGGTCGGTTCGTCGAGGATCAACACGCGGGCATCATCGACCAAGGCGCGAGCGATTTCGACCACTTGGCGTTGGCCGATCGAGAGCGATTCGAGCGGCGTTTTTGGGTCGAGATCTTGATGGCCGAGCCGCGTGAGGACGTCGGCCACCGCGGCGGATTGGGTGCGGCGGTCGAGTTTGCCGAGCCACGAGCGTTCGCGGCCGAGCATGATGTTGTCTTCGATGCTCAGTTCCAGACAGACGCTCAATTCCTGGTAGACGATCGCCAAACCGGCTTGGCGGGCCACGTCAGGGCGTCCGGCGGGGATCGAATTGCCAGCGATCTGGACCGAGCCGGTGTCGGGGGAGACGGCGCCGCTGAGGATTTTAACGAGAGTGCTTTTGCCGGCGCCGTTCTCGCCGAGCAGCGCCAGGACCTGTCCGGGTTGGAGCGTGATCGCGGCGTCGCGGAGTACCCAATTCTTGCCGTAGCGTTTGCCGAGCCCGCTGGCGGCAAGCGTTGGCGACTGCCCGCTCGGGCGTGGCGGGCCGGTCGGGGTGGCGGCCGCCGCGGACAGTGCTTCCGTTGCGGACAGGGCTTCCGTTGCGGGGTGGGGCGGGATCGATTCGGGGTTCACGAGCGGGAGATCGTTGAGGGGGATGGGTTAAACGAGATCGAGTCAATGCCGCTGGTGCCAGGCGGGATCGTCGTAGCGTTCGCAGCGGAGCCGCCGGACCTCATCGATCGGCCAAGCGGTCAGCGGCTCGGTCGCCGCGAAAGCGGTGGCGATCTGGTCGCGCAAACGGTCGGGATCGATCGGGACGTTAGTAATGAAGTCGGCATGGCGGCGATTGCCGCGGTAGTCGGGTTGTCGGGGAGGGGTACCGAGGCAGCGATCGATTCGATCGAGATCGGCCGCGTACAGGATCGTACCGTGATAGAGCAGGTGGTGGCGGGCGATCCGCAGGCTATTGCCGGAAAACTTGCGGTCGCCGAATGTCAGGTCGCACGTCCCCTGCCATTGTACCGCGGGTAGTTGGCCACGCACCGCGGTGAGCAGGCGTTGCATCACGAACGAGTGGGCCAGATCGACTTGGCGGAGGGCAGGCCGCAGGGTCAGGCTGAGGACGACGCTGTACATCAGGCAACCGGGGCCAGCGAGAATCGCTGCCCCACCGCTGCAGCGGCGTAAGACCGGCACCGCGGCGGCGCGGCAGCGGTCAGCGACGGCTTCGTTTTCGATTTTGGAACCGCGACCGATCACGACCACGGGGCGATCGAATTGCCACAAACGCAGCGTCTCGCCGAGTTGTCCAGCCTCGGCTTGCAGCAACAGTGCCTCGTCGAGCGCCAGATCGGCAGCCGGATCGCCAAGCGAGAGATCGAGTCGTTTCATATGCGGTCGCTTTCCAACTGTCCCCTTGCCCCCCAGGGTGTGATCCACAAATGGTCCGCCAACATAGCGGTGGAGTGATTAAAATAGACGGTTTGTAGCGACAATTGAGCAGACAGGGAAAGATGGTGAAATCGCCCGCAGCCGACTCGACGAAAAGCGAACTTTTTCGATTTTTTTCCTTAGATTTCCTCAAGCCGCTCCGTATTCTAGAGGTTGGACGCAGATCGTCTCGGCCCGCAATCGGGTACGCGGCGAATCGGGACTGCGGCGATTCGGGTGTCGCTAGGTCGGTTTTGGCGAGTGCCGCCGACTGCTAGCGAAAGTCCGGTCTTTGCATACCACATCAAGTTTGATCTTAAATGACTCCACGACCAATCCATCGAGCCAACTTTACGACCGGCAATCACGGCCAGCGGCCGAAACGCGAAGCACTGCGGGCGTTGATCGTCGGTGGCGTCGTCAGCGGCTTGAGCTGGCTGACCGTCGGCACCTCGCATGCCCAGGACGCCTGCTGTTTTGAGCCGAGTTATCGACTGCAGTGCGAAACCGTGCTGCAGCCACAGACGGTCCAGCGGTTCCGTGTTGTGACCGAGACCGAGTACGTCGAAGAAGAAGTGGTTTCGCTGCGACCCGTACTGCGGACGCGGACGGAAGAACGCGAATACCGCGTAGCCCGGCCGGTGACCGAGACGAGTTACCGCGAAGAGCGATACACGGTGCGGCGGCCGGTCACCGAGACGTCGTATCGGGACGAGGAATACACCGAAACGCGGTACGTGACGGAGACGTCGGAGCGTGAGGAGCGGGTCACGACGATGCGTCCGGTGACCGAGACGCAGATGCGGCAGGAGCAGTACACGGTGCAGCGACCGGTCACGGAAACCCAATTCCAAACCCGTCAGCACCAGGTTCAGCGACCGGTCACGGAGACTCAGTTTCAGACGCGGCAGCACGTCGCGATGCGTCCGGTGACGACGTTTCAGAACCAGACGGTCGACGCCGGAGGGTTTGTCAACGAGCAAGTGGTTCAACCCGGTCAAGTTCAGTACGGAATGCAGTGGGTTCCGCGGGCGATTCAGACGACCGGGCCGCTTGGAATTTTCAGCATCAACCGCGGGGCGGCGGTTTGGACGCCTCAAGTGACGCCGCCGACGGTGCAAAACCGCGTCGTCTATCGGCCTAACCTGGTCACGCAACAAGTCGCGCAGACTTCGTTCGTCCCCGAGGTGCAGCAGCAACAGGTACCGGTTCAGGTGACGCGGATGCAGACCGAAACGGTGACCGAGCAGGTTCCGGTTCAGGTGATGCGAATGGAAACCGAGGTGGTAACACGGGAGGTTCCCGTGCAGACGACACGGATGGTGGCGACCGAGGAAGTCCGCAAGGTGCCGGTTACCGTTCAGCGGCCGGTGACGGAAACTCGGACCCGCCGTGTCCCGGTTCAGGAACAGAAGTGGGTGACGGAGGAGCGGGTTCGCCGAGTGCCGGTGACGCAGACGAGGATCGAGTACGAAACACGCCGGGAACCGGTGGAAATCAAGTATTACGAACAGGAACGCGTCGTGCGGAAGGTCCGTCGCCCGGTGACTCGTGAGCGTTACGTGCCATACACGGAAACGGTGATGAGGCCGCGTCAGGTGGTTCAACGAGCGCCGCTGAGCTACTTCGACCCGTTTTCGTCGGCGATTGTCAGTGGTTATTCGTCGCTGGGAGGTACGTCGGTGTCATCGACGGTGATCGAATCGACGTCGAGTGATGGGGCGGTAACGCGGAATCGCCCCCGCGTCAGCGAGAATGGAGGGGCGGCTGATTCGGGAGACTCGGTTCTGAGTGGTCCCGACGAAGCGGATGATCGCGATTCCACCGAGCGGGCTGAGACCCGATTGAAGGGCGTTGACATTTCGGGGCCTGACCAGGAATTGCCGTCCGATCGAAACGGGGCTGATCGGTCAGATAAGAGCGACAACGGTTCAGAACCGAGCGATCTCGACGAGCTGCAGGCGCCGGTATTGGAAGCGAACGGGGCCGCTTACCGGATCCGTTATCGCCCGCCGTTCGTCCACGATATCTGATTCGCTAACGCGTCTCGAGCAGATCTCAGTAACGCCCTAGCGCAAGCCGCCGGCCCCACACACCTCCCAACGCAACGGCGCAGCCGTGCGGCCTCACCAACCCCACCGTGAGCGGCACGGCGCTAGCCGCCGGCCCAACGCATCACCGCATCGGCAACAACAACGCAGCCCCTCTTTCCAACTACCATCGCGCCG
>SKZY01000218.1 GCA_007127095.1 Planctomycetaceae bacterium
CTCCCCGGGCTGACGCCCGGGGCAACTATCGACGGCCGCTTCGCGGCGATCGGGTGGAGAGAAATTGAATGCTTCGTCGTAAGTCTTCCACCCTGCTGCTGCTGACCGCTGAACGGATCGTCCGCGCCGATTTCTCGGGCGGGCGGCTGACGGCGCTGCGCCAGCAGCCGCGTCCCGATGCCGATGACTTGGCGATGCTGGTCGATTCGGCGTTGCGGCTCGGTGGTAGGTGTCGGCGAACGGTCTGGATTCTGACGACCGATGTCTGGGTCCAGGCGGTGCCGCTCGAAGCGGGAGCGACGCGAGCGGCTTCCGCCCAAGAACTGAGCCAGGCGCTCGCGTTTGAAGCCGAGTCGCTATCGGGGATCGGTGCGTTCGAGTCGGTGCTGGCCCACCGGTCGCTGGAGAGCGATGGGTTCCACCGGCATTTTTGGGTCGTGCAGATGCCGGTGTGGCAGCTCGACCAAGTCGGAGAAGCGATCAGCGAACATGGCGGACGGCTGGGCGGCATCGCGCATCCCGCCGGCCTACCACGAGCGGTCGGTTCACAATCGCCTGGTTCGTCATGGCAGCGGATCGAACTGTGGCCTGACTGCGTGGCGGCGGTCCGATCGACGGCGGGGAAAACGCCTGAGGTGCAACTGGTCAACAGCAGTCCGGCTCAGGAAGGCTGGAAAACGACACTGCAGATGTGGCTGGAGTCGAATCCGATCGCCGATCAGCGTGCGTTGATGATTTCGCGTCCGGGCGACGAACTGCGGGGGATGGGCGACGAGACAGAGATCATCGATCTGAACGATGAAGCGTCGTTGAAAGGATGGCTGACGGCTTGGAACGAGTCGCTCGGTTTTCGCGAACCGGCCGTACCGCTGCTGCAACCGGCGGCCGAGCCGCTGTCGGTACAGAGTCGGGTGGTGATGGCGGCCGCGTTTGCCGCCTTGGTCGCCGCCGGTTGCTGGGCGATCGAAACCGCCAGCCGTGCCAAACTGGAATCCGCTGGTGAGGAAACTCGGCAGCTTGAGCAGCGTGCCGAAGAGTTCGCCGCGTTCGACGGCGAAATCCGCAGCCGGAATGAACGGCTGACCAAGCGGAGCGATGAAAATCGCAAACTCGCCGCGGCTTTGGATACTTATGAAGCGGTGGCCGAAGCGCAAAAGCGCCGCCTCGCAGTGCTGCTTGCTGGCGTAGCGGACCTGCGGCCCGAACATCTGGTGATCCGCAGGATCGAGCAGAATGCGGGGACGGTGACGATCAGCGGAGCCCACTTGGACCCGAATTCGGTCCACGATTTCGCAGCGAGATTGAACCGCCGCGTGCGACCGTTGGGTTGGACGGTCGAGCCGACGCCTCAGGAAGCGAGCAAGAAAACCACCACTGGCAAGCCGTGGACGTTCACGATGCGGCTGAGTAACTCGGCGATGACTTCAGAAGACCTGTGGGCGGGCCGCAACGGCGCTCTCGAACCCGTCGCCCGAGGTGCCACACGATGAACTCGGGTTCGACTCGCGAGCGGATTCTGTTGGTCTGCCTCCCCGCGGTGATGATCGTGGCGGTCTACGGGTGGCTGATCTACCCGCGCCAACAGCTCGATCAAGCCGAAACGGCGCTGCGTGCGGCCCGCGCTCAAGAACCTTCGCTGACGGCGGTCGCCGAAAAGAAGGTCGAAATTCGGCAGCTCGATGATCAGCTGAAGGAAGCAGACGAAGTTAACGAGCAACTGCAAACTCGTCGTCGTGACCTGCTTGGTCGTGGCCACGGAGGTCCCTCGCTGGCGGTGATTCAGGATTTGACCCAGCAGATGACGATTCACAACTTGCGACTGTTGGACCAAGGGAACGCGGGCGGCGAGGAGACGTTTCTGCCGGAGTCGTTGCGGAAAGCCGTTGCCGAACTTACCGACGATTCGGCCAAACGCGATTCGGTGTTCTGGCGGTTCGAGTTCTTCGGCCGCTACTCCGACGTGTTGCGTCTGGTCCGGAAGATGGCTCAAGATGACCATCCGGCGATACCGGTCCAGTTGCTGATGGACGAGACGGCGGGCGATTCGGATTGGCGATCTTGGTCCCTGGTCGTCTGGATTTGAGAGTGCTACCGATGTCCGACCCTGCCCCTGAACTCGACCCGGAAGCGTTGCTGCAGCGGTTGCTCGTTCGTTGTGTCGAATCGGACGCCTCGGACCTGCACCTGTCGGCGGGGCTGGTACCGTATTTGCGTCTGGAAGGGATTTTGGAGCCGCAGCTTGACGACCCGCCGCTGTCGGCTGAGACGGTCGAGCGAATCGCGGGCGTGCTGGCAACCGCTTCGCATCGCGAGCCGCTCGTGAAGATCGGTTCGCTCGACGGCGCCCTGACCGCGATCGATGGAACGCGGTTTCGCTACAGTGTCTTCCGACGTCAGAACGAATTCGCGATATCGCTGCGGCGACTGGAGGACCGCTTCCGCTCGCTGGCAGACCTGGGAATGCCGGACAGCTTGTATCAACTTTGCGATCTGCCCGACGGATTGGTCGTCGTTGCCGGACCGACCGGCGCGGGCAAGAGCACGACGCTGGCGACACTGGTCGATCGGATCAACCGGACGCGTCGCTGTCACCTGGTGACGATCGAAGACCCGATCGAATACCTGCATCGGCCGCTGGAAAGTCTCGTCAATCAACGCCAAGTCGGTACCGACACCGAGAGTTTTTACGAAGCCTTGGTGGCGGCGATGCGGCAGGACCCCGACGTGATTTTGGTCGGCGAGATCCGCGACCTACCGACGATCCGAACCGCGATCACGGCTGCCGAGACCGGTCACCTCGTATTGACGACTGTCCATGCCGGAGATTGTGTCGGCGCGGTTGAGCGTTTGATTTCGGTCTTTCCCGCTGATGAACAACAGGGAATGCGTCGCCAATTAGCGATGGTACTGAAGGCGATCGTGACGCAACACCTGATCGTCGCCGACGGGCCGGCAGACCGGCCGCCCGCCGAGGTCGACGGTGTGGTCCCCAGGCGGCCACGGGTGGTGACCAGCGAAGTGTTGATGTCCAACCCGGCGGTCGCCAATCTGATCGCGGTGGGCAAAAGCAGCCAGATTTATTCGACGATGGAAGCCGGCGGATCGCTCGGGATGCAGACGCTCGAACAGGACCTGGCTCGCTTACTCGACGCCGGGCGGATCAGCGAAAGCACAGCGATGACGCTATCCCGCAACCCCAACGTGATGCGTGAGCGTTCGGGCCGCTTGCGTCAATCGCGAATCGGCGGAGCCCGCATGCAGGGAGGGCGGGTATGAGCGAGGCGAGTACGTCAAAGCTGTTGAATATGGACCAGGTGCGGGTCGATCCGACCTGGGCATTGCGGGTACCGGCCGGCTTGGCGATGCGGCGCCATGTGTTGCCGTTCGTGGCGATTGACGAAGTGGTCCATGTCGCCTGCATCGACGACTGCGACACCGCTGCGTTGGAAGCGGTGCGACGCTTTGTGGGCCGACCGGTCCACCCCGAACTGGCGGATCGCGAATCGCTGCAACGGGCATTGAATCGCATCTTCGGTACGGCACGGTCGGGCCGTACCGATTCGAGTCCGGTGCGGATTCGTGTCGGCGATCCGCGTGCGGCGGCCGATCCCGAATCCCGCGACGCCGTGGCGTTGTTCGATGAACTGCTGTACGCCGCCTTTGTCCGTCAGGCTTCGGATATCCACCTCGACCCCGGACGCGAAGAGATGCGGGTCCGTTTCCGCGTCGACGGCGTACTGGAGAATTATCGTCGGCTGCCGATCGAGGCGGCTGGCGGAGTCGTCAGCCGGCTGAAGGTACTCGCCGGGATGGACATCGCGGAAAAGCGGGCGCCGCAGGACGGCCGCTTCACTCACACCGCCGGCTCGGGCCAGCAGATCGATATCCGGGTCGCCAGTCTGCCGACCCGGCATGGCGAAAAAATGACGCTGCGGTTGTTGGCGTTGCAAACCGAAACACTGACGGTCGAACGATTGGGGATGGGAGCCGCCGACTTGGCGGTCTTCGAACGCTGCATCCATATGCCTCACGGGATGGTGCTGCTGACCGGTCCGACGGGAAGCGGCAAGACGACCACACTGTATGCCGCGCTGCGACAATTGCTCAAACAGGGCGACCAAAACGTCCTGACCATCGAAGACCCGATCGAGTACGAGATGTCGGGAGTCTCGCAGGTCGAGGTCGATACGGCGGACAAGGTCAACTTCGGCAAGGCGCTGCGGAGCATCCTGCGACACGACCCCGACACCGTGATGATCGGCGAAATCCGCGACCAAGAAACCGCCGACGTGGCGATCAAGGCTGCGTTAACCGGCCACCTGGTTTTCAGCACGTTGCACACCAACTCGGCAGCCAGTGTGGTGACGCGTTTGAACGACATGGGCGTCGAACGCTACCTGATCGCGGCGACGCTGCGTCTGGCCGTCGCCCAGCGGTTGGTTCGGCGACTCTGCCCTCACTGCCGGCGGCCCCGTGAATTGACGCCTGCCGAAGCAGCGATTCTCGGCATGCCCGACGCAGCGGGCCGTACCGTCTATGATCGCTCAGGGTGCATCTACTGCGCCAACCGCGGCTTCACCGGACGTCTGGGATTGTTTGAATTGCTTCCCTGCGACGGATCGATCGCCCGCCGCATCGCCGAAGGGGCCGAAGAGAGCGAACTGATCGCGCTGGCGCGGGAACAGCAATTGGGCAGTCTGTTCGCTGACGCGATAGAAAAGATATTCGCAGGCGAGACCTCGGTGGATGAAGTATTGTCGATCATGACCGTACGGTAGGCTGGCGCGGAACGATCAATGCCGGGACCGGGTGGCCTCAGCAACCGGTACAGCATTTGACCCAGGCAACCGTTTGACCCAGGC
>SKZY01000276.1 GCA_007127095.1 Planctomycetaceae bacterium
GACTTGACCATGACGCCGACGGGGACCTGGTCAGCCGCACCGCTAGCCCCGATTTTGGCCGGTTGTGGACGAATTTTTTAGACGGGGAAGTGGCAAAAGGGAAGCCGCGTTGATAGGATGCCGACGGCCAAACGGGTGGTTCGTGTTCGCAATTGCCCAATCATGAGCCATCCCTCGATTTCTGTAGTGGTCGGAATGAGTAGTGCAGACGAAAACGACAATCTCGCTGACCAAGAAAACCGCGAGGGTGGCGGAAATTCATCGCGAGCGATATTTTGGAATTTTCTAAAGGAGCACTGGCGAGGTGTCCTTGTTGCGCTTGTCAGCATACCGGGCGCAATTTTAGCGATCATGCAAATAGTCGCGATGATCAACGCGCAAGCTGGACCGTTGGTCACTGCCATTGCGGAAATAAACGCTTTTTCCCTCCCTGATGAAGTGGCCATTGAGCGGTGGGGGCTCGATGGTGTTCGCAGTACGGATGAATTGGAACCAGAAAACGGAACGCATGAGCTGAAACCAGAAAGTACACTTGAAACATTGATTAAATGCAATGAGTTCACCACCATTATAATGGTGAACAATGGTCGGGAGATAGCGAAAGGAGTACGGCTTCAGGCCGGCGGCACTGGCCTAGCTATCATCGATTGGGACGATGGCAAACGCGAAGTACGACTGTTCACGACCGACATTGAATTGGGCGAACTCCCAATTGCGAAAGAGGTAAAGGTTTCAGTCTGGAGGGATATGAAGTTTCCTATATCAAGCAACCGGGAAATTAAGGTCATACACGATACGGATGAGGTCGTTGCGAGAGTGCCATCCAGGGAGTCCAGATTGGGTTTCCCGATGTATTTATTAATGTTTACCCTCGCGCTGTCGATTGGTTATTTTACATTTACTGCGTTGAGACTCGATTGCCTTAACAAGAAATTCGCATCCGAATATGACGAACACGTCGCCGTGGTTAACGAAGGGAGGCGGAAAATAGAGGAGCGAGAAGCTGCATTCCAAAAGCAAGAAGTGGAATTAAAGAAAATCCAGCTAGAGCTTATTGATATTTTGCGAGATGAGAAAATTTCGCAGATGGCAGCTAAACAGAGTCGGCAAGAGGCAATCAAGCGCCACCGGATAGAGGGCGGCGGCGACCCGAAGAATCGCGACGAGGAAGATGGTTGAACTGGGCGCCAACATGATCGAAGCCACGCTGCCGGAGTGGAGTCGCTTAAAAGTGGCGGAATGATTGGTCAGGAGCGGTTGGGGATCGAGACTCACTGCTGAGGTTCGAGTTGCGAACGGAGCAGTTTCAACGAGTGAACCGTCTCGCCGTCGATGCTGATCACTTGATAGGTGACGCTCGGATCGGCGGAGGTCGTGTCGAACATGACATGGCCGAACGATTGCTTTTCGTTGTACGAAAAGATTGCTTCATCCATCGTCGGATGAACATGGTCATTGGTGAGCCGTGAAGAGTTGAACTCGTAGAGCGGATAATCGTCCTCACGTTCGATTTTCCAGGCATCGCTGCGGTGGCGATCGGCTGACATCAGGACCACGCCTCCGATCTGGTGTTGGGACAAAAACGCGAACAACGATTCACGCTCGTCGGCGTAACCTCGCCAGGTATCGAGGCCTGAGGTGCCCGATTTGGCGCGGAAATCCCAGGGGACCGGTGAGACGATCACGCGGAAGGTAGCGTCGGAGGCGAGCAACCATTCTCGTAGTCGGGCGTTCTGTTCGGGGCCCAGCATCGTCGGAGACTGTTGAGGTTGTCCGCCGAAGCGACCCGCATCGGTGCGGTAGTAGCGGCCGTCGAGCATGAAAAAATCGACATCGGCGATCGAAAAGTCGTACCAAACGCCCGGCAGCCGATGGCCACCGCCGTAGCCCGGGTTGGCCCAATTTTGGCGAAAGGTATTCCAGACCGTTCGCTTCCAGACCGGCGTCTCGATCGCCGCCCCGCCCCAGGAGTCGTCGGTGCCGAAGTCGTGATCGTCCCAGATCGAGAACACCGGAATGTTGGCGAACAGTCGTCGAAACTCGGGTCGCGATTGTCGGCGGTAATAGCTGTACCGCTGCACTTCGGTCGTTTCGGGATCGTCGCTGTAAATGTTATCACCGAGCAGCAACACGGCATCGGGTTCGAATCGACCGATCGTATCCCAGACCCGTTCTTGCGGCGGGTGATAGCCTGCGCCGCCGCCAAACGCGAGCGAAAACTGGGCCGGCTGTCCCGCGGTCGCGAACGTCCGAAACTCGCCGCCGGCGATCGGGTCGCCATCGTCGATGATGATTTGGTACCGATATCGCGTCGCCGGCTGCAGCTCTTGCCACTGCAGCACCACCGTCCGATCGTCCCAGGCAGTCGTACGGCCGCTGACGCGGAACTCTCGCTCCGGATCGGTTGCTGCGTCGGTTCGATCGTCGGCTAAGGGGCGGGCGATCAGCGTCACCGCCGCCGGTTCGGCGGTCCGCAACCAGACTTTGGCGGATCGATCGGTGATGTCGCCGAGCAGTGGGCCGTGCAGCGGACGCCCACGGAGCGAATCGCGGACGGTAGCCACGGTCGCAAAATCTTGGAGCGGCCCGGTCACCACATCGGGGCCAACCAAGAGACGTTCCGGCGGCAAGCCGGCGTCCAACGCGGCTGTCAGCAACCGTTCGGCCTCCGCGGCTTCGCCCGCCGTGGCGACGGTGCTGGCCAACAGGAGCAGCAGGTCCGGATCGTCGGGGGCGAGTCGCAACAACCGCCGCAACGTTTCCTCGGCCCCATCGCGATCGCCCAGCGTCAGCCGTTTGACGGCGTATTGGCCCCAGCGTTTGTAATCGGTCGATCGTGTCGGTCGGGCGTCGGTATACGGCTTGGGGCTCGATGCGCCGTTGACCTCAGGCTTGGGGCCGGCGGCTAGCGCCGTGCCGCTCACAGGGCCTTGGCCGATCGCGATCGCCAGTGGCCAGAGCCAGACGATGGCCGTGGTCAGGAAGCGGCTGAATCGATCGCAGTTGAGCCGCTGGGGGCCTTTTGAGGCGGCTCGAAAGTCTGGACGACTTTCGCTAGGGCGGGGCGGTTGGGCAGACTGGATGATCGTTGACATAGCAGTTCCGGGGGGATGAGAGCGGAGCGAAGCGGCATCGCCGCGAGTTGGTTGGCCTCAGCAGCTCACGACCGATTCGGCGATGACGGATTAGTCGCTGCTGACAAACTCCTCGGGTAGAGGATAGTTCTTGGCTTCGGCTTGTGGGCGGGTCGTGATCAGCAGCGCCGGCTGCGCATCGGTCGAGGCGGGATCGACGACCCAGATCAGCGACTGCTTCGGGTCAGCAGGACTCGTCGCGGTTTTGTCTGGGTTCGCCCCCGCGACCAGCCGAGTCAAGACTTCGCGGAGCGGGGTGTCGCGAAACCGGAAGTCGCGTACTTGTTGATTCTGCGTGATCCCCGATTTTTCCAAATCACCGCCGATGATGGTTACACGCGGCGGCGAGACGCCGGGGGGCAAGCCTCGGGCGAACTCATCCCCGATCATCCCGACAGCGAACTCGAGCGATTCCTGTTCGAAGCTGATCGACATCGGCGTATCGAGCAACTGATCGATCGACATCGCCACCGGTTCGGCGGTCGGCATCGTCTCGGTGGCCGGTTGGCCGCTGGCTGACAACGCCAACAGCGAGGCGAGCGTGATCTGGGGGGCCGCCGCGGCGGGGAGGTAAAAGTTCGCGGTCGGCAACGACGCCGAAACGCCATAGCGGGTTTGGTCGGCCAGCGCCCGATAGTAGCGTGGCAGCCGGATCGCCAGCGCCCGCCAGGAAGTAGCGATGTCCGAATCGATCAAAAACGATTCACCGATTGTCGGCAGTGCGGCGACCGAATCCTGCAGCTTGCGGAGCAGGACGGCGGATGAGGCTCCGCCACCGGGGACCAACCGGACTTCACCGTACCACTGTTGGCGGGCGTCGAGTGTCACAACCACGGCGGAGGCATCGGGGACGAGCAAATTCTTCAGCGGCGTGACGGCGCGGTGGGCGAATCGCTGTAACACCGCTCGGCCGTCGGCGAACAGGAAGTTACTGTTGACCAGGGCCACGACCGTCGCTTCGTCGCTCGTCTGGTCCCAGGCCGATTGCATCGGAGGCGGCAGTAACAGTGGCTCGCCACCGGCTTCGGCGACCAAGCGGATTTGGTCCAAGTGGCCGACCGCGAACGCCGTGATGTCACTCTGTTTGGTAACCGATTCGCCGGCGACGAAATAAGCGTCGTCGTCGATGCCGTCTCCGGTGTAGATCGTTTGGCCCTCGGCGGTTTGTGAGGCCGATACGTCCCAGCGGTCGAGCAGTTCGGCCAAAGGCAACGGTTGGCGCAGCCAGACGGCTAACGAAATCCGTGGCTCACCTTCGGGGCCACCGACCATACCGATCGCCAACCGATCGATCTCGTCGGCCGGGACCCCGCATCGCTGCTGCAAGGCATCGAGTGACGGGGCGAGTTCATCACCGAACCAGCCGAGCCAATCGGCGCCGTTATCGTCGTCCAGCAGCGCTTGAGGTCGGAGCACCACGAAGGCCTGAGCCCCGGGGACGATCAAGTCGAGCGGCGGCGGTTCGCTGTCAGCCTGCCACGGTGGTGCCCACAGCAATCGTTCGTCATCGACCAGTTCGAACCGTTCACCTGCGTCTTCCGGGTCGCGTCGGGCGGGTGAGCCGGCCGACGAATCGGTGCCCGGGGTCGATTGCCCGAGTTGGCCGCTGGGACTCGGCGGCCGGATCGTGGG
Source organism: Planctomycetaceae bacterium (assembly GCA_007127095.1). GTDB lineage: Bacteria > Planctomycetota > Planctomycetia > Pirellulales > Pirellulaceae > UBA6163. The sequence goes on from SKZY01000276.1 coordinate 4,767, forward strand.
GCGTGGGCGGGGGGGAGGTGTTCGGTCGCTCGACCGCAACATCACGGCCACCAGCAACAGCAGAATCGCGACGGCCGACGATCCGATGATGATC
>SKZY01000370.1 GCA_007127095.1 Planctomycetaceae bacterium
GACCGACCCCCGTGTCCGAAGCTTGAATCTGTCGGCAACCGTCGCGATCGCGCTCTACGAATTGATGCGACGACAATCAGACCACGACCGCTGATGCGGTCGACCGACGCGCCGCAACCAATGCTGTAGAAATCACCAACTGCATTAAACGCATTGCGACGATCCCAAATCACCTGCTAAAGACTTTCCTGAATCTCACCGGATCACCGCCAGGCTATGCGGCTACCAGCCACCCCCGTCCCGGGTTGATCACGCTGACCGCCGGAATACCCCAACCAGACACGTCGCACTCGAAAGCACGCCCGTGACTCCCAACCGGCCGCCATGCTACGTCTTGACCATGGACGCTGTCGACGGCGTACGGCGTCAGAACACACGTCAGCAGTTCGCTCGTCTACCGCTGGAATGGCGGTTTGTCACCGGCGTTCCGCCGGGGGATGAAGGCGGCTCGGGACGGTATTCGCCGTGGCGAAACCTGGCCCGAATGAAGCGGTCGATGACGCCCGGAGAAGTCTCCTGCTACCACGGCCATCGCAAGATTTGGCAGACGATGCTGGACGACGGCCACGACATGGCGTTGGTGCTGGAAGACGATTTTTCGGTCGTCGACCGACCGGCACTGTTGCTAGCGATCGACAATGCCGGCCTGATCGCGTCGCGGTGGGATGTCGTCAAGTTCTTCGACTTCAGCTCCAAACCGGTGATCAGCAGCCGCATCGTGAATCAGACCGAATTCGTCTACCACAAATACCCCACGTCGGGCTGCGTCGCCTACTTGATTCGGGCTGCCGCCGCCGCCGCGTTGCTGCAACGCCAATCGATTTTCCGGCCGATCGATGAAGATTGGTCACACCCCTGGGAAATCGGCCTGAGGCTGCTGTCGGTGGTCCCGAATCCCGTCACCGAGATCGCCATCGATCTGGGAGGGTCACTGCTCGACGCCGACCGGCAAGGCATCCGCCGGACGAACCGGAACTGGCTCAGAAGTCTGCATGGAAACGTCCTGGCAATCGAAAAACAGATCCAATCGCGCCGTTGGCAGAAACGGATGAGACAGGTGTTGGGCGGCCCCGACGAAACCCAACCACGACTGGCCAAACAGAACATCAGGTCCGCCGCCTAGAAGGTCAATTCACCAGTCACTTGGGCTTTGACGGCACGCCCAGAGACTCGGGTGGTTCTCCCAGAGACTTGGGTGGCACGCCCAGAGCCGCAAGGCGATGGGCGTGGACTTTGCCATGGCGGCCCCTTGGCAAACCCAGCCGCGTTCGAGCGTTCACGTTGTCTCCCACGCCCTTCGTTCCTCAGGGCGTGCCACCCACCCAACCTAAGGACGTGCTACCCACTCAAGACCCATATGTGATTAGTAAAAGTCGGTGTGAACGGATCACTCGTTTGCCAGCCCGCTATTCGATGTACAAGAACTCGTTGGAACTCATCAACGATTGGCAGAGATTGATGATCGCCTGTCTCGCCGCGGTGCGGCCGGCGGGGACCGCCGCCGGGGTCTGCCCGAGCAGCTCCAATTGTTCGGCGACGAAATCGATCATCAGGTCGAACTCCTCGACAGCGGGATCGCGTCCGTAGGCCAACTGCCAAGCCCGAACCGCTTGAGCTGGCAACGCGTCATAAGCCTCCGCCGGACCGCGGAACGATTCGTCCGATGCGATCCGCCGTTCGGTCCCGTCAGCGGTTTGCAGTTGCAACGTCACGGGCCACGAAAACGAATCGGCGTTCTGGTTGTCACGACACTCGGTGACCAGGTCGATCGTATCGCCCGACCGCACCTCCAACTCGGCGACCGCGGTCTCCGCGGCACCGTTGTGAACGACCCACTGGCCGGCTTCACCCGAGCGACTCGACAGAATCCGTCCCCGCACCCCGTCGCCGCTGGCGGAACCGTGAGAGAGTTTTCCGGCGATCGATAGGGTGCCGTCGGACGGCGCCGTCCAACGGCGAATCACGGCCCGTCCCGGGATATCAGGGTGTCCACCAGCAGCGGTCAGCAAGACCCAACCAGCCGCCGGGTCGGGCAGTTTCGGTCCGGCCTGCCACTGCGATCCGGTCCAGTGCCCCAATTCGGTGAACTCCGCCGTCCGCCCGCTGGCCTCATCGACGCTGCCGAACCCGTAGGACCAATCCGAACCCGCCACGTCCGGCAATTCGATCGGCCGCGAGGCCAAGGCCGCGTCAAGCGTCGTCGCCTCGGCCGCGGCGCGGTCGGCCAGTTTCGCCGCCTGTTCTAGGATGAACTCACCGTTGAGCAGCATCAGCGATTGCGTCGCGACGGTCGAACTCGGCCGGACCTCGCAATTCGTCTCCATCACCGGAGCATCAAATGCCTGCAACATCGCCACCGGACGACTCCGCCGCGCCTGGACATAGAGGCTCCGCCTCGTTTGACTGCCGTCGACGATCACCTGACCGGTCTCGTCTTCCTTGATCGCAACGGCGGGGCCGAACAGTTGTCGATCGAGCGAACCGGTGACCGCCAACATCCGGTCGCGGATCGACTCAGCCTCCAAACGGATCAACTCATTCGACGCACCGGCGACCTCACCACCGAGCACCCCTCGGGATTGACGCCAAACCGTCGAGGTCATGATCAGTCGGTGCAACTGCTTCAAACTCCATCCCTGATCGACGAACTCGGCCGCCAACCAGTCGAGCAGTTCGGGGTGCGACGGCTTGGCACCGAGCTTGCCGAAATCGGCCGGTGTGGAGACCAGCCCGCGGCCGAAGTGATGCATCCAGACACGGTTGACGATCACCCGCGCGGTCAGCGGATTTTCCGCCGAGGTCAACCATCGCGCCAACGCCAACCGGCGCCCGGTCGTCGGCAGCCCCGGGTCGTCGATCGGAAATTCGACCCGTTCGCCTTCGGGGACCGCGACCGTCGGGGCCGCAGGCACTACGGTCTGCTTCGGTTGCTGGTGGTCGCCACGATGAAACAGTTTCGTCTCCGGGGCATGGCCGGGCGGCTCGACCAACGCCTGCACAAACTCTTCGGTCGGCTTTTTTGCGCGGATCTCGGCGATCTTCTGATCGTATGTCTTCAACTCAGCCGCGGCGGAGGGGAGATATTGATAGAGCACTCCCGGCGAAATCTTCACGCTCGGGTGGGTGTCGAGCAACTGCTTTTGTTCGTCGGTTCGCTCGTCAGCCGCCGTCTCATAGGCGGTACGGAGCGTTCCCCGCAGCGGCTCTTCGTATTTTTCGAGCTCTTTCTCAAGCGCCTGCTTCATGAACTCGGCCTGCTTCGCCGCCCGCTCCTGGGCGACCAGCTGCGCCTCGGCCTCGATCTCGGCAGCCAGTTTCTGATCGGCTTGCGTGTACAGCGAAACCAAACGAGCCGCCGGCGGCTTCCAAGCCTGCCAATCGAGCGCCGGCTCAAAGACCGCTCGCAGTGCGAAGTAATCGGTGTGCAGGATCGGATCGTAACGGTGATCGTGACACTGGGCGCACTGAAAACTGAGCCCCAACAACGACGTACTGACGATCTTCAGCGTATCGGCGATCGTTTGGTTGCGGGCCTCAGCGTTGTCAGCACCGCTGCCGGTCCCATCGGCCGCCATCCTCAAAAAACCGGTCGCCGTCAGCAACTCGATCTGCTCGGGCGTCCAGTCGCCCGAGCGTGGCCCGGCCAACTCATCGCCCGCCAGTTGTTCGGTGATGAATTGGTCCAACGGCATGTCGGCGTTGAGCGACCGAATCACCCAATCGCGATACTTCCAAGCCCACGGCCGAACCACATCCTTCTCGGTGTAGCCGGCCGAATCGGCATATCCGGCAACATCCAGCCAATGTCGCCCCCAACGTTCCCCGTAATGAGGCGATTCCAGCAGGTCATCAACCAAGGCATCAAACCAATCGGGCCGCGAATCGGCCTCCCACATGGCGACCTGCTCCGGCGTCGGCGGCAACCCCGTCAGCGTGAAGTAGGCCCGTATCACCAGCGCTCGCCGATCGGAATCGGGGGCAAACGTGGTCGCCGGGTCATCGGGGTCGAGCAACAACGCATCGATCGGCGTCCGCACCCGCTCGGCGGTGGACAGCGTCACCAGATCGACAGCGGCAGGCCTGCGAATCGGTTGAAAAGCCCAAAACTCTCGCTCCTCCGGCAGGATCCCCAAACCAGGACCGATCGACTCGGGCTCGGGACGTTTGGTCGCGGCCCCCGCGGCGATCCAACGCCGCAACGTGTCGACTTCATCGGCCGATACCTTCGCATCGCCGGGCGGCATTTCGCCACTCTCCACCCGCTGAAACAACAAACTCTCTTCAGGCGAACCGATCGTCAGTGCCGCACCGCTGTCGCCACCCTGCGTCATCCGGCGGACCTGACGCAGGTCGAGACTTCCCTCCATCTCGTCGGTCGCCCCATGGCAGTCGAAACAATGGGCCCGCAGGATCGGCCAGATGTGCTGCTCAAAGGTTAAAGGAGCCTCCGGTGAACCGGTCGCGACCTCCTCCGCCGCATTTCCGCCGGTCGACCAGGCAAACCAGACGACGAAAACGGAGACGATCAACGCTGCGTTGCGACAACAGGAATTGCCGATGATTCGGTGATTCGAAACGTGCACCGCGGATCGTGACATGATCGATCGAACACTCATCGACATGAAGGATTCTTTATCAGGTTGGAAATCGTTTTCAGGCAGTGAAACAGGATCAGCTTTGAAAACTTGATGGGTTTGTAAGCCTGATCAGTATCCGCCGCAGACGTGGCCGTTGAGTCGGTCGGTCGGTGGCGAAGCGTTCTCCGACGCTATCCGAGTCGGCCACTGTAAAGCGGATCGATCACACCGCCGTTGATCAGGAAGTGCGGCCGCTCAAGCGGATCGATGATCGTGACGTCAGGGTCGACATCGAGCGCATTGAAAAACGTCGAGCAGATGTCGGCGGGCGACCAGGAACGGGTGATCGGATAAGCGGCTTGCTCGTCGGTTTGACCGATCACCTGGCCACCTTGAATCCCGGCACCGGCGAACAGCCCCGAATAGGCATGCGCCCAATGGTCACGCCCGGGGATCGTCTGGCCTGGCAGCGTCGAGACCTTGGGCGTACGGCCGAACTCGCCCATCACGACCACCATCGTCTGATCGAGCAGACCGGTCGCCAGCAAATCATCCATCAAGGCGGCGAGCCCCTGATCGAGTTGGGGTAACAATCGATTCTTCAATTTGCCCCAATTGTCGACGTGCGTGTCCCAGGTTTGCACGATTCCCATCGTCGCCTGGACGACCGGCACCCCGACTTCGACCAAGCGGCGGGCCAGCAGCAGTGATTGACCGAACTGATTGCGACCGTATCGCTCTCGCGTTTCTTCCGACTCACGTCCGATCTCAAAGGCCTCGACGACCCGCCCCGAGGTCAACAACTGATAGGCGATCTCTTGCTGGTCGCGAAACGCCTCGGATTCGCCCTGCAGGCGACCTGACGGCCCCCGGTTGAGTTGATCGAGCAATTCGCGACGCGACGCCAAGCGCCCCGGCGTCATCCCCTCCCGCATACTCAACGCCTGCATGCGAAAATCGTCGGCGTTCGGGTCGCCCTGGATCTGCCACGGATCATGTTTGGGACCGAGAAAACCGGAATGCTGGCCCGGCCAGGTCAGCGGCCCTTCGATGTAGTAATTCGGCAGCGATACGCCGGTCGGCAGCCCATCACCGCGGGGGCGCACGAAATCGAGCGCGGCGGCGAAGTTCGGAAAGTCGCTGCGAGATTCGACCCGGTCGAGGTCCGAACCGCCTCGGGGCAGCGGCGTCGGACGCCCCGTCAGGGCGACGTGCGTGGCCAGCAGGTGATTGTGTTCGCGGTGGGCCAAGGTCCGCAAAATCGCCCAATGATCGGCCCGCTGAGCCAACTCGGGCAGATGTTCGCAAAACGCGACGCCCGGAATCTTGGTCGGAATCGTCGAAAACTCACCCCGAACTTCGGCCGGTGCATTCGGTTTCGGATCGACGGTGTCGAGCTGACTCGGGCCGCCACTGAGCATCACCAGCAAGACCGACTTCGCTTTCCCCCGACCCGGTAACGATTTCTCCGCTGCCGCCGCCGTCGAGTTCGTCAACCCCGAATTGGCGACCATACACCCGGCGACACCACCGCCACCGACCCTCAAAAAACCACGTCGGTCCATCGTATAGAGCGGTTGCATCGGATGACTCCGTAGTCGGCAAGGGGTGGGGCGGTGGGGAGCGGTCAGCGACGCTGCAAGAGGCTTGATGACGCCGCCGACGGGTCGAGCGGAAAAGCTCCGCACGACCACGTCAAGCTAACGCACCCGAATCGGCGGGTCAACGATTTACCGTTCGCTTGCCGCGAGAGATCACCACACCCCGTGCCGAGAGCTCGGTCAACGCTAAGATGGCGGTTCGTTTGAACCGACCCGGCGTGCATTCGCCCATCCCGCGATTAGGAACGACCAACAACATGCTCGACTTAACTGATAAATCTGTGGTGATCACCGGCGGTGGAACCGGGATCGGTGCCGGAATCGCCCGAGAATTGGCCCTGGCCGGCTGTCGGGTGATGGTCGGAGGACGGCGCGAGGCGCCGCTGAGCGAGCTCGCCGATGCGGTTGGGTCCACCCATCCGATCCGCTGGGCTTGCCTCGATGTCGCCGATGACACCAGTATCGACGGGTTCTTCGCTGCGGTTCGCGACCAGATCGGTGAGCCCGATATCCTGGTCAACAGCGCGGGGATCAATATCCAAAACCGCCGCTTCGACGCGATGCGTCCGAGCGACTGGGACCACGTGATGCGGGTCAATGCCACCGGGGCCTATCGCTGCATGTTGCAGGTGCTGCCAGCGATGCGGCAACGACGCGATGGCCTGGTGATCAATATCTCGTCGATCTCGGGCAAACGAGCGATCGAGCTCGGTGGGATTGTCTACTGCGCATCGAAGTTCGCCATGACGGCACTCGGCACCGCGGTCTCCAACGAGGTCCGGCTCGAAGGTGTCCGGGTGACCAACGTCTATCCGGGCGAAGTCAACACACCGATCTTGGATAAACGGCCCAATCCGGTCTCCGACGCGCACAAAGAAGCGATCCTGCAACCAGAAGATATCGCCGCGATGGTCGCCGCGGTCTGCCGTCTCCCATCGCGGGCGCACGTCCCGGAAATCGTGATCAAGCCGACGATCCAAGAATGGGTCTGAGCCTCCTGCGGAGTTGAGCGGCCGACTGACGAGCACCGCGTGGTGACCAGAAACGCTGACGCCGACGGTCCGGTCGGGTATACTTTGGAAGTGAAAATCGACGCCCGTCGGGCGTCGCCAGCGACGGCGTTAGCTGCCGCTGGCACTCGCTTTCCCCACCTCGCCCGCTACGCCGGATCCCACCATGCTCAACCTGATCGGACCAGGCCGCTCGCATCACTGCAACGGTGTGACCCGCCGAGACTTCATGCAGGTCGGTACGCTCGGCGCGATCGGTCTGGGGTTGCCTCAATATCTGGCTGCGGCCGAGGCCGGGGCCGTCGACCCGGCGAAAGACCGCCGCTCCTGCATCATGATTTTCAATCTGGGGGCGCCCAGCCATCTCGACACGTTCGATATGAAACCCGAGGCGCCCGCGGAAGTTCGCGGGCCGTTTCGTGCGATCAGTACCAAGGGCGATTTCCAGCTTTCCGAAATCCTCCCCCGACACGCCGAAGTGGCCGACAAGTTTTCGATCGTCCGTTCCTGCTATCACACCGCAGCGGCGGTTCATGACGCCGGTTGGCAGATGATGCAGACCGGACGGCAATTCACCGGCGGAGTGAACTTTCCCCACGCCGGCGCAGTCCTCGATTACCTCCGCGGACGACGGACCGATCTGCCCGCCCACGTCGTGCTGCCAGAAACGATGGGGCGAGGCGGCGGAAACCTGCCCAATGGCCAAGCCGGCGGGTTCCTCGGCAAGGCCTACGACCCGTTTTCGTTGATGGCCGACCCGTCCCAACCGAACTTCAAAGTTCCCGACCTGTTGCCCCCACCCACCTTGGGCGACGTACGGATCGACCGCCGCCGACGGATGCGAGCGGCGATCGAGGGTCAATTGGCTGCCCTGGAAGCCGACGAATCGGCGGAGATGCTCAACAGCCACTTCGATGCCGCTTATCGGTTGATGAGCAGCGACCAAGCTCGGCAAGCCTTCGACCTCACCCGTGAATCGACCGCCACCCGTGAACGCTACGGGATGAATCGCCTCGGACAATGCTGCCTGCTCGCCCGTCGCCTGATCGAAGCCGGTGTGCGGTTCGTTACCGTCAACTCATTCCTGACGGTGTTCGACGAGATCACCTGGGACATCCATGGCAGCAAACCCTTCACGACGATCGAGGGAATGAAAAACATCGTCGCCCCGATGTACGACCAAGCCTATTCGGCCTTGATCGAAGACCTCGACGATCGCGGGATGCTCGACGACACGCTCGTCACCGGCTTGGCCGAGTTCGGCCGGACCCCCAAAGTCAATCCGGCCGGCGGCCGAGACCATTGGCCCCAATGCTTCTCCTGTACCTTCGCCGGCGGCGGTGTCCGCGGCGGGCGAGCGATCGGAGCGAGCGATCCGATCGGGGCAGTCCCGGCCGACCGACCGGCCGACCCCGGCGAGGTGATCGCCACAATCTTTCATTCACTCGGCCTCGACCTTCACACCGAGTTACCCGGCCCCGGTGGTCGCCCTTTCCCCTTGGTCGACTTCGGTACCCGCGAGATCAGGGAGCTGTTCGCTTGATGAAACCGATTCAACACCGCCGATCCAACGCGTCGCTCACCACCCGGCGGCACTGCGATGCCCGGCATTCACCGTTTTCATCGGTGGCTAGCATCCTGCTGGTCGCCTTGATCGGTTCGATCACGTCGCCACCCAGCGCAGCGAGCGATTCCGCCACCGAGGCCGCTGAACCGGCCCCAGCGATCACGCTGTTGCCCGACGCATTCACCCTCCACGGCCCCCGGTCGAGCCAACGTGTCGTCGTCGCCGGATCGATCGATGGGATGCCCGCTGCCGCGGTCGCTATCGACCAACTGAGCTTGCGTTCGAGTGACGAAAACGTTTTCCGCATCGTCAATGAAGTCGCGACCCCCGTCGGTGATGGCAGCGCCGAATTGATCGCCGAGCGAACCGACGGTTCACGTACCGTGGCTCAAGTCACCGTGGTCGGGATGGATAGCAGCGACGAAGTCAGCTTTCGCAACCAGGTCCAACCGATCTTCGCCCGACTCGGTTGCAACAGCGGTGCCTGCCACGGCGCCCTCGCCGGTAAAGGCGGCTTTCGGCTCTCGTTGCGTGGTTACGATCCCGTCGCCGACCATCACACCATCGCCCGCCAACTGCGCGGTCGACGAATCGAAATCGCCAATCCCGGTGCTAGCCTGCTGCTCGCCAAACCGACCGGCGCACTGCCGCACAAAGGTGGCCTCCGACTCGCCAGCGAAGGCCACGATTACTCCATCCTGGCAGACTGGATCGCTTCCGGGGCGGCTCCGCCGAGTGCTGATGACGCCCGCTTGGAATCGATCAGTGTGCTGCCCGAAAACGCTCTCTTGGCTCCCGGCGACCTGACCCAGGTACTGGTCAACGCCCACTACGACGACGATCGTGTCGTCGACGTCACCCGCTGGGCCAAGTTCACGGCTACCGATGAAGCGGTCGCTGGGGTCGACGAAGACGGCCGCGTCACCGTCCGCGGGGCGGGCGAGGCGGCGATTTCGGTCTGGTTCGATTCGCAAGTGACGCTGTCGCGGTTGACCGTCCCGTTCTCCGGCCAAGTCGACGAATCGGTCTACGCGTCTCTGCCACGAAACAATTTCATCGATGACCTCAATTTGGCTCAGCTCAAAACGCTGCGTCTGTTGCCCAGCCCTCCGGCCGATCGCGCGACGTTCATCCGGCGGGCTACCGTCGATACCCTTGGACGACTACCGACCCTCGAAGAAACCGAAGCTTATCTGGCCGATGATCATCCCGCCGCCCGCCGAAGACTGATCGATCGCCTGCTCGCCAGCGATGACTTCGCCGATTACTGGGCTTATAAGTGGTCTGACCTGCTGCTGATCAACGGCACCAAACTGCGACCCGTCGCCGTGAAATCGTTCTATGACTGGATCCATCAAGCGGTCAAGGAGAATCGCCCCTGGGACCAAATGGTCCAGGAAGTCCTGACCGCTACCGGCGACAGCCGTGAGGTCGGAGCTACCAATTTTTATGCGATCCACCAATCGCCCGAAGAGATGACCGAGAACGCCAGCCAAGCGTTCCTCGGCTTGTCGATCGGTTGCGCCAAATGCCACAACCATCCGCTCGAAAAATGGACCAACGACCAGTACTACGCCATGGCGAATCTGTTCGCCCGGGTACGGGCCAAAGGCTGGGGCGGCGAACCCCGCAACGGCGATGGCGTGCGGACAGTGTTCATCGATCAGTCGGGCGAATTGATCCAACCGGGCCGCGGCAAACCGCAACCGCCAGCCCCGCTCGACGCCGAACCGATCGATTTCGATTACCCCGGCGATCGCCGCGATGTCGTCGCCCAGTGGATGACCAGTCCCGACAACCCGTACTTTTCCCGCGCCATCACCAACCGGATCTGGGCCAACTTCTTCGGTCGCGGCTTGGTCGAACCGGTCGATGACCTGCGGCTCAGCAACCCGGCCAGCAACGAACCACTGCTGGCCGCCGCCGCTGACTTCCTCAGCCGCCAACAGTTCGACCTGCAGGAATTGATGCGGGCGATCCTCAACAGCGAAACCTATCGCCGCGACAGTACGCCGCTCGATCAGAACGTCGCGGAAACGAAGTACCACAGCCGCTATTACCCCCGCCGGCTGATGGCCGAAGTGCTACTCGATTCGATCGATCAGGTGTTGCAGACATCCAGCCCGTTTACCACCGTTGCGTTCCCCGGTGCCGACGCTCAGAAAACCGACTTTTATCCCCCGGGCACTCGGGCGATCGAATTGTATGACGCCGCGATCGATTCGTATTTCCTCAAGACATTTGGACGTAACCCACGCGAAATCACCTGTGAATGCGACCGCAGCAATGAGCCCAGCATGGTCCAGGTGCTGCACCTTTCCAACGGTGAAACGCTCAACCCCAAATTGGCCGAGCCCAAAAACCGCATTTCGAAATGGCTCGCGGACGGCTTGACGGACGACGAGATCGTCCGCCAACTGTTCCGCGTCGCGCTCGCTCGGCAACCAACCGACCAGGAACTCGCCGCACTGGTAGCCGTGATCGCCGAATATGGCGACGACCGCCGCCAAGCGATCGAAGATGCCTGTTGGAGTGTCTTGACCAGCGGTGAATTCACCTTCAACCACTGATCCCCGCCCAATTGAAGGCGATCGCCCCAGCGAAGCCCGAGGCAGGTCCCCTGAATCGCGTGTTGCTCAGTGGACGTAAGCCGACCTCGCATCTGACGCGAACAGTCGAAACGTCTGCCAGCGACGGACCTTGGAGGTTCCTGGGAGCCAGCGTTGAAGCACGATCCGCGCATCGGCCACATCCATCTCGATATGAACGGGCCCCACACTCGGCGGTTCCTTGGTCGGCCGCGGGGAAACGATCCCCTGAAAGCGAGACACTTTCACGAGTCGCTCTCCAACGCGAGCCTGTAGCGCCGCATAGGATCCAATCGAATCCAATAGATGCCTGACACGATCTGCCGGCAGTTGAGAACCGATGGTCATCAGACTGCGGTCCATGCTGCGGAAATAGGTGGACCGATTGATGGCCTGCGGTCGTGTCGCGATGGCCCCTTGCAAATAGGGTCGCAGATGGTTCCTAACCAACTTTCCCGCGGCAAGGCAAAGATCCGCTTCCCAATTACGAAAACCACCCGAATCCCAAGGAACTCGCTGCTGGGCAATCAGCGGCCCAGAATCCAACTCCGGAGTCATTTCATGAAGGGTTACACCTCCACACCGCCGGACATCCTCCCGAAAAAGCATCCACAGCACCGGAAGAGGCCCACCGTAGTCAGGGAGCAACGAGGGGTGCAAGTTTGCAGCACGCCCACCCAACTTCGCTAGCATCTCCATCGGAACCAAATAAGGAAATTCCGCGCTGACGACGGCATCCGCCCTGAACTCGTCAGCCTTCCAGAGTGAGGGGGCGCTACGCAGTGGGGTAACCGCACGTGATGGGATACTGAATCGTTTCAATGCGGCTGATACCGACCAGGACGGATTGAACCACCCCAAATGGCGATCCTCACGCCAGGCGCGGGATCCCAAGCGATGGCTATACCAGAATTCGCAGATCTCCAGGCCGACCGACATGCAAGCCCAGAGAGCACAGGCAGAAAATCGGCCGGGGCTGCCGAGAAACAGGACTCGCATCCGAAAGTTCCTTGATCGCTTAACTTACATGCTTCAGCCACTCTCGAATCACAGACCGCCGTAGCTTGCTGAATCTTCGCTCTGGCATCAGGAGGCTTCGTTCGCTAACCAATAGCCTCCAGACGGGCGACAAACTCGTTCGCGGCAATCGTTCGAGAAGTTGTGTGCAAGCCGGCTCCTTCAACAGCTTCGCGGTGACCTGCAGTGCCACCGCAAGCGCCGATCGCAGCCCCAAACGTTTTGCTGTATCGTGGAGCAGTTCGGCATTCAGGGCACCCGCCCGGCCTCGACAAAGCTGGCGAATGTCGCATAGATGCTGCAGGCGATCAAAGCGGTGTGAGATGCTTGCGTGAACGGCCGCGATCAACAACATCGAATCGGGTGTGGCCTGAATGCCACCGCGTGTAGGTGCCCACTGAATTTCGTCATACGCCAACGAGCTCGTGACTCGCTGTGACGGGCACGTAATCATGTTCCAGTGAAGTTCGACTCGCGTCAGTGGCCGGGTGCTGCCATCCCAGGTCCGCTCACCATAATCAGAATTGTATTTCCCTTCGGGCTTTACGAAATGAAATCCGAGCGACGTCATGACCGGTTCGACCAAATCGATCACAGATCGCGGCATCATCAGGTCGATATCCCGAAAAAGGCGAAGGTGTGGTTGCGGATAGAGCCGATCCGCAAAATCTTCGCCCTTGACAATCGCCACAGGGAATCCCGCGTCGTGCATCGCCTCGATGACCTGGCGAGCTCGCTCGCGCAACAAAAGCGTGATCCCGACTTCCCCAAGGCTTTTCCGATCCACCGTTTCGAACATGTCGCGCAACGCCCCCATGTCGGCCCGTCGGGCGAGCAGGCGTTCGGGCCCCTCCCCATGCAAAACGGCCTTCATGTTTCGCGCAACCGTGCCGGCGACGCCATGGCTTTCGGCCAACAGCAAGAGATTCGCGGCCTGTCGTCCACTGAGCGTAACGTACGGCAAGTCGCCATAACCTTCGGGGTCACAGAGCCGCAGCAACCAGCGATAGCAGGTGATGTCACTCATTGACCAGCTCCCGTTTCACTAAGCAGGAAGTCGCCAATCGAATCCAGTTTTGGCCCCACACTCAGAAGGTAGGCCGGTGTCTGACGCACCAAATCCGCCAGTGACGCAAACGTCTCTCGCGCATCGACGTCACGACACCCTTCAATCGGCTGGACATTTTCTTGACAGATCGCAGCGAGTGCCGACACCGGGTCGAGTCGCTCGCAGCGGTGGCCGGTACCGTTGGGACGCTCGAGCACAAGAACCATTGCCGGCTTGAGGGGACAGGGCTGGGGTCCGAAGCCACGGTCCCCCAGAGCCGCGAACGGCAATTCCGAGGTGTTTTCGAGATTCGATCGACGAAGCGGAAGTTCGCGAAGCCAAGGAAGCAGGTCGAGCGTCGGGCGCCTGACATGGCAGACCCGTGGATATCCCCAGACGGCCAATCCTTGCTCCGTGCGACAAAGCAATGCAAGGTCGTCGCCCATCAGTTTCCATCCGGCTGAGGTCAACGCAAAGGAGGTGGTGCTCTTACCCGTGCCACTCCGCGCTACGATTAAGACTCCTCGGAACCCCCTTTCAGTGGGCATCGCCAAACAGGCTGCATGCAGCGGAAAGTGACCCGATCTTGTCAGCCCCGCACAGAGGACCGCCATCAGAAAATAGCCGCTTTTCTGGGCCTGATCCGGCGAGCGGAGGGTAATCACCGCACGACGCCGTCGCAGGTCGACTTCCACCCGCCCCAGGCCTGTCAACTCCAGTCGGCGATACTCGGGACCGGCATAATTCGTGGCGGCAAAACCGGGAGGCACCATGCCGGACCAAATCCGCCGTGTTCCGTCGCGGTCTCCACCGGTAGTAAGCCTGCCGTACCGCAAGTTCAGAGTCCAAACCTGGGAACTATGACAGCGGCTCATGCGAAACCTTCCGAGTAGAGCATCGGCATGATCCAGCAACTCGGGGCTATCGACGCCGACCCGCAAGCCTACGTTGGCCACCTGATAGCATGTGCCACAACGTTTCATAGCAAAACCATCTGCTCTTTCTCGAGCCCGTTTCTTGGCATTGGTGCGGTGACGGACAGCAACACGATCGAGGCTGACTTGCAAACTTGACAACCTCGATTAGCAAGTACCCGATGTCGCAAATCACTTGCCATCGATGTCATGAAGAGTCGAATGAACGAAGGCTAAACCCCGGTGACTTTCTGAAGCCCGGTCACCTGAGCGAGTTGCTGAACCTTCACGATCACGGGTGCTTGATAGCTCTTCTTATTCTTGTCGACCGATTGGGTTTCCGCTTCCGGCCGAGCTTCGTTTTTCGTTTTTGACATCTGTGAAACGCTTTTTGTTGTGGGTGGTCGTAGCACCATAACGTGACCCGCCGAACCGATCGCTTTTGATTTAAAAGATCCGGTTTGACAGTCACTCCATGACGTTTATTTCGAATCTCCCGGCGATCTCACTCCAGGGAATATCCGGAATTTTCAGAATTTCCCGCAATTTCCGGACTTTCGGCAGTCGACAATTACGGTCAGGAAGATGCGGAATCGATTGAGGCCACACGAAAAAAAGGAAATCACATGCCGCAAAACGAGCGATTCGAACTGGCGGTTGGCGTGAATTACCAAGCATTCGGGGACAATGAGGACGGCATCTTACTTTCGATGGAATCGGGCTACCTCTATCGCTGCAACGCGACGGCGATGGCACTGCTGGATGTCATCCATCGGCGACCGACGTCAGCTGAGCTGCAGGCAAGTTTCACGAGTGCTTTCGACGTGGCGGAAGACAAAGCCACCACCGACCTGGCATCCTTTCTGAAAATGCTGCTGGACGACGGGTTGGTCACCAAATCCGCGGCTTGACGTCGTTGAGAAAATCGAGGAACGGCATGATCGGCTGGAAACGATTCTTGATGCGTTGGCATATCAGCCTGCTCGCCCTGCTGCTGCCCGACGTGACCAAGCGACTGCCGCTGCGCATGATCTTGATTTGGTTAACGCCCGCACGACCGAGCCGACTTTATCACGGTCTGGATGAACAAATCGTGCTGGCGATGGTACGACAGAGGCTAGCCCGTCCTTGGCGGATGCGTGGCCGGCGTTGTTTGCGTGAAGGCCTACTTTGCCTTTACTTTCTGAGGCTGATTGACGTCCCTGCGGTGCTCCATTTCGGCGTCTTTCAGAAGGTAAAGGGACGGGAAGTGGCTCACTGTTGGGTCGTGGTACGGGACCGCTGCGTGACTCCGCCCCCTCAACAAAAATTCGTTCCGATCCTCATTCACCCCCTCCCGTTGCACTAGCTCGGCAATGGCGGTCCGTTTAAAGGCCCGATGAAAAAGCCCCGTCGGAATTGGTGCAATCCACGAGTCCGAATGTCTTGGCTTTGACTTGATAATTTCGGCTTGGCGATTGCTTGCCACTTGGGCCAGAGAGCGAGTAGGATAATGCGTCACGGCGAAGCTCCTCGCTTGGCGTGATGGGTTTAGTCGTTTATCAAGTTACAGCAGGGCTTCGCCGTGATTGCAAACGAGACCGTAGTCAGCTTTTGACATCAAAAATGCGGCGATCATCTGCTAACACTTTGGGTAGTACTATCAAATGAAGGGATCGCCTACTCGGCAGCCTTCTCGCGTTAACCACGCGGCATTCGGACCCGTCCCAATGCTGTTCCAGCGTTCTGTCCGAAAGCGATTAATGAATCACATGCCTGCCAACAAGACACACTTGTTGAGTGATTGATGCCTGCCGTATTGCGAGTTGGTCCATATCGTTTCTACTTCTTTGCCGGCGACTGCGATGAACCACCTCACGTATATGTCGAAAGTGATGAAAACGAAGCGAAAATCTCGATCGTTCCCGTCCGCCTCGAGCGGAGTGGAGGCTTTTCAGGTCAAGGAACTGCCGCGGATCGAGCAGATTACTGCGGAAAATCTTCAACATCTGATGGATTTCTGGAATGACTTCTTCAACGGCTAACGCACAGCATGTACACGAGACGGCCGTTTTGGTGGGTCACGACCTTTTGACCGTGGAACTCTCGGACGGCCGAACGATTTCCGCTCCGCTTTCTTGGTAACCTCGTCATTGTCATGGAA
>SKZY01000166.1 GCA_007127095.1 Planctomycetaceae bacterium
GAGGAACATCACAAGAAGACCACATTCCAAGAGGAGTTTCGCGACATGTGCAAACGCGCAGGCATCGAAATTGACGAACGCTACGTTTGGGATTGACCAAAGACATGGCAATTGCGCGGTTTTCCGCCCCAACGGGACGCCATTGTGCCGCAGTTCTCCGCCCCAACGGGGCATCCCTACGACAGCCCCAGGCAACGCCTGGGGTACCGGACAACCAAATCATTTCCATAGCCCCAACGGGGCGACCCTAAACAACCGCCCAACAAACGCACCACACGATTAGGACCGCCCCATTGGGGCTAACCAACGAATACCCAACCCCCATTACCCAGGGCGATGCCCTGGGCTTTCATAGAACCGCCCTCGTTGGGGCTGAAAACACGCATGGCTAAGAAAAAAGCATCACGGAAGACAACCACCAAGAAGACCGTTGAATGGTTCGATCGGCATCGCATCTCAATCGTTCGTTGAAGACCTGCTAAAAATACATGCGGTGGTGTAGAATGGGGCGGTCCGCACGAATTGTCCAGCCTTCGAATACCCGGGAGACGAACGATGAGCCAACCGAGCACGATCTATGACGTGTTGTCGATGTTAGTCGACTATCACCGCCAGCGATCGAACCGATTCGAGCAACTCCGTAACGAAAGTACGGATCCGCGAACGAAGATTTTGCTGGAACACTTGGTCGAACTGGAAGGGCATTCGGTCAGGGTGATCGAGGCCGAAATGAAACCGTTATCACCTGATCATTCCACGTGTTTGCTTACGGGGCCGACGCTGAGCGCCGACAACGTCCATGCTGCCGAGTGTCGCTGCGCTGGTGAACCGAGTTTCGATGATGCGCTCACCTGTGCGTTGACAGCGGATCGACAGCTGGATGAATTACTCGACCGGATTGAAGACAGCAGCGCTGCCCCAACGGTCGCGCAACTGGCGCAGCGGCTTCGCGATCTCGAGCGCACGAAAGGTCAGCAAATCGCCAGGTTCACACGGGAGGACTGAGTTCAATAGCGGGGTTCAATTGCGAGGTTTTCCCCGGCACGACGGAGTGTGTCGTTCGTCAACCGTCATGTGCGTAACGGTTCCGCGGGGTGACGTTCTCAGGCGACACGGTAGACGAGGTTCAAATCAGCTCCGCGATCGGATCACGGCGGTCGAGCAGGTATTGTGGGCGGCCGCTGTGGTCGGGGATCGTCACATGGCGGGTGTCGATACCGAGTTGACGATAGAGTGTCGCGAAGACGTCTTGATAGTGGACCGGCCGATCCTGGGGGACTTCGCCGAGTCGGTTGGTGGAACCGATCACTTGACCGGTCCGCATACCACCGCCGGCGAGCAGGCAACAGGAGGCTTGGGGCCAGTGATCGCGGCCGGCGTCCTTGTTGATCCGCGGTGTCCGTCCGAACTCGCCCCACGCCACGACGCTGACGTCATCCGCCAACCCCCGCCGGTGCAGGTCGCTGACCAACGCCGTGATCGCTTGGTCGAACAGGGCCAATTGCTGGGGCAATCGGCTGAAGTTGGAATGGTGCCGATCCCAACTGCCGAAGGACAAGGTCACGCAGCGGACGCCGGCTTCGACCAAGCGACGGGCGACTAGGAATTGGTCCATCCAGTGGGGACCCGCGTCCTCACCGAACGCCGGGCTGGCGTCACCGCGTCCGTAGAGCTCTCGTACCGCCGCGTCCTCTCGCTCGACGTCCAGCGCTTCGACCAACCGGCTCGACGTCAGCACATCAAACGCCTTGCGGGTATAGGTGTCGTACGCCGCCATTTCGGCACTGGCGTCCTGGCGTTGGCGAAACCGATCGAGGCTGTCGAGCAGGGTACGGCGGTCGCGGAACCGATCGAGCGTCAGATTCTGCAACCGCATGTTGTCCATCCCTTCGCCATCGGGCTGGAACGGTGCGTGAGCCGCCCCCAGAAAGCCCGGGAAACCCGGATTGGAATAGGGGTCGTGACGCGTCTTGATCGTCAACCCGACGAACGGAGGGACGGCCCGATCGACCGGCCCCAACAGCTTCGAGGCGGCGGAACCGAGCGAGGGATGCTGGTCTTGGCGACCACGAGGACCGATCGGATAGCCGCTGACGCACATATCCGAAGCATGTTGATCGGGCGAACCGAACAACGATCGAATGATCGTGAATTTGTCCATCATTCCCGCTAGCTTCGGCAGGTGCTCACAGATCTCGATTCCGGAGACGTTGGTCTTGATCGGTCGAAAGGAACCACGGATCTCGCTCGGCGCATCCATCTTCAGATCATACATATCCTGATGCGACGGGCCGCCGGGCAGGTAGACCATGATGACCGCCTTGTGCGGCAACACCTTGCCGGTCGCCGATCCGAGGCCCGCGGCCTGGGACAGGTCGGCGGCCTGCAGCAGTCGTGGCAATGACAGGCCGCCCAAGCCCAACCCGCCGATCCGCAAAAAATGCCGCCGGCGGTGGCGATCACAGAACGAATCACAGGGGTGTCCGGAAATTTCTAGCATGACAAGCTTTCCTGAGGCGGGCCGTCCGGTCGGTACCGGTGGAGTGCGGAGACCTCCTTTGTCGACTGGTCGACCGCGGCTGTCAACTACTACGACGACCGTAGGATCGGCTGCACAGCGTGAGCGGAGTGAAACGCTCTGCTCCCCTACATCCTTATCCTTAACCCATGTAGGCCAGGCGATCGGGGATGCCGACGATCGGGGACACAGCGACGATCGGGGAAGCGACGATCGGGGACACAGCAGGAACCGACCTGCGGCATCGCTGATGCGGTGGCGGTATGATGGGTGCAATCCGTGTGTCCAACGCGACGAGCACCAGTTTCGAATCGACTACGCGATGCAACCCTGAGTGAAATAGCCCTGAGTGATTGAGGAAAGAGATGGTGACGTTGCGAACGATCAACAGGCGACAATTCATCGCTGCCGGTACCGCCGTGACGTCCGCCTCGGCGATCGATCCGCTCCGCGCCGACGAGCCCGACACCGAGTCGGCTGCCGAGTCGGGAGGAGCGGGCGCCGCTGCCGCTGCACCGCCACGCTTTGTCCGGCCCGATCAGGCTGCGGGAACTTCCGCGGCGGTGGTCGTCGATCCCGCTGCCGCCTTGGCGCATACAGCGCTGATCAAGCCGATCGACCGTCACGGCGAGGTTGTCGGCGCAGCCGATGCCGGGGCTCAGGCCGACCGAGTCCTGAGCAATTTAAATGAAGCGTTGGCGGTCGCCGGGTCGGGACTCGACCAAGTCGTCAAGCTGACGGTCTATGCTGCCGATCAGGCGGCTTTGGATGCCGCCCGCGCCAGCGTCGCTCAAGCGTTTTCAGGGCCGACGCGCCCAGCCGCCACCTGGGTTGTCAACCGCCAGCCGAACGAAGCGATCCGTGTCACCATGGACGCCGTCGCCATCGCGCCGCTGCGGCAGGCGGACCGGGTCACTTGGCTGAGATCCGATCAACTTTCGGTCGAAAGTCATGCGGGTCACGTCGCGGTGATGCCGCCGGGCCAAGCCGTTTACATCGCCGGGCAAGTTGCCCCGGGGGAAACTCTCGCCGCGGCTGCGGGAGACACGGTCCGCGAACTCTACCGGACGCTTGAGCACATCGGCTTGACGGCGGCGAACGTGGTCCAGGTCAAGGCGTTTGTCCAACCGATCGATCGAGCCGACGATGCTCATCGCGCCATCGCGATGGCGCATGGCGAACTGGCCGCCGTCGACGGAGCCAGCGAGGGCCGAACCGCCGAGTCGGCGAAAGTACCGCCGATCGTGATCACGGAGTGGCAAGCGGCGCTGCCGCGGCCGACGGAGATCGAGTTGATCGCGATCAACCCCGGCGTTCGCAGCAATGGCGGAGCGGTACGTTACGCCGCGCCCCCTTGGCTCAGCGAGTCTCCGGTCTTCAGCCGCATCGCCTTGGCTCGAGCGGATGCCCACCTCGGCTGGGTCTATTTTTCGGGTCTGACACCCGCTGCCGGCCTGACGCCGACGGAACAGGTCTCCCAAGTTTTCGGTCGCCTGCGGGAGCTGTGTCGCGAAACCGGCAGCAACTTTCAGCATTTGGTCAAAGCGACCTACTACGTCGTCGATCCTGAAATCACCAAGGCGTTGGGCGAAGTTCGGCCGCGGTATTACGATCCCCAGCGTCCCCCAGCCGCCTCGCTCGTCCAAGTCCGCGGTGCCGCGCAGCCCGATACGAACTACACTCTCGACATGATCGGCGTCCGCGTCGAGTGATCCGCTTGGAAGTCGTCAATTTCGATTCTCTGTCGGCAATGCGAGCGAAGAGTTAAGTCCGCCCATGTCCGCCCAGGCAGCGGAACATAACGTCGCTGCGGAGTACGTATTTGCGTCCGTTCGTCACGGGTTGGCCCTTGTGACGGATGAAGTGTACGAAAAACAATGCCATACCCGTTTCGGGTTCCACGACACAATCTTCGAAAGCGGTTTGCCCTCCCTCAAAATCGTCGTTGAGGTAGACCATGAAGGTCAGTAAGCTCCGTTCGCCGGAGGGACGCGAAAAGTAGCCATCATAGTGCCAATCGAACTGTTGGCCGACATCGTAACGGTAGAAGCGAAACCGTTCGTTGAGTCCGATCGGTTGCCACTCGTCCTCCCGGACGCCAACGTGTTCGGCCGCCCGCCGCCAAACGTCACCAGCCCGCGTCACATCGTCGATCATCACGCGGGTATTGTTCCGTACGTCCGGTTTATGCTGAGGACCCGACGCCGTTGTAATCGGGGCGGATGCATAACCAACGTCCTCGGTCAGTCGAATGTATTCGGCACATTCTGCGGGCGTAAAGAAATCCTTGACCGTAAAGACGGA
>SKZY01000437.1 GCA_007127095.1 Planctomycetaceae bacterium
CGACATCGAAAAGGCCGGTAACAGCTACCGCGACGCCGAACCGACTTTCTCTGGCACTTCGGTCTTGCGTTCGCCGACGATGGCGACGGGTTGACCGTTGCGGAGTCGTTCGTTGCCGCGGATCACGACTAGGTCACCCTCGCTGAGTAGGCCGTTTTCCAGCGGCGTGATCGCGATCACGCTTTCCAAGGACGCGCCGACTGCGACCTCTACCGACACGGCCTTGCCGTCGTCGACCTTCATCACGATCGGCTGCGGGCCGCCGAGTTGCAAAGCGTCTTTGGGGACCATCAACGATCGCCGACTACCGCTGGTCGGTAACCGGACTCGGGCCAACATTCCGGGCAACAGCTTGTGTTGTCCGTCTTTTCGCGGATTGGCGACTTGGATCTTGACCGGGAACGTGCGGGCTCGCGGGTCGGCCAGCGGCACGATCTGGGTCAGTTTTCCCGCGAACTCGACACCCGGGAACGAATCGACCTGCACGACGACTTCCATTCCTCTACGAGCGAACCCGATGTTGTTTTCCGGCACATAGACCTCGAACTCGATCGGGTCTATATCGACGATTTCGGCGACCGCCATTCCCTGTTGAAGCCAGGCCCCCGATTGCGTCATTTCCGAAACGACGAAACCGTCGAAAGGGGCTCGGACGGTGAACTTGTCGGCACGGTCTTCGAGCCCGGCGATCACCTGTTCCTGAACCGCGACCCGGGCCGCGGCTTGCTTGATCTTTTCTTGTCGCGGCCCCTGGCGGACCAGATCGAGCTGGTTGGTCGCCTCCGTCAACCTCGCGTCGGCCTCCAAAGCCGCCGCCCGCGCCTCTTCGAACTCGTCCTTGGAAATTCCCGAACCGCCCTTGAGTAGGCTTTCGGCACGAGCGAACCGGGTCCGGGCATAATCGCCCATCGCCGCTGCCGCAGCGACCGTCGCCTCCGCCAACCGTAGCTCTTCGGGTCTCGACCCGTTGCGCAATTCTTCGAGTTCGGCCATCCGTAAATCGAGTTCCGCCTTAGCCCCTTCGATCTCGATCTCGATCGTGGCGGTTCGCAGTTGGGCCAGCGTTTGGCCGCTGGTTACCTCTTGTCCCGCCTCGATCGGATATTCGAGTACGCGGCCATCGACGGCGCTGCCGACGATTACCCGGCGACTCGCCAACGCCGAACCGACGAACGATTGTCGGGCTGCCACATCGATGTTGATCACGTCGGATACGACGACCGATGCCGGCCCCTGTTGGCCGGTCGCCGGTGCCGCAGCGGTGAACAGGCTGACCGTCAACAGCAGTAACCGTCCAAACAGGCGATGGGGGTGCGGGGTCGACGTTCGGGTCGAGAAGATCATCACGTTGAACCGGCGGAGGATGGGTGAACCAAGAATCGGGACGTCCGCAGTTTAATCGACGGTTAGGCGATCGTCAGCCGAATCGCTCGGTACCCGCAACGGCCAATGTCCTCGACCAACCGTCCTAGACGGCCCACCGGAGTCGACCTAAGCTCGCGACCGGGATGTTCCCCCTCACGATTGCGACAGTCGCTGAACCCATCACTACCTAACGGGCATCCATGACGAATCGATCACAAACCGCAGCCCCGGTCGGTACCGCCGTCGTCGCCGGCGGTTCGGCCGGGTTGGGGCTGAAAATCGCCGAAACCTTACTGAGGGCCCGCTATCAGGTCAGCATCTTGGGGCGTGACGAAACGAGATTGGCCGCGGCGTTAGCGGTGCTTCAACCGGTTGCCGAACAGGCCGGCACCCAAATCGATGCGGTTGTCACCGATGTTACCGACACGACGAGTGTCGAGTCTTGCTTCGCCCAATTGTCACAGCGTTGGTCGCGGTTGGATGTTTTGGTGAATTGCGTCGGCCAGAGCGATCGGGGACGGGTCGAATCGCTGACCGTCGACCACTTCGATCGGATGTTGCGGGTCAACGTTCGTTCCGCCCTGCTCTGTTCGACCGCGGCATTGCCGATGCTGCGGCGTTCACGTGGTGTGGTGGTCAACATCGGATCGTTGGCGTCGAAATTGGGCAGTCGCTATTTGGGTGGCTACTGCGCCGCCAAGCATGCCCTGGCCGGCTTGACCCAACAGATGAGATTGGAATGGTCGCAGTACGGTGTTCACGTCGGTCTGGTCAGCCCCGGTCCGATCCGCCGCGACGATGCCGGACGACGTTACGACACCACCGGCCAAGGGCTTCCTGAGTCGGCGACACTCCCCGCCGGTGGCGCCAAGCTGAGTGGCCTCGAGCCACAACGCGTCGCCGATGCCGTACTCCGCTGCATCGTCAACCGCCAACCCGACCTGATCTTGCCCGCTCGTGTCCGACTCTTGGTCGTGATCTGTCAACTCTTTCCCCGACTCGGCGATCGGCTGTTGATCAAGTTCACCGGCGGCACCGCAGCGGTCGATTAGTCGCGATCGGTGATCGACAGTCGGACAGTCTCGACAGCGGCATCGCTAAAGCGTGATGCCGGAATCGCCACTTCCAACACGTTGTGAGGCCGCAGCAGGTCGGTGATGTCCCAGTGATCGGTGGCATTGCCCGCAAAAACGTGACCGTTGAGCGTGACCGCCGAGGCGAGGCCGAGCCAGCCCGATTCGAGAGTGATCACCGTTCGCGGAACAATCCCCGTCGGCCGATTGAAGCGACGGGTATAGACCACCGCTGCCGCCGAAGAGGCGACCAAAGTTTCGTCGGGTAACGACACCTTCCGCGGATCGGCTGGACCGCCACGATCACCATCGTGGCGAGTCCAGGCCGCATGGAGGCGGATCGTATGAACCCGCCCGATGGCGTCAGCGTCCGATGAATCGGACGACCTACCCGACGAACGTTCGGACATGCGACCGACTCAGACGATGCCGGCGGCGAGCACTTGATCGACGGCGTTACGGTAATTCCCGTACTGCGCCTCTACGATCGCGTCGGCCGAATCGAGCTGCGTCAAGCTGTTGAGGTTCCGCAGCACCTTGACGACCGCTTCGTTAGCACTGACGACAAAATCGCCAGCTTCCCGTGACAGGCCGTAAGTCCGAACCGCACCATCATCCATGATCACCGTCAGCAATGCCGTCTCACCGGACTGGCTAACCGCGATTTCGGCGAACAGGACGTCGTCAAACCCGGTTGTCACTTCGAACAACTGTTGTTCTCTGGTAGCCGGATTGACCACCATCGTCAACAAACCGAAGTTCGGATTGTTGATGTTCTGTGGTGCACTCGGGTCGGTGACTAGGTAATCCGATGTCAGCAAACTGCCGCTGCCGGCCGCGCTTCCGGTTCTGCCGATGACGGTGAAGTTGAGACCCGATACGGTCGCCCCACCCTCGCTGCCGATCTCGATCTCGAATGATCGTTCCCAGCCATCGACCGGCAGGCCGCTCGAGTTCGCTCGCATGCCGAACACCAATGTCTCGGGCATTTCGAAGGTCACCGTATAACTGCCAGGGGCGACGTTGGTGAACCGATAACCGCCGTCGGCATTGGTCCAGATTACGCGATCGACCGCTTCACCCAGCGCGTTATCACCAGCCGCACTCTGCAGCCGGATCGGCACGCCGCCGACCGCCGGCTCATCGGCATCGCGGATTCCGTTGCGAACCGGATTGCTGATGCTCTCAATGAAGTCGGTAAATACCATGCCGCTGATCGTCGACGGGACAAAGTCACGAACCGAAACCGTGACGATCGCCGAGGCCGTTTGCCCCTCGCTGGTGATCGTGTAACGGAAACTGTCGGTACCCGTGAAACCCGCCGCCGGCGTGTAGGTGACACTGTTATCACCGGCGTTGAACGTCACCGTACCGACCGTCGTTCCGGCGATCGCTGTGGCGGCCGTCACGAGCGGGCGTTGACCCGATGGGTTCGGCCTCGCGGCGTCATCGTTGTTGGTCAACTGTACCGACGAGAAGGTGGTTGATACACCGGCAACGACGTTGAAATTGTCATCGCGGGCGACTGGTGGCATCTCGATCGGCGCGATCGTAACGGTGATCGTTCCGGTATCGCTGACTCCATTGACCGTCGCCCGATAGACAAACGTGTCGGTGCCGAACTGATTGCTGCTCGGCGTATAGGTCGCCGTGCCGTTCGATACGGAGACCGTGCCGCGAGTCGGCTGACCCGTGATCGTGAAGACCGGGGCCGCCGTACTGCCGGTGACCGCAACCAACGGAGCCAAATTGATCGTCACCGGACCACCGTTCTCGACCGCGTTGAGTGAGCCGTCGTTGGCGACAACCGTGACCTGAGGCGCGGCTGCGATCGTGACGGCGATCGTACCGCTGTCGCTGACGCCACCGACCGTCGCGGTATAAGTGAACGAATCAGCACCGACTTCATCGGCCGCCGGGGTGTAAGTCGCGACCGTTCCGTCAATCACCACGCTACCACGGGACGGATTGCCGCCGATCGTGAAGGTCGGGGTTGCCGTGCTGCCGGTGACCGCAACCAACGGAGCCAGATCGATCGTCACGGGGCCACCGTTTTCGACAGCGTCGAGTGAGCCGTCGTTGGCCACGACGGTGACGACAGGTGCGGCTTCGATCGTGACAGCGATCGTGCCGCTGTCGCTGACGCCACCGACCGTCGCGGTATAGATGAACGAATCGGTACCGGCTTCATCGGCCGCCGGGGTGTAAGTCGCGACCGTTCCGTCAATCACCACGCTACCACGGGTCGGATTGCCGCCGATCGTGAAGACCGGGGTTGCCGTGCTGCCGGTGACCGCAACCAACGGCGCCAGATCGATCGTCACGGGGCCACCGTTCTCGACCGCGTCGAGCGAACCGTC
>SKZY01000286.1 GCA_007127095.1 Planctomycetaceae bacterium
GCAGGCCGGTCGTGATCGATGATCGCTCCGCTTTCAGTCGTGCCACCTGCCCGTCCAGCTGCTCGCGGGCCTTGGCCAACGTCTCGCGGATCACCGCCGGATCGCGGCCGATGCACTTGATCTGGTCGACGACGAACCGTTCGATCTCGCCAGCCGGTATCGATGGCGATGGGCATTCTTGCCAACCGCGTTTCTGTGCCCGCTGTCGCTGACTGGGAAAGCTAATCGTCGATGATAGACCGGTGTCCAAATCGGTCTTTGCCGGATTCTGATCGACTTCAATTTCGCGAATCGCTGCGATCGCGGTTGCGGCAATCGGTCAAATGCCTAAGTCGCGCTGGTCGAGCCACTCGATGAGCGCTTGGTAGCTGAGGCCGGTTGCTTCTTTGGCTTTGCGGGCGAATGTCTTGGACGACGCCAATACGGCCGGAGTGGATTGGCCGGCCTCCTCGCCCTCCAACGCCATGCATCCTCGGCGCAGCATCACCCACGAGCGGTTTCCCTGGCGTTTGAGTTCTCTCAGTGCCGACTCAATCGGGTCAGTGGAATCGTGAGAGGTCGATTCGATCCGGTCGTGCCCGGTCTTGGAGAGCGGGATGGGAGGACGCCCGTCTCTGACGGGGTGATGCAACTCGACGTCCGCCTGCCGGTTCGCCGTAGTAACATGACCAGTGTGCGTTGCTACGCTAGCAGATAACCCGAACCGTCTTGCTGAAACCATGACTCAATCCCAGCCCAACAATCCGCTGCACGGCGTAACGCTGAAAGCGATGCTCGAATACTTGGTCGCGGAGTATGGCTGGGAGCGAATACGTCGGGCCAGCTACGACGAGTTGACCGACACGAGTTCGACGATGAAGTGAAGGTTCGAGTGAGCCGGAATGGAGCCCGGAGAACCGCGTTCGCCGTATCCGAGCCGTGAAGGCACCCACAGTTCGATCATTCCGTTTTGACCTACGAGTTGCATTCCTTCGGTCCAACCGGCGATGACATTTTGCAACGGAAAGGTTGTCGGCTCACCTCGCTCATAGGAACTGTCAAACACATTTCCGTTGCTGAGCCAACCGCGATAATGGACAGACACCGTGCTGGCGGCCGTCGGCTTCATGCCGTCGGAATGTCGCAGAATCCGATACCGCAGTCCTGAATCGGTCTTCAAAAACTCGGTCGCGACACCGGCATCCATCGCACCGGTTCCGGCTTGAAGTTCCGGACTATCGACAAAGGTGACGGGTTTCCATGTCGCACTTGCCGCATCCGAAGCCTCCAGCGTGGAAGAAACGGTCGGGCTGGGGGGCGCGGTGGAGCGACAACCCGAAACCATAAGTACGGCGCTCGCCAGAGACCATGGCAACCAAGTTTTCATCGCTGTTCCAACGCTCCATTCTCGCGTACCGCATCCATCCAATGCGCCGATCGGAAGCGAAATTTGCCTCCATTTTTCATCCCGCAGGTTAGCGATTTCATGTATCTATCGAAAGCCCATTGTGCCCCGAGCGTTGTTTTTGTTTTTGTTTGTCAGATGCGAGTGAGATGACTGACGAGTTCGGCAACAACGGGTTTGGATCGCGAATAGGAGACGATGCGGACGTCGAGGCCGCGTTGGGCGTGCTTGCAGAAGGCTCGCTCGATTGCGCCCACGATCCACTCATCGCGGTTGCCGAAGACGCCGCCGCCGAGCAGCGTGAGATAAACGACGCGGCTGCCGGTTTGGACCGCGTTGACGACCGCCGCGGCCAGCGTCGCTTCGTAGGCGGCGTCGAGAACCAATTGGGCAAAGTCGCCCCATCGGTCCACCGGTTGGCGGGAGTACGCAACCGGCAATGCGGAACAATAGGCCTGGGAGACTCGGTGGCCGGCCCCTTCAAGCGTAACTTCGGCATCAAGCTGCAGGCCGATGCGGAGCTCCCCGAGCAAAGTTTCTCGGTCGACTCCGCTCGCGGCACGAATCGTTTTGGTAACCTCAGCGAGTCCTTCATCGCTCGGGAACAGGTAGCCATTTTGCATCTTCCACAGATACCCGCCAGTGTTGCCGAGTCGCTGTCCAAGATCGGCGGAACAGTCGATCTGCTTGTTGGCCGACTGACCCGTCTGGCCACCGACGTCCACAAAGTAGTTGCGGTAGATCGTGCCGGCTCCACAGGCGATCGCGCACGCCGGCCCCTGAGTCGGATCGTTTTCGTAGATGCCGACGCCGCGTTCGGGGGTGACCAAAGGGCCAGTCATCTCCAGCAGGTTGAACTGCGAAGCGACTTGGAACAATGCACCGGCATTGGCCGGGTCGGCGTGCAGCGAGCGAACATCACCGACAACTTCTCGAAGCGTGGATGGGCGTGACTCGGTTTGCAAATTCGCGACGGTTCGGCGAAGCTCCGAGAGCTTCGGCGTTTCCAAACGTCCAAATGCAATCCGCTTGCCACCTGGGCAGACAAAGCAATCGCCGTCCACGGATAATTGCTCACGAACCTGTGCAGGCGATTTTTCCTCGATTCCGGTAAGCTTTGTGAACCAACTCATGATGTTGATGACTTAATGAGAGCGAATTGGGGTTCAAATGGCACGAAAACTGGACCAAATCCTCGTTGTCGATGTGGAACCGACCTGCTGGGACGGACCGCCTCCCGATGGTCAGGAAAGCGAGATGATCGAGATTGGCGTGTGTTCGCGTGGTACAACGAAGGCTGCTGTTCAATCAATTCGATCGAGCGATATCGTTTGGGCCGAGGTGATCCTGGCGATGGAACCGATCATCGACGAGATGCTGAATCGCTCGAAAACATGCCGGCCCGATTTACGCTAGCCGGTAGGCCGAACCATTTTACTGTAACCATGAATCGATCCCAGCCCAACAGTCCGGGCGACTTCGATCTGGAAGCGATTGCCCGCTTGGCAATCGAAGGGGCTACAATACGCTGATCCGTGCTAAGGAACCATGATGAGATTACTGTACCAATTCGTTCTCAAGCCGCTCCTTTTTCGTCTCGATCCCGAGTGGGTGCATAATGTATTCGTTAGCGTTGGTGAAACATTCGGCCGGTATGCGATCACGCGCCGCCTAGTCTCGGTGGTGTACGGTTACCGCGGACGCGATGCCTCGGTCACAATCAATGGGATTACGTTCCGCACTCCGGTCGTGTTGGCTGCCGGGTTCGACTACAACGGCCGTCTGATTCGCATTCTTAGATCTGTGGGATTCGGCGGCGTTGAAATCGGATCCGTGACAGCGCGTCCCAGTGCTGGCAACCCGCCGCCACGCTTGGCACGGATGGTGCGTTCCAGGAGTCTGCTTGTCAATAAGGGGCTTCGCAACGACGGAGTCAAACGTATTATCCAGAGGCTCTTGGAAACACCGCCAGATCCCGATTTCATTGTGGGTGTCAGTATCGCCCGTACGAACGACGAACAGTCGGCCAGCGTTGAAGCTGGCATTGACGATTATCGTGTTAGTTTGGAGCGACTCGTCACCGCGGGAGTTGGCGACTTTTATACGGTCAATATCTCCTGCCCGAACGTTCATGGCGGCGAGAGCTTCGCTAGTCCCCCGCTTCTAAGACGGCTGTTGGCGAGTCTCTGCGAAGTGGAACGGCGCCGGCCCATGTACGCCAAGATGCCCATCGATCTTCCCGATGAAGAATTTGATGAACTTGTGGCGGTCGTTGTCGAATTTGGGCTGGAGGGAGTCGTGATTGGAAACCTTCACAAAGACTACGACGCATTGGAGTTCCGCGAGGAAGTACCGGCCGAGTATCGGGGAGGGATCAGTGGACGCCCCTGTTTTCAGCGGTCGAACCAACTGATTCGCCGCACACGCGAGAAGCTCGGAGATCGACTGACAATCATCGGCTGTGGAGGCGTTCTTTCCCCGCAGGACGCACTGGAGAAGTTTCGGGCGGGAGCCGACCTCGTGCAGCTTGTCACAGGCATGATTTTTGAAGGCCCCCATTTAATGAAGGGGATCGCTCACGCTTATGCTCAGCAGCGAGATATGACGAGTCGACGAGAAGACTGAAACGTGTGATGCCGCCGTCATAGCGGGGGTGATGAGCCAAGACGTAGGGGCTAGTGGAGATGTTCGACAAGCACTTTCAGGATCGCACCAGCGACGCACTGTCAGTTGCTCCGGCCGCCAGTCCTCCAACGTGTACGCCGGTGGTGAGGTGTCCACGGGCGGCGGCTATGCGCCGAACTATCTCCCAGGGCTCGGCACTTTTTTCTCGTCCGCTAAGTTCACGGTGCTTGTATGCAAGGATTGTGGACTTACTCGGTTCTTTGCTTCTAAGGAGGCAATCGGTAAGCTCCCTGATTCTGGCAAATGGCACAAGTTGTGACTTTGATTTCCACCAAGGTAGTGTGAGGTGAGTGGTGCGAGCGTAACCAATCGCCATGTTTGGAACATGAACGCGAGCAGCGGGGCCACGGTTCGTATTTTGTGCCGTGGGGTAACGTCTGCTCGAATGGTACGCATTATCGCCGTTTCCTGCGGGCTAGGCAATAGCCGGGGGGCGGGTGGGTCTCCCCCCGTCGACACGAGGGCTGTCGTATGACGGCAAATAAGTACCCCCAAAGGAGTCTTTGGGCACAGCCTACTCTGGGAACGATCAGATCACTGGGGCGTTTACTCGCAAAGATTTAAGCAGGGGGCTTGGTTGTGTGATTGAGTTTTTCCGGTGGTATTCGCTCCGCTCGACCACCGGCTAATGGCCCAGCAGGTTCTTCGCGGATTTTCGTGGCTGGTCGCAGATTTCCCCCGGATTATGTACCCTGGGGGGATGAGCGAACTGACACAACAC
>SKZY01000428.1 GCA_007127095.1 Planctomycetaceae bacterium
ACGACTTCCAGTCTCGGGTCGTCGATCGGCGCGGGCCAACGGCCCATCTCGCCGTGCCACTGATCGAGGATTTCGGCTCGGCGACGTTGCCAATCGGCGGGCGTTTTGGCGAGTGATCCGTCGGCGAAAATGAGTGGCGATTGATAATCACCGCGATCATCGACCCAACGCTCAGGGATGCGAAAATAAGGGCGGAGGCTCTCAGGCAGAGGGCCGCTGTTGATGGTCAAGTCCGATTTCGTCACCGATTCGCCGGCCGTTTCACCGCCCGCGGACTCATTCGCTCGGGCTGCCGTTACCATCAACGCAACGACGACGCTCACGGATACCGCAATCCGTCGTGGACTGCAAAATCGCCTGTCGCTCGGGTGGCCCAGCGGTCCGCGGCGGAGCGGTCGATCGGTATTCAAGGTTCGAACCATCAGACGCCTCAAACAGGAAGGAATTGCGGCGAGCAAAGAATTTGGCGGGATAAACGATCGGTGACCGGTACGATCGGCTGGCCGAGATCCGACAATGTAATCGAATCGAACCGTCCATTTGATCCTGGCAGCATCGCTTTTCGTCATGACCAACCCGTTCGCTCCATCGACGATCCTGCCCGACGATCACGGCGTCTTCGCGGACGGTGCGATTCGCCGCCGAGCCTCGTTCGTCTACCGCGAAATCGCCTTCACTTCGCCCTTTTCCGGTCTGCTGATCTACGACGGTTGGTGGTTCCGGCAACAGATTTCGATCGACGGTATCTGTGTGTGGCGGCGAATCAGTTGGGCGGTCTTTCACAAGCGGATCGAATTCGCACTACCGGCGGAAGTCGACCCGCATCGCAGTTTGGCAACGATCGATATTCGGTTCGGGCACATGTTGACGATCCGGCGCTTTCAAGTCGCCGTCGGTGGCCGAACGGTCTACGACGAGATCGCCTAAAAAACGGTCGGGCATCCGTTGCGACCAGTCATCCGCCAGATTATCTTCTGCGGTTATCCGTCAGGGGACGGCAATCCCCCCGGAAACGCGGGCGATCCATGTTCGGCTATCCGACCCTGTGACCGGTAGTGTCGCCTACGCGGTCGCTGCTGGCATCTCCCCGCAACTTTTCGATTCTCGATCACGACGAACCGGTGCGATGACCAGAAAAAATATCGTCCTCTGCTCTGACGGGACCGGAAATGTCGGTGGGAATGTACGGCCGTCGAACGTCTGGCGGACCTATTTGGCGGTGGAGGAAAACTCGTCCGAAGTTCGCCAGGTGCGGATCCATGAAAACGGTGTCGGGACCAGCGACTTCGCTCCGCTTAAGATCATCGGCGGGGCATTCGGGTGGGGGATCAGTCGCAATCTGCGTCAGTTGTATGCGGCGTTGATCAACGTTCACCAAGCAGGTGACCATATTTATCTGTTCGGTTTCAGCCGCGGCGCGTATACGGTTCGCGTTTTGGCGCAGATGATTTCCTTGTTTGGAATCCCGTCACGGGGCGACAAGACGCCGGACCAGGTCGATGCGATCGCCGCGAAGGTATTGCGCAACTACAAGAATGCCAACCTTCAATATGCGGCACGGATGCAAGCTTTCGCCAACGAGGCACAGGCAATGACCGCTGCTGGACCGGCGGTACGGACGGCGAGTGAGCAACGGTCCGAGGCGCGAGCGGCGTCACCAGCGATCCGAGACACGCTTGCTGAAATCGGTGGAACCGACCAAGCGGACTCGGAGTATCCGGTCCATTTTTTGGGGTGCTGGGATACGGTCGACGCGCTCGGCATGCCGTTCGAGGAATTGACGAAAGCGGTTCGACGCATTTTTCCGTTACGGTTTCGCAATGCGCTGCTGAACCCCGGCGTTCACCATGCCGTTCAGGCGTTGGCGTTGGACGACGAGCGGCGGACGTTTCATCCGCGATTGTGGAAAGCATCCGGCCCCGATGATCGGGCCAATGGCCAGACGATCAAGCAGGTCTGGTTCGCTGGGATGCACAGCGACGTCGGCGGCGGCTATTCAAAGCCTCAATTGGCGATGGTGCCACTGTTATGGATGTTGGAGCAGGCGGAGCTTCGCGGCCTGAAGCTCGACCCACGAATGATGGCACAGTGGCGCAGCGAAGCCTCGCAGTGGGGCATGATTCACGATTCCCGGGCCGGCCTGGCCGCCTACTACCGATATCATCCACGGCGGATCGACGAATTGGTCAGGCTGGCGAACGGGCGGCCCAAAGCGCGAGACTTTCAGAGTTTTCGGCGGTGGTTTAACACCGACCCGGCCGAGTTCGACGATCCGCTTAACTCGGTACCGACGGTTCACGCCAGCGTCATCGACCGCATCGCCACCGGCGGATCGTGCTATTCGCCGACGGCGTTGACGGTTCACAAGTTTGCTGTCGAGGGGACCCCCGAATTCGCTCCCCGTTCGCCCGACGACGATGAGCGGATGCGGTACCTCGAAGTCGCTCATGACTACATCTGGCTCAACCGCGTGGGCTACCAGTTGTTCGTCGTCTGGACGATCACTTTCCTGTTGTTGGGTCTCGGCGTCGGCGAACTGCTGGGGCTGACTCGATTCCCACTGGGCGGATTCGGCGTGATCGAGAAGGTCGAAGCGACCACGATCTGGGCCGTCACCAGCTTGGTTCCGGAACTGATCGGGACGTTTCTGCACGGCTACAAGAAATTGCCGGGAGCCTTCACCTGCATGCTGATTCTGCTAGCGATCCTGTTTTGGATCAGCCGGCGGATCCTGTTGAAGCGGACGCGTGAGTCGGCCGCGCTGGCCTGGCGGAGTTATCGTTGGACGGGTGAATCGTCTTGACGTCGGTCGATTCGCGGTAGGGAACGCGATGAGGGGGAAGAGTTAATGAGTTCGTTTGCCCGTGGCCTTCGCCGCAACCCACGACTCGCTTGGATCGGCTACCTGTTCCTGCGGGTAATCACTCCAGTGATCGTTATCCTATTGCTGGTGATCGCGATCTTGGTTGCCGTTTTCGGCCGCTGGGTATGGCACGAACGGCATCGAGCGGAAGTCGATCCGCCGGGCGAGCTGGCCGAGGCAGACCGCATCGAATTGGCGGTGGGTGAAAGTAAGATTCTCGATTTCCGAACGAGTCAGCCTTACGCCGGAACGTCGATTTGGCTCGAACCGGACAAGTGGTATCGGATCGAATGTGAGCCGACACATTGGCGAGATGATGAACTGCTGGCGAGCCCTGAGGGGCTGAGCACGTCGGTCGACGAGGGAGGCCCAGGGCTGGCGCTGCACTGGCTCCAGCAGTGGCTGAAACGGGTCCCCAACCAACCGGTCTTCAAGTTCATGGCCGCGGTCGGCAAACAAGCCGCGGTGGTGATCCCGATCGGTGCCGAGAACTGCTTCACACCGCCGAAATGTGGACGCCTTTACTTGTTCGTCAACGACGTGCCGGGCTACTACAACAACAACCGAGGGATTGCCAAGGTCCACGTCACCCGTATTGAGTGACGTTATTGCTGCAGTGCGAACAGGATCAGGTTGATACCGATACGGGCGGCGTCGTTGGTGTCGTAGCCGGGGCACTGAATCGAGTTGGGGCTTTCCAAGGCACAGCTGAGATCGAGCGGTGAGAGGAAGACCGTGGTCTGGGAATCGATCGTCGCGATCTCGAGTTGGGGAGGTCCGCGCCGGCGGCCGACTTGACCGGTACCGGCCTGGGCGGTCGGCATCCGGATGGTGACATTTCGTAAATCGAAGCCGCCGAAGGCTGGGGTCAAGGCCGGGTTATCGGCGGCCATCGGTAGCAGGGGGCTATCGGGGAGAACGGCGGAGATTTCTCGGCGAAAGGCGGTGGTGAACTCGGGGCTGCCGCAGATCGCGTCGGCGATCAGGATACCGCCGGAATCGAGGAAGTCGCGGAGCTGTTGGCGTTGTTCATTGTCCCACGAAAAATCGGTACGGCCGTGGACCCAGAGGATCGCATACTCGGCCAACAAATCGGCATCGAGTTCCGGGTCTTCGGCCGCCGTTTCGAAATTGGCCGCGATCTGTTCACTGGCGATCCCGATCAGGTTCGGTAAAGCGCGGCGGGCTTCCAGCGCCGTGGCGTCGGTCGCCAGGCGGGCCACGCGGATCGCACCGCGGCCGCGTTCGGTGGCGCCGTCATCACCGCGGACGATCAACCTGGCATCGAGCTTGTCGTTCAATTCCCGTCCGGTCGCGTAGGCGATCACGTTTTGCCCGAGTCGCGAAGCCATTTCGATCGAATCGGCGGCGGCACCGGCGACCGTGCCGCGGGGCAGCCCAGCGACGCGGCCACGGCCGGTCGGATCGCTCAGTTCCCAACGGCAAGAGAGACTGCGGGGAGAATAAAAGATCGCCGTCCGGCAGCAGGCTTGGACCCCTTCCAACTGGTAGCCCGGAGCGATCAGATCGGGCTTCACATCGGCCTCGGCGAAGTATGCCGGATGAGTCGGTGGCAGCGGGGCCAGCGGAGCCGACGGGTACCATTGTCGGCAAATTTCACGGATCTCACGGTCGACGGTCCCGCCGTCGCCGCAACCGTCGCCCGCACTCGCCTCGAACAAGATCGTCCCCCCCTGCTCGACGTAGTCTTTCAACAATTGCAGGTCGCTGTCGCCGAGTGGCATTGCTTCACGGGCGGAAATCATCAACACCGGGGTTTGCAGCAAATCCTGGACCCTGGCATCGGTGAGGCGAACGGTTTGCCAGGTCAGGTCGCGTCCCCAGAAGCGTTCCAGCCGGCGAACGAGTTGCCGCGACGCCTCGGGGTGCGGCTGCCAGCCACCGGCGTCGCTGTCGG
>SKZY01000068.1 GCA_007127095.1 Planctomycetaceae bacterium
CAACGAAACGTCGGCAGCGCTGTGAAGAATTAACTCGAATGATCGCACATCGATGAGTCCGCCTCCCCCATTGATCCCCCCGCTGGCAGCCGTCAATTCGACTGTGTCAGCAGCGACGATCGATGTCGCGATGATGCTGTCCGCGGTCAGCGACACATCGCCGCCAGCGAAGATTTGAACGGCCGTCAGCAGGCCTTGATTGTCGATCGACAGTGACCCGGCTGTCGACTGCGCCGTGAGTTCGTTGATCGCGGTATCGAGCGTGATCGTGCCCAGTGCCGAGACGAATAATCGATCAGCGGTAACCAACGACAGCGGCAACCCGGTGATCGAGCCGGCGTCGGCGGTGAGGTAGACAGCCTGATCACCTCCGGCGGTCACTTCGCCGACATTCAGCGAACCGGCGGTTGAAACGAAATCGATCTGACCGTCATGCGTGATCAGTCGGTTGGCGTCGACGAACGCCACACCGGACAACGTCACGGTCAAATCACCGACATCGGTTACCTCCGCATCGATATTCCCGGCCGAGGTCGTGACCTCGATCCCGCTGCCTGCTAACAGAGTCGCCTCGGCAGCGTTCAATGTCGCGGTACCGCCGCCAGTTCCCGTGATCGCCCCACCGGCAACGATCCGGACGCCGCCCGCGGTTTCGATCAACACCAGGCTGGCATCGCCACCACCACCGACCAAGATTTCGACCGAATCGGCATCCAGATTGGTGGTGCGAATGGCACCGCCGTCCTGCAAAAAACCTTCGTCGTCGACACCGGTTTGGTTAGCCCGGAGGGTGATCAATGACGAGCCAGCGTCGACATTGCCGCTGATCCGCAGCTGGCTTTCCGCTGTGATCTCGATCACGCCGTCGGTAGAAACCGCAGCGATCAGCCAGACGTTGTCGGCATCGACCTGCAATGTATCAGCCAGAGTGATCGTGCCGGCGGTCGTGACGTCACCGTCCGCTGTGATGCTGAGCGATTGGGGCATCGCGTTGGCCCCGATCGGCCCGGCCAGCAAGACATTGCCACCGGCTTCGATCGTCAGTGATCGCGGGTCGAAATCGGCATCGACCGGGCCGCTGACCACGACGTTTCCATCGGCAGCCAACGTTACGTCGTTGCTCAACAAGACCTGACCATTGAACGTCAACGATCGATCGCCGGAAGGGTCGGCGATCCGATACTCGGCGGCGGCCAGGACGATCGAGGCCGCTGTCACATCGAGGCTCGCCAAGGCATCGATACCGCCGACGTCACCGGCAAAGGTGACCTCCCCGGCATCCGCGACAATCGTCAAATTGTGGCCACCATCGAGCGCTCCAGCGATCTGTAAATCGCCGTCCGCGGTATCGATGACCGAATCGCCGGCGAGTCGCAAGACACCGAAATGGGCATCGCTGCCGAGCGTGTTGACCGTCGCGTGCAGCAGCGTTTCGCTGGCGGTACTGACGATCCCGCCGACAAAGTCGAACTGGTCTCCGCCGTCACCGAGCACCACACCGGCGGTGTTACGAAATTCGACGTTGTTCTTGATCGTCGTTTGCGAACCGGTGAAGCTTATCTGATAACCGTGCGAAAACGTCACCAGCGAATCGATATCGACATCGCCGAGGAAGGATACCGATCCGGTCGACGAACCGGCGTCTTCCTGCAGTGTCAGCGACGTCAGATCGGTGATCGGGCCCTGGAACGTGATCGAGCCACCACCGGTGACCGTGACCAACTCATGCGAGTTGCCGCTCACCGCCCCGGTGACAACCAGGTCACCGCTGCCGCTGCCGGTCAGCAACGCCGTGCTGGCGAAAAGTTCGACATCGCCGTCAAAGACGATTTGCGAATCGGCCGTTCGGTGAGTCACGCCGGTCCGAATCATATCGGCGACGATCTGCTGACTGCCGCTCGATGTCACGTCAGCCAGGAAGAGTACTTCTGATGCCGATGTCACGCTTAGCGACGCGATCGAAGTGACGCCGATGGCTTCCCAGAACACGATCTGGCCGCTGCCGGCGTTCACTTCGAGCGAATGATCGCCATCGATGGAACCACTCAGTTCGATATCGCCTGCTCCGCCACCGCTGTCAAAGCGAGTCGCCGCCTGCAATTCGACGGCCCCGCTCACCACGATCTGACCGCCGCCGGTTTCGTGCGATCCGTTGGTCTGAATCAGGTTGGCAGACAGCGACTGGTATCCGGTGGTCACAACGTCGCTGCCGAATCGGAGCGTGGTTGCGTTCACGACGTCCAACCAGGCGAGCGCGACTTGGTCGCCGATCGTATCGAGCAGGTCGACCGCCCCGGTGCCGGCATCGATCCGCAATCCGAAACCGCCGTTGATCGTACCGCTGACCGTCAGATCGCCGGGCCCTACACCGGTGAACAGCACGGTATCGGCCTCGAGAACAAGGTCCCCGTCGAAGGTGAGGGCGGAGTCAATGGTTCGATGCGTGCCAGATGTGTAGATCGTGGTCGCCGTCAGGTCCTGTTCGCCAAACGTGGTGACATCGCCGCCGAATCGCAGCGAAGTCGCAGACTCGACCGTCAGCGTATCGAGCGGCGAACCGTTGCCGATCGGTCCTTGCAAGCCGACCTCACCAGAGCCGGCAAGAATCGTCAACGCAGCCGCGCCGTCGATCGCTCCGGTGACGGTCACGTCGCCAGCTCCCAAGCCGGTGTTGATCAAGGCGGCAACGGTGAGCGCGACATTCCCCGTGAAGGTCACGTCAGAGCCGGAGGTTTGGTGCGAACCGGCGAGTCGGATTTCGCTGGCGGTCACCTGCTGAATCCCCGACGTGGTCACAGCGGCATCGAAGATTGCGATCGCGGCCGAGTCGATCACGAAGCTGGTGAGGGGATCGCTATTGCCGACCGCGTCTTGAAAATGAACCGTCCCGGTGCCCGCGGAAACGGCCAGTGATTGGATCCCGTTGACGGTTCCGGTGACCGTGATGTCACCACCGGCAGGGCCGCTGTCCCAGGAACTTGCCGATCCGAGAAAAACGTCACCGGCCAGCGTGATGTTGCCGCCGTCAGTCTGATGGGCTCCATTGATGCCGATCTGCGTCGCCGTGACCGATTGGGCAGCGACAGTCGTGACGTCGCCGCCGAAGTCGACACGGTCGGCGGCGGAGATCAACAAGCTGGCAACGCCCTCGGTGCCTCCGACATCGCCCTGCAGTTCGACATCACCGACACCGGCGGCGATCGTCAATGTCTGGTTGCCATCGACCGTTCCCAGCACTGAAACGTTTCCACCGTCCAATCCGGTGTCGAACGTGGTGGCGGCACCGAGCACCAGGTCACCGGCGATGGTGATGTTCGCCGCATCGGTTCGCTGGGTTCCGTTGGTTTCCACCGTGCCGGCGGTGATGTCTTGAACACCCACGGTGGTCACATCGGCCGCGAATCGAACCAGGAGTGCCGAATCGACGACCAGCGCCGCCAGCGGGTCGACGGCACCGACGATCCCCTGCAAATCGATCTCTCCGATCCCCGCCGCCAAGGTCAACGCATGCGGGCCGTTGATCGTTCCGGCGGCGATGATCTGGCCACCACTGGTATTCAACGTCGTCGCGGAAAGCAGGATCAGGTCGCCATCGATTCGGATGTCGCCACCGGCGGTCTGATGATCGCCATCGACTTCGATCGTCGTCGCGGTGAAGTGTTGTACACCCACGGACGTGACGTCAGCCGAAAACGTCGCCAGACTGGCCGACGAAACGGTCAAGCTGGTCAATGCGGTCGAATTGCCGACAGCGGCCTGCAGTTCGATCTGTCCACTGCCGGCGGCGAGTTCCAGGGCATGAGCTCCATTGATCGCGCCGGTGATCAGGATGTCACCGGCACCGGTATCGATTCGCGAATCGGCGTCTAGGCTGACGACGCCGAAGGTGGCGGCATTGCCAGCGGTAAACACCTGACCGGCGAGCGTGCTGGTGCTGGTGGTACTGACGACTCCGCCGAGGAAGTTCAGCACATCGCCATCACCGTTACCGAACACGACGCCGCCAGTGTTTTCGAAAAGCACCGCGTTGGCGATCGTGACATCGGCATCGAACTCGATACTCAGTCCGCTCGTCCCGCTGACAAAATCGCTGGCATCGAGACGATCTGCAAAGGAAATCGTACCAACGGTATTCAGCAAACTGACTGTCGTAACGTCGACGCTGCCACCGAAAACCGTCCCGCCGCTGTCGACGATTTCCAGCAGGCCGATGTTCGAGATCTCTCCGGCGAACGTGATGGCGCCGCTACCGGAATTGAGTGTCAGGTTTTCCGCGACGCCGCCGGCCGTTCCCGAGACGCTCTCTTGAAACTCGATCGTACCGTCCGAATCGCTGTCGGTAATCACTTCCAACGACGCCCCCTCGACGATCGAAACCGCTCCGGCGAACAGGACATCGCCGGCCTGAGAATTGCCATCGGTCCGCAGCGTGATCGTGCCCGGCCCGATCGCGATCGTTTCGGCCGTCAGCGAAAGGTTACCGTCGGAGGGGGCACTACCGAGCTGAAGATCGGTAGCGAGCGTGATCGTGTCAGTACCCACGCCGCCGTCGATCGTCAGCGACGCGCGGTAATCTTGATCCACCGAGGCAACGGTAATCGAATCATCGAGAACTCCCCCACGAAGCGTCAGTTCGCTGGAGGGTATTGCGAAGCGGACCGTCGTGATCGTGTCACCGGTCAGACGCATCCACTGCGACTGAGCGTCATCGGCCAGTACGACGTTCGAGTTCAGGTTTTCGGGCAGCAGGAACTCGATCGCCGACGGTGTCCCATCATTCTCGATCGAGGTCACGTCGACCCAGTCGATCACGAAATCGTCTCCGTTCTCCGTCAGAGTCAATTCGCCTCGGGTCGCATCGATGAATTGATAGGTGTGGGCATCGAAGACTTCGCCAGCGTCGATCACCTGCAATGAATCGTCACCCGCACCGCCGTCGAACACGATTCCACTGGTCGGGATCGGGTTCCCGCCCGAGACGTCGATGATCAGCAGGTCATCACCGCCGCCCCCCGAGATCGTGATCCCGCCGGTGATGGTGGCGAGGGTTCGCGACGCCAGTAGAACATTGTCACGATAGATCAGGACATTGTCGTCATCGCGGACGATAAGAAACTCGTCTGCCCCGGCGGTTCCTGAGAATGTCAATTCGCCCGGGTCGATCGCGGTTACCACGACATCATTGCCGTCGCCCCCTTGGTAGCTGATCTGGAAGACGCCAAAATTCACGCCGTTTAGGACGTCAAATATCTGACCTTCGACCAGTCCCGCAAAGGTGCCCGATACGGGATCGACGCCGTCGTTCGCGATCAATGTGAATGAGTCGCCGATCGTCGGCATGAAGCCGAGGTTGATCTGCAACGAAGCTTGATTGAGCAGGACCGAACCGATGACATCGAGTTGGTCGTAATCGATGCCGACCAGGGTCCCGTTGAGATCGATTTGCACCTCGGCGCCGGTGTCGAGCGTCAAGTTTTCGAGGGTCAACACGCCGACGCCGTCACCCGGCGACAAAGTCCCGCCGGCCGCGACCGTGACCGGAGCCGCGATCGTGCCACTACCGGTTAGCGTCGCCGTGTTTTCGACGATCAGTTCGCTGAGGACATTGGACGTGGGGGTGATCAGCAACGTCCCGCCGAGCAAGGTGATCGAACCGCTGCCGGCATTGAGGCCCGATGCCGCGGGGGTGACCGACCCATCCAATGCCAGGAATTGATCGCTGTTGGCGACGGTCGTGTCGGTCGTCAAGGTATCGACGTCGAGCGACAAACCATTGCCGGGGCTGCCGATCACTCCGGCCGCCCTGAGAGAAACGTCGCCACCGACCAACCCGCTGCCGCCATCGATGATCGTTCCGGTGCGTGCGATCAGTGACAGCGAACCGTCGACCGACAGGTTGGAGACACTGATCGAGCCGGCGACAATCGTCAATGTCCCACCCAAATTCGCCGCCGAGAACGTGGCGTTGTCGATCGTCAGGAAACCGGTTCCCGACGTCAGATTGCCGATCGTAACCGAACTGAAGCTGTTGGAGAGATTATTCAATCCGATCTGGCCGAGCCGGAAGGTACCGCCATTATTCGGGGCATCGAAACCGAGTCCCATGTCGATATCGTCGGTGGTCGGGCGAATCGTCAGCTCGGCCGTTCCCGTGATGGAGGCGGCGAAGGTGACCGAATCACCGACAATCTCGGCGTCGGCGGAGCCGAAATCGATCGTACCGGCTGCGGAATTACGCATCTGGCCGGTGCCACCGTCGAGGATCCCACCGATCGCCGTGACGGCGCCGATGACTTGGAGCTCGGTCGCACGCACAACCAGTGGCCCGCCCGCGATCGTCGACGCCCCGAGATTAACCTGTCCGGCCGCCCGCAGCGTGGCGCCGTCCGCATGACTGTTGCTGAGCGTCACCGCGCCAGCGAACGAATTGCCGACCGCATCGAGTACCAGGGTGCCGTCGCCGGCATCGAACGAACTCAAACCGTTGACCGTGATCGCTGCACTCTGGCCGATCGAGGCCGAAGCGATCGCGAGGTCTTCGACCGTGACCGCGCCGCCGAAGGTGACCGAATCGGTCCCGTCGCCGGTGTCGACCTGCAGGTTGCGGTCGAACCCGTTGCCGAGCGAATCGATCACGACCGTGTCATCGCCGCTACCGCCGAAGATCGCGACGCCCAGCGACGGGTTGAACGCCGCGTCCAAGCCGCTGAACGTAACCGCTTGGCCACCATTGCCGAGGTTGATGGTCAGCCGGTCGGCCGGGTTACCGAATTGGGTGGAAACGAAATTGTCACCCGACACCTGCGAAACGCCCGCGGTGGCGTGATCGGCGAACAGGATGTTGTCCGCGGTGTCGCCGAAGTTGAGCGTCAGATCATCGGTGCCGTCGACAACCAGCGTGTTGTTGCCGATTCCGGCGAATGCGATCATCGCCGAGCCAAACGAGATTTCTCCGCTGCCCGCAGCAGTGTAGTCGATCGTCATCGCAGACCCGTCGCCGATCACGACCAACCGATCATTGATATCACCGCCGAGGTCGATCGTGAAAGAACCGATCGCGAGCAATTCAGGATAGGTATTGAAATCGAGCGTAACCGTATCGTTGACGCCGGACACCCCATTGATAGTCAGCCCTTCGATTCCTTCGCCGACCCAAGCAGCGACCACTTCGCCGTCGACTCGAACCTGGATCGTCCCCTCGACCGAGACGACTTCGACGCTGTTCTCGCTGCCGTTGTCCAGCAAATCGACCACACCGATCGTCTGATCGACGATGATCGCCACGTCGTTACCGTCACCGGCAAAATAAGAGATCCGGGCGATTTTACCGCTGCCGGCGAAATCATCGCTGACCACGGAACCATCGGCCAAATCGGCGAAAGTGCCGATGACCGGATCGGTACCGTCGTTGTCGATCAGCAAAAACTCGGCCCCATCGGCGACGTCAAACTCGCTGACAAGCAAATTGAGCGTGGCGCCACCGAGATCGACCGTACCGCTGACAATCACCTGATCGTACTGGACACCCGGCAGCGGCCCTTCGATGTCGACATCGAACGTCGCGCCGGCCTCCAACGACAAACCTTCCATCTCGAGGGTCCCCGGACTGTGGCCGGGTGCGAGCGTCCCACCTGCGGAGACCACGACCGGGCCACCGACGGGCCCAATTCCGCCCAAGGTCTCGCCCTCTCCGACGTAGACCGTGAAATCGGTTTCCGTCAGGCCGTCGCCCTCGGCTACTTCAACCGCTGATGAATCGGCATCGAGACCGTTCGCAGGGTCGGTATCCGGGGCGGCAGTGTCCGTTTCGCCTCCGAGAGCCTCGGCGGTGAACGCCCCGGCATCGCTGCCAACCCAATCAGCCCCGCCAGCACTCGCCCCACCCAGATCGAAACCGGCGGCGCCGCCGACATCCAAAGCAACCAATGGGGCACCGTTGAGCACGATCCGCGGTTCGAGTCGTGAGGGGTACAAACGGGGGTAGTGGTCGCGTCGCGCAGCGGTGAGAACAACGGCATCAGCGGCGACCGCCGAATCCTGCCTCGCGTCGGTCCGCCGACGCCGTTCGGACAGCCATTGAAGGAGGCGGAAACGTTTAAGAGATTGCATGGCTATCTGGCCTACCGTCGTGATTCGTCGCACACCGCGTCGTGGTTGATTCGTCTACAACCGGCAAAGTGTTCCAGGAAAGTGAAGGATTTCCCCTTCGGTGTCATCCGTGCTCCCCGCATTCTAACCCTGATCAGGCCAGCGGCTACGACCGGCATTTTTCCACCCCGATCGAACTCATGGTTGACACGATTATCCCTGATCTTCAGCTCTCGCGCCTAAAACCGAATCTGTCGCGCACGACCAGACGCCGCGGCAAGTTGCGGAGATTGTCGCCGCGGGGTCGATAGCACCGACAGTTCACTCGCGAACGCCAGGATGGCGAGTGCGGCAGGATCGCGAAGTGATCCACGTGGTCCGAGGGTGAAGCGGCGGCCCGATCCGATAGGAAACCGTTTTCAGCAGGGGCTGGCAGAGGCGGCGAAGCCGAACAGGGAGGCTTTTATTCAATGATGAAACTTTCATTTCGACGGTGGCTCGCGATGGCCACGATCGGCGGACTGGCTTGGGCGATCAGCCTAAACGCCACGATCGCCCAGGATGCCGCGCTACCCCCACCGACGCCGACGCCCTCCGCGAGTTCGACGACACTCGACATCCCGATGTCGCCCGCCCAACCGACATCGCCCGCTCGGCTGCTGTCGCCGACTCGACCGCGGGGCCGAATCGATCCGCCGAGCCAGTTGGCCGGGTTCAAGCCGATCGGCTCGCTGACCGCCAGCGGATCGATCGGTACCAGTCTGACCGGTGCCGATGTCGATGCCAGCGACCGGCCCGACCTCTCGGTTCCCGATGTCGAAACGATCGAAGTCGCCCACTCGGCCTCCTATCAAAATTGGACGCCGATTTCGCCGCTCCGTTCCTCGGCCATGCATCAACCGCACTACTTCGAAGACACGAATTTGGAACGTTACGGAACCAGTCGGTTTCCACGACTGCAACCGCTCTGCTCGGCCGCCCATTTCGGCGCGACTGTCGCGACGCTG
Organism: Planctomycetaceae bacterium; assembly: GCA_007127095.1. Classification (GTDB taxonomy): domain Bacteria; phylum Planctomycetota; class Planctomycetia; order Pirellulales; family Pirellulaceae; genus UBA6163. The sequence continues at coordinate 9,096 of SKZY01000068.1, forward strand.
CCCTATCAGATGGCGATCGAAAATCCGGGCCGGCTCTATCAATATTCGCACCCCTTCGAGGCTGGGCGGTACGGCCATCGCCAACGGACGCTGCCCGCGTGGGACCGACGTGGCGCTTTGACCCAGACCGCGGTGGTCCTCGGGTTGATCTTTATCCTGCCGTGATCGCGCGGGTCCTGCTGTAATCGCGCGGGGCCTGCAGTGATCGCTTGGGCAGGCCTTACCAGGAAAACCGAAAGGTCTCGGCGATCCAGCGATCGGCTAGTTCCCGCAGGCTTCTGCGGGGCAACCAGACCGTCGCATCAGCCCGGGCGTCGGCTGTCATGTCGCGGCGGGGCCCGTCGATCTCGACTTCGACCTGATAGACTCGCGTCGGCGGCAAGAACCCCGAAACGGGATCCCGACTCGATCGGACATTGAGCCGATCCGCCAACTGAGGCGGAACCGAATCGGCGTTGATCCGGGCCAGTGAGGTAACTGTCCCGTCGAGAGCCACACCGGGGAGGTGGACCGGAAAGACCCGCACGCTCAAGCCGGGACTCAAAAACTCGATCCGATCCTGTTCGACGTACAACAACGCCTGCCAGCGGTCGGCCGGACCGACGGAAGCGACATGGGTGCCAGTGGTGAAAAACGCCCCCAGGTTTTGTTCGTCCAACGGCGCCCCGGTCCAATCAGCCAGGTGGTCGTCGTCGAGCGGTGGGGTGGTTTTGGCGACAGGCCAAACGATCCCGTCGCGGCCGGCCCGGAGTTCTAGCCGCTGCAAATCGGCGTCGAGCTGTCGCAATTGGCCGGCTAAGTCGTCACGACGGGCGAGAGCGGTGGGTACTTCGGCCCGTGACTGGGGGTCGGTCGCACCTCGCGCCTCGAGGTGATCCGCCCACGCTTCGGCCTGTTGCAATTCGCCCGCCAACCGCAACCGCTCGACCCGCAACCGGCGGTTGTCAAGCTTCGCCACGACATCGCCCTTGCGGACGGACGATCCGTCGGGATGGAGAATCTCGACCAAAGTACCCGGGACCGAAACGTACAACTCCGCCGCTTCAGCCGGCCGGAGGATCGCTGATGCCTGCATCCGGTTAGGCAACGGCAGCGACAAAATCGCGACGACGACGGTCGTCACCACCGCCAATCCCACCAACAGACGAATGCGGCTTATGCGACGCCGGTTGGTGATCAGAGCCATCCGCTGCAACCAGGAAAAACAAGGGACGATCAACGAAAACCAGACCAACCAAACCGCCATACCGACCGCGATCGAGCCGATCCCCAGCGGCCGAAGCCAACGGTACAACACGATTAACATGACGCTCAGCACGGCCCACCGGTAGAGGATCGAAGTCCATCCGTATAGCCAGAGCAGCCGCGAGGTGGTGCGGTCGTCGCCGTACTCGTCGGGCGAGGCGATCCCGACCCACAACCGTGTCAAGCCGCGGGAGACGCGTTGACGCGATCGCTGCCACAGATTCACCAAACCGAGCCCGTCGGACAACAAGTAGTATCCGTCGTATCGGAGCAACGGGTTGCCGTTAATCAAAAGCGTATTGACCGATCCGAGCACCATCACCGTCAACGCGATTTGATTGATGACTCCGGGTTGTGAATACCACCAAACGAACAGCGCGACTGCGGCCAACAGCAATTCGATGTACATGCCGGCACCCGAGATCACCATTCGTTGCCGCGGGTTTGACAGCCGCCAGGCGTCGGAGACGTCACAGTACAAACAGGGGGTAAACAACAACAGCAACAGACCGACCTCCTTCGGTTCAACGCCGTAGTGTCGGCAAGCGACCGCATGGCCGAGTTCGTGCAAGGTTTTGACCGTGACGGTCGTCACCAAAACGATCAACAGGCTCGATGGTGTGGCTAACTGTTCGAGTGTCGGCAACCGCTGCAGCAATTCGGGGAGTCGGCTGACGGCCAGCCCCGCCGCGACCAGAATCAAGACGCCAGCTGCCCAGCCGGCAGCCGGCGAAAAGAGCCATCGCATCGCCGGCGTGACGAGGCCCAGCAAGCGGCCGGGGTCGAATCCGGGCAGCCGGATCACCAACGGATTTTGCCAGGCTTGCCAGCGGCGCCGGCGGCGATCTTCACGGCGACGATTCAGCAACACATCGGCTTGACCCGGCAACCGCGATTCGACCAGCCCTTCCCGGTACCAGCGACCGATCAACTGGTCGAAGCGTTCGCGATCGAGAAACCGACGGGGGTCGCGCCGCTCGAATCGTTCCTTCAGCGCCGCGAAGCTGACACTGCCATCCAGCATCCGCAGCAACTGATACTCGTCGTCGAGCAGTTGGTGATATTGCCGTGTGACCGGATCGCTCAGCAACCATACCGGCCCACGACGGGTCCAAGATTCGATAGCCGACAACCCCGGATTGATTCGCACGTCGATCCGGCCGGCCCCCTGATGCTTCGCGGGTGGCTGCTTCGTCGGTGGCGGGCTGCCGGGTGGCTGCAGGGCTCGTGGGCGAACGGTTCGCGTCATCAAACTCCCTTTCAGCGGCCGGCCGCGGCCGGCCAATCGATCTCCAGCGTCCCGCGATCGCCGGGGCGCAGCCTCAGGTCCTCGTTTTCGATTTCCACCCAGACTCGAACCTGATCGCTCTCCGGTTCGATTTCAGGGTCGACAAAGGTCACGGTCCCGGAGAACCGTCGGGCGGCCGTGTCATCGGGAGCGGGGATGAACAGGGTGGCGTCCCGACCAACCAAGCTGGCACGCCGCGGCGCCTCACTGACCAAATCAGCGGCGATGAACCCGACACACCGCAAACGATCCAACCGCAGAATCGTCACGATCGATTGACCGGGGACGACCCATTCCCCGAGTTCTCGCTCGACCGCTTTGACCATTCCGCCGACCGGGGCGACGATCGAATGCCGCCGTGTCAGGTCACTGGCCAATTCGAGTTCTTGCCGCCGCAAACGCCGAGTCAGTCCGGCGACCTCGACGTCGCGCCGTTGCTGCCAAAGAAACGTTTTCGCCTCCGTCGCCTTGAGTCGATAATCATCCAACTCAGCCTGCGAGATGCTCCGCCGGAAGTTTTCCAGCGACTCCTCAGCCCGCCGCAGGTTATTCTTGGCGACTTCGTAAGCCGCCTCGGCGGCCTCGATCAACGGTTCACCGGCAGCCTCGATTTCGGCGATTTCCAACGCCACTTCTGCCAGTCCTTCCGTCATCCGGGCCTCGGCGTCATCGACCCGAGCCAGCACCGCGCCGGCTTCGATCATGTCACCAACCTGCATCGAGACCGCGGCGAGGACGCCGGGCACCTGGGCCGGCACCTCGGTTTCACTGATCGGGGTGACGAGCACTCGCGGTACCGTCACCGTTGCACCGGTAGGCTCCGACTCGGATTGTGACCAGGCGACGCAATTCGACGCCGCGATCGACAACCAGCCGACGAGCAACAACCAGCCTGGCTGGACACGGTAGGTCAGGATTTCAGAACGGTATGTCATCAGTCCGTTTCGATGAAGGATCATGGCTAAAAGGTGATCCAGGATCGGATCAGATCCCAGAAACGATGGAACCAGACGTATCCCAAGGCGTGTGGGCCGCAGTCGATTTCCGCGCGAACCTGCGCCCCGGCCCGAGGGGTCAGCAAGTCGTCACGATCGATCGCCACCGTGACGTCGACGATCGGCTCACCCCGGTCCGACATGTCGGTGACGGCCGAGATGGCGCTCAGCCGCCCGGTCAATAGGCGTTGCGGGTCGGTGGCGATGCGGTAGCTGACGGCTAGCTCGGGCCCGATTCGATCGCGAGCTGCCAACACGTGGCCGATGTCTCGGTCGGGCAACTCGAGCGACAGCGTCCAACGACTCTCTTGGGCGGCGACACGTACCAACCGCTGCCCTCGTTGAACCGGCCGGCCGAGCAGCGTTTGCCGCAACCGCCAGGTCAACACTTGACCGTCCAGCGGGCTGTGCAAAGTCAATGCCAGCTGCTCCTGCCGCAGCAATTCCTGCTGGCGTTGGTGACTTTCCAACACCGCCCTCAGTTTCGCCTCGCTGGCGGCGAAGCCGCCCGGTCGATCGGCCTCTGCCACAGTCGTGCCGCCACGTCGCCGTGCCGATTCGGCAGCCCGCAACTCCTTCTGCGTCGATTCGATCGCCCCTTCGATACGACGTAATTCCAGCTCAAGGTCGGGTGACTCGATCCGCAGCAGCGGTTCGCCGGCGGCGACGGGTTGATCCTGTTCGACCCATATTTCGCTGACATAACCATCGCGGGGTGCGAACGCGTTGTGAACTTCGGCCGGTTCCAGCGTCCCCGGCGACTCGATTTTTAGCGGCGCTGGAATCAGTAATAACGCGGCGATCATTGCCGTCACCGTCGCCACAACGACACTCAACCGCGTACCGGTCCGCCAGGGCGACGCGTCACGGATGGCTCGTAACCGTTCGCCCACACGCCGCAGCGGTAGGTCGCTATACCGCTCGGCATTCGACAAAGCGGTCGCGAATCGGGGGGCGAGCTCCCTGACGTCATCCAGCAATCGCGAAAGTTGCCGGGGATCGTCGGTCTCGATCACGATCACCCCAGGACACGATGAAGACGCGCCCCCCGCCTCGGACCCATCCGGCGACGCCTGGCGTGATGTCGCGACATCTTTCACGCCGTCACCGGTGGGCGACCGCAGCGGCCAAGCGATCAACCCTTGGGCATGCGACCAATCGAGGTAGGCATCGAGCGGCTCGGCCAGTTGCTCCGGCAACGTCACCGGCTCGATCCCATGGATCAGCGGTTCGCCGCTGAGTTTCACTGCGGTAGCGAGTCGGTTCAGGGTCCGAACCGGCGCTGACCGCGGATCGACCGTCGCGATACCGCTGATCGCAGCGACTCGAAACGATCCGCGACGACTCGTGATCAAGCAAACGCGGGTACAACCGGTCAAGGCTGCCGTCTCGGCCACGATCGAATAGGCGGTCTGCGTACGATCGAGACTGCGGTGAATCGCTGCTCCGGCCTGAGCCAATCGCTGCTGGCGGAGCGATTCACGTCTCGCTTGACGCCAACCACGGTTACGACCGAAGTCCTCGCACAACTGGCCGTAAGCCTCGAGCAGTTCCTCCGCGACTTCGGGAGCGACCGCCGGACGGCTCACGGCATCGCCGCGACGAACCGGAAGACTGGAAACAGCCGTCTGGATCACCGCCGTCTGTTCCCCGGGTATCGGCAGCGTGATCAGTACCAGCGAATCGGTGAGCGTGGTTCGCTGGCATGACGCGAAATCGCCAACGGCAGCCTCGGCGACGACGGCATATCCCTCGGCAACGATCCGAGACCGGGCGGAATCTCCAGCGGCCGCCCGCCAGACGAAAGGTTGCCAATTCCCCGCTTGCAGCGTCCAAACCGCCGCCCATTCCGCGGCCAGGTCGACGTCCAGCAGGCTCAACACAGTGCTGAAGAACTCGGCCGGCGAAACTTCCCGCTTCGAGAGTTCGGCAACGGTTCGAAATCTCGTTTTGAGATCGCCCGGCGGCCGAACGACAGCGACGCCGACATCGGGAGAGCGTTCGCCTGTCATCGGTCGGTATCCGCTTTCGGCGGGCGTCGCCCGCTCCGGGTTGATGTGACAATTGGATCAATTTTGACGATTGTACGAATGATGCGGCATCGGTAGTGCCGAAGCAGGAGAAACGAAACCGTATCGTCCCCAACACTGATCGTTCGGCAGCGAGGCGGGACCGAGCCAATTCTTCGCGATTCCCTTCCTCGATTCCCTACCCTTGCCCCGAGAACGGGTTTTGTCTTACGTCCATCCAGCTCCCGACGGTCGCCTTAGGGCCGAAAGTCGACGTCAGGCCGGTCGCCGTTGGGCGGTCGGATTGGCAGCTGCGCTGACCTTGGTCGCCGGCTGTGAAGCGAGTGTGCGGAAGCTCAAAGTTCGCCAGGAAACCGACTTCGCTCAATCATTGGCTAATCGGATCAGCTACGACGTGTCAAGCCAACCCGCCGAGGCCGACCCGTCCGCGGTGCCATTTACCGTCTACGATGAGGCGACCGAATACTGGGATATAACCCCAGAAGAGGCGGTTCACATCGCGTTGCAAAACGCCACCGTACTGAGGGATATCGGTGGGGTACTGGTCGGATCACCCGAATCTGTGTCGACGATCTATGACCCGGCGCTCCGCGAAACCGATCCGCGTTTCGGGGTCGACGCGGCCTTGAGCAAGTTTGATGCCCAGCTCAAAGCGTTGGCGGTCTTTGAAAACAACGACCGCGCGGTCAACAACCGGTTCCTCGGCGGCGGTGCGAATCTGATCCAACAGGACTTGGGGAATTACCAAGTCGAACTGACCAAACGCGGTGCCACCGGTACCAGCTACACGCTTCGCAACATCATCGACTACGACAACAACAATCTGCCCGGAAACGTATTTTTCAATGCCTGGACGACGAAGCTGGAGGCAGAAGTCCGGCATCCGTTGATGCGAGGCGGTGGGACCGGATTCAATCGGATCGCCGGCCCGGGGGCCGCTCCAGGCAATCTGAACGGCGTCGTCATGGCGCGACTGACAACCGACATCGGTGTGCTCGAGTTCGAACAGAAACTGCGTGGACTGGTCAACGAGATCGAGAACGCCTACTGGGATCTCTACTTCGCCTATCGGATGCTCGACACGCGGAAGGCTGCCCGTGATCGAACGCTGCAAGTCCTCAAGCGGATCCGCGCCCGCGGCGCCAACCTGCCCGGCGGAGTCGCCGAGCAGGAAGCGTTGGCCGAAGCCCAGTTCTATGCGTTAGAGATCGAAGTCCAAAACTCACTCGGCGGACGGTTGGTCGAAGGGACCCAGGCCAACAACGGCAGCCGCGGTGGGACCTTTCGCGGATCGCTCGGAATTCATGTCGCCGAACGCAAGCTCCGCCTGCTGATGGGAGTCCCGCTGAATGACGGCAGACTTCTGCGGCCGACACTCGACCCCGTTCTGGCTCGCGTCGTCTTCGACTGGGACGAGATCGTCAGCGAATCGATGGTGAGAAGGACCGAATTGCGGAGGCAAAAGCTCGAAATTCGCCGGCGCGAGTTTCAGGTGATCGCGGCGAGGAACTTCTTACTGCCTCAACTCGACTTCGTCGGGCTACACCGTTTCCGCGGATTCGGCGATGACCTGATCGGTAGGAGGGGGCAAGGAGGCGTCATCGTCCCGCCGCTGACGAC
>SKZY01000304.1 GCA_007127095.1 Planctomycetaceae bacterium
GTGTTTTTGTTCAATCCGATCTCGCCGATCCCCAGCACGCCCGGCGCGTCGAGGAACTCGGGGATCATCGCGATCACTTCCCGCGACAGCGAGACATTTTCGGCTTCTTTGGCGTTGATACACAACCAACAGAAGTGCTGAATCCCGAAGGTCGCTGCCCGTTTCGGCTCGACCTCGGTCAATTGCCGAAAATAATCACGAAACCCGTCGGCGCTACCGCGATCGAATCCGGCCCAAAAGGCAGGTTCGCTGACCGCGACGCAGCCCATCCGGGCGAGCGTGGCGTAGTCGTCGGTGATCCGCGACACCATGTGAATGTGGGGGTCGATGTAGTCCATGGTTGTCCTGAAACCTTCTGCAAAAGCTATTTACGACAACAGCCGGTGACTGTTGCGGGGCCATCAGAGTCGAAACCGCTGCCGCCAATCGGGTTCGTAGGCTCGCGAAAACAACCGCTGGAGCGACGCCGCCCGTTGCCCCGGCTCGACCGAGCCCCTCAACAGCGTACGGATCGCTTCCTCCACTTCGGGACGTCGAGGCAAATCGTCGATCGCCTCGACCGATTCCCCGTCATCCTCGGCGGCCCGATCGAGCCGATCGAGCGCCGCGGCGACCTCGATCAACTTGGCTCGAATCGTCAAAAAGTTTTCGTCAAAGATCGTCTGGGCCTGTGCCACGGCAGCAAACTCGTTGGAGCGACGGAGGGCGGGAGCGAGAACCGGATTGCCCGCCCAAGGTTTCGAGGTCCGGAAGCTGCCGAGCACGAGATCACGAGGTTGGCTTCACCGATCGAGAATCGCGGTGGCAGGGTAACCGGTCGACGGATTTACTTGTAGTTTACCGCTTGGCTCAGGCCATCGCCACCTCGGCCGCTTTATAAACGACCCTGGCTCGACGGAATCCCAACCTTTCGTATAACCGGACCGCCGCGGTGTTGTCGGTCGTGACCTCTAAGTGCATTCCTCCCAATCCGACGTCGCGAAACCCCTCGGCGGCCTTCCGCAACAACAACGTCCCTAACCCCAAGCCACGGTGCCGCTGACAGACGCCCAAGTTCTGAATCCCGCCCCAACCGTCAAAACGGATTCCCTGCACCGTCCCGATCGGTTCGGGACGCGCCGAGTCGGCCGCATGATAGCGCAACAACCAGGTCGAGGCGGGGACAAAGCCGCCCCGATGGACGATCTCCCGCATCAACCGTAAACACCCATCACGCCGCCCCAGACAGGGAAATACCGTCACATCGAGTTCGGAGCGAAAACTGAGATACTTCGCAGCGGCATGGTCGCGGACCAACGATTCGTCAAACGGGAGCAATTGGTAACCGGGAGGACAAGCTGGCGCCTCGAATAACGGACGATCGAGGTCGAGTTCCATTCTGAATCGTTTGAAGTAGGTAAAACCCATCAGATTGACCCGTCACCCGAACCGCTCGATGCTTGGCGGACCGCCGCCTGACGATGAAATTGTGCGATTGATTGTCCTTAAGGATACCACGCGATCGGCGACAAAGCCGCTATTTGTGAACGCTCGCCCCCCACGATCCGTCACCCGAAGTCTACCGAACCGCCGATGGATCAACCGATAAAATCCGCTGAAGCTACAACGCTGCCGCCGATCGACGGCGATGTGGTGGTGATCACGGGGGCGACCGCTAGTGGCAAATCGGGTGTCGCACTCGAGGTGGCTGAGCGGATTGGCGGCGAAATCGTGTCGGTCGACTCGATCGCGGTCTACCGCGGGATGGACATCGGTACGGCCAAGCCGACCGCCGCCGACCGCTGCCGCGTGCCGCACCACCTGATCGATGTCGCCTGCCCATCGGAAAGCTACAGCGTGGCGACCTATCTGACAGAGGCCTGGCAGGCGATCGACGACATCCGCCGGCGTGGCCGGGTCCCGATCCTGGCCGGCGGGACGCCGATGTACCTCAAAGGCTTGCTGCACGGATTCGACCCCGGACCGCCCGCCGATTGGGACTTCCGCCGAGCCGTCGAGGCCGATTTGGAACTCCATGGCCCCGAGTCGTTGCACCGGCGATTATGGCAAGTCGATCCGCTGTCGGCGCATCGGCTCAACCCCAGCGATACGCGGCGGATCACCCGCGCCCTCGAAGTCGCTTACCTGACGGGAAAGCCGCTGAGCCATCGGCAGACGCAATTCGACCGGTTTCCGCAGCCTGACAGCGGGCGTCGGTTCGTCATTCATTGGCCACGCCCGCTGCTGCACCAGCGGATCGCCGACCGCGTCGAGTCGATGTTCGCCACCGGCTTGATCGACGAAGTCCGCGAATTGCTCCGACGGCACAGGCAGTTGAGCCGGACAGCGAGTATCGCGGTCGGCTATCGCGAAGTCATCGATCTGCTCGCCGGCCGCTGCGACCGGCAGGCGGCGATCGACAGCGTTACTGCCCACAGCCGCCAACTGGCTCGCCGCCAAGAGACCTGGCTCCGCAGCCTGGCCGGGCTTGAAACGCTGGAGGTCGCCGATGAGGAGGAGTTGGCGAAGGCGACCGAAACGATCGTCAGCCGAGTCGCCTCGTCGCCCGATCGTGACGGTGTCTAAGAATCGGCCAACGGCTTTTTCTTTTCTGTGATCACTTCACACGTCTCCGACTGATCAGCGTTGATTTGAACGTAACGCTGCCACTCCTCGGGGACGTTGTCTTCGTGATAGATCGCCTCCACCGGGCATTCCGGTACGCAGGCCTCACAATCGATGCACTCCTCGGGATGGATGTACAACATCGTCTCGCCCTCATAGAAACACTCGACGGGGCAGACCACCACACAATCGGTGTATTTGCATCCATCACAAGGCTGGGTCACGACGTGAGTCATCATTTCGCTCGCGGTTGTAAGACAGGAAAGCGGTTGCGGATCGAACCGGGCTAATCCGGGTCGACTCGATGGTTATCGGCCGATTCTGCCCCTCGGCTTCAATCGCGGTGCTCGGTTCGGTATCGGTGGCGGCGTCACTGAGCCGCGTTTTAGGCTCACACCCTTCGTACCTCAGGGTGTGCCACCCAAGCGTGCTTCAGGGTGGCACGCCCAGAGCCCAAAGCGATGGGCGTGTGGCCCATTCCCACGGTTGGTGTCATCGCGGCGGCTTTTGTGGATCGTTGGCACGCCGAGCCGCGTTCTTACGTTCACCTTACGGCTCACACCCTTCGTACCTCAGGGTGTGCCACCCAAGCGTGCCCTAGGGTGGCACGCCCAGAGCCCAAAGCGATGGGCGTGGGGGCCATTCCCACGGTTGGCGTCATCGCAGCGGCTTTGTGGATCGTTGGCACGCCGAGCCGTGTTCTTACGTTCACCTTACGGCTCACGCCCTTCGTGCCTCAGGGCGTGCCACCCAAGCGAGCCTCAGGGCGTGCCACCCCGGCTTGCCTCAGGGCGTGCCACCCAGGCGTACCTCAGGGTGTGCCACCCAGGCGTACTTCAGGGCGTGACACTCACGCGTGTCGGTGATTGGCAACGTCGAGACCGGCGGACCACTAGTCCGTGTTTCCGATCGGCGTCAGGATACGTGCCACGACTTACCGACTTCAACCGAGCGAATCAGCACCGTGCCTACCGATCAACCGACGTACCTGGCCGTGAAACCGTCGCGGCAATTCCCCTTCCTGTCCCGCCATCCGTGGGTCCATCTCAGTTCGTTGGCTCACGATGGCGGCGATCTCGAGAGCGGCCAGGTAGTCGACCTGACCGGCCCCGATGGTCAATGGATCGCCCGCGGGTTGGTCAATCCGCGGAGCCGGTTGAGGCTTCGGCTCTACACCTGGGACCAAGAAGTATCGCTCGACGCTGGCTTTATCCGAAATCGGATCGACCAGGCGATCGCCCGCCGCGAACTGATCGGAGCCGCCGCTGCCGACGGTGCCCAGCGGATCGTGTTCAGCGAATCCGATGGTCTCAGCGGGTTGGTGGTCGATCGGTACGCGGATTACCTCAGTGTCCAGATCACCTCTGGCGGACTCGATCACTACCGCGAAGCGATCCTCGATCATCTGCAGGCGACGCTGCAACCGGCCGGGATCTGCCTGCGGATCGACGAAAAGACGGCATCGCACGAAGGGCTGACCCAGACCGACCAGTGGGTCCGGGGAGAACAGCCGGGCGGTCCATTGCTGTTCCGCCAAAATGGGCTCTCCTGGAGTGTCGATCTGCTCGGTGGCCAGAAAACCGGCACCTACCTTGACCAACAAGCGAATCACGCCGCGGCCGCGCACTACCTGCGTGGTCGTCGCGTCCTCGATGTCTGCTGTTACGCAGGCGGGTTTGGGCTGGTCGCTGCCGCCGCCGGGGCAGCGACGGTTATCGGAATCGATGGCAGTGACAAAGCGTTGGCGACTGCCGCCGAAAACGCTGCTCGCAACGAGATCACCAACATCGAATTCGTCAAAGCCGATTGCTTCGATTACCTCAACCAAGCCGCTAACGCTGGCGAATCGTTCGACGCCGTCGTGCTCGACCCGCCCCGGTTCGCCGGTTCACGACATCAGATCGAAGCGGCGTTGCGGGCCTATCAAAAGCTCAACGCCGCCGCCGTCGATCTGTTGCCACCCGGTGGCGTGTTGGTCACGAACAGCTGTTCGGGACGGGTGTCGCGCAGCGATTTCCTCAACATGCTCTGCAACGTCGCTCGCCGTCGTGGCCGTCCGATCACGATCCTGGAAAGCCGTGGCGCGTCACCCGATCACCCGATCTCGGCCTCCTGTCCCGAAACCGATTACCTCAAATGCATGATTTGCGAAGTCGGCGAATGAACCCAAC
>SKZY01000418.1 GCA_007127095.1 Planctomycetaceae bacterium
AAGTATTTTATTAGTGAGATTATCACTGGTGGATTGCTGATCGGTCCGAGACGCGTATGAAACTGCACGAAGAGCTGCTCCGCCCGGTACCGTTCCGGTCGATCGAGCAGGAGGCGTTGTTGAACCTGTTGCGGATCGGCGACCAGCTCGACAATCGGCTATCGCGACTTTTTCGCGAGCACGGCTTGACGCTGTCTCGTTTTAATTTGCTGCGAAATCTGATTCTCGCCGACCGTCCGTTGACCTGTGGCGAGATGGGGCAGCGGATGCTGCAGGTCGTTCCGGCGATCACATCGCTGGTCGATCACCTCGAGCAACAAGGCTTGGTCGAACGGACGCGATCGGCAGAGGACCGCCGAGTGATTCACGTGCGGATCACCGAGGCGGGCAGACGGTTAGCCGCCGAGACGATGAAACCACTGGAAGCATTGGAGCAACGGCTGATGGGCGAGTTGGACCGCGATGAGTTGCTGCGGTTAGTCGAATTACTCGATAAGACACGCGCCTCGATCGCCGCTTCTGGTGAAACGAAATGAGCCTTCAAGAGAAAACCATGTTGCCGATGCGACGCGATTCGTCACCCGCAGGACCTTCTGGAGTGAGGTTTTTCACCCGCTGCCCCTCTGCCCTCGCTTGGTCCATTCTGCTGTTGGTCGGTTGTGGCAGCGGTGCGATCGAGGAAGCGTCGATGCAGGCCCCGACGGTCATTGTCGCCCGGCCGATCACGAAACAGATCGTCGAGTGGGATGCTTACACCGGGCGGATGGAAGCGGTCGATTTCGTCGAGGTACGAGCCCGAGTCAGCGGGTACTTGAAGTCGATTCATTTTGTCGAAGGGCAGATCGTCGAAGCCGGCGAACTGCTATTCGTGATCGATCCGCGTCCGTACGAAGCGGAATTGTCGGGCGCCAAGGCGGTCCTCAATCAAGCGCTGTCGCAGTTACAACAGGCCCAGGCGGGGCTGCAAGAAGCCGAGGCGAATCGATCGCAGACCGAGGCGAAATGGGGCCTCGCCAGGGTCCGCGTCGATCGGGCTCGTACGTTGCTTGCTCGCGACGCCGCATCGCAGGAGGAAGTCGATGAGCGAGAAGCCGAATTTTTGCAGGCCAAGGCCGATCGGGAGGCTAGCGAAGCCCGGATCAGTTCGGCGGAAGCCGAAATCGTGACGGCCGAATCGGCGATCGAATTGGCGCGATCGGGGCTCGAGACGGCGGAATTGAACTTGCAGTACACGCGTATCGAAGCGCCGGTCGCCGGGCGAATCAGTCGCCAGTACGTCACCGAAGGCAATCTGATCGGTGGCGGTACATCGAGTTCGACGCTGCTGACGACGATCACGTCGGTCGAGCCGATCTACTGCACGTTCGACGCTAACGAACGAGACGTGCTGAAATACATCCGGCTGGCTCAATCCGGCGGCCGCGAAAGTTCGCGGGTCGCCAAGAACCCGGTTTTTTTAGCTTTGATCGATGAGCAGGGTTTTCCGCATCGCGGTCACATGGATTTCGTCGACAACCGATTCGACGCGGAGACAGCCAGCATGCGGGCTCGCTGCATTTTCCCGAATGCCGACCAGGTCCTGTTACCGGGCATGTTTGCCAGGATTCGGATCCCCGGTAGTGCTCCTCGAGAATCGGTGCTGATCCCAGACGCCGCGATCAGCACCGACCAATCGTCTCAGTTCGTCTACATCGTCGTCGACGGTGTGATCGAGCGCCGCGTTGTTACCCCCGGACCGATCGTCGATGGGCTGCGGGTGATTCGTTCCGGTTTGAGTGGTGACGAAGCGATAGTGATTGAGGGGCTGTTGAAGGTCCGTTCCGAAATGGAAGTCGAAGTCGAGTGGGAGGAATTGGAGGTCGTCGAGGACGGCTTGCCCGATCATTATCAACCGCTGCCGCGTGCCGAGTGGATCTTGCCGGCGACAAAGCGGCAGACGATTTCGAACCGAGAATCGCCTGGGACGAGGGTTGACGAGCCCCGACCGACAGCGGTTGACGGAGCGGCGGAGGCGGCGTCGTGAAGTTTCCGCATTTCTTCATCGAGCGACCGATTTTCGCGTCGGTCCTCTCGTTCTTGATCGTCTTGATCGGTGGCATCACCTATTTCACGCTACCGGTCTCGCAGTACCCGCCGGTGGCCCCGCCGACGGTGGTCGTGCAAGCCAGCTATCCCGGCGCCACGCCCCAAGTGATCGCCGACACGGTGGCGACGCCGATCGAACAGGAGATGAACGGCGTCGACAACATGTTGTACATGGAATCGTCGTCGAGCTCCGATGGCACGATGCAACTGACGGTGACATTCAAGCTGGGTACCGATCTCGACAGTGCTCAGGTCTTGGTCCAGAACCGGGTCGCTGTCGCCGAGTCGAGATTGCCCGAACAGGTCCGACAGATCGGTGTGACGACGCAAAAGCAGATCCCCGACATGTTGATGGTGGTTCACCTCAACTCGCCCGATAACAGCCGCGACCAACTCTACATCAGCAACTATGCGTTCCTGCGAGTCCGTGACGCGCTGATGCGTCTGGATGGCATCGGCGATATCCGTATCGCCGGCGGTAACGAATACTCGATGCGGGTCTGGTTGGACATCGAGCGGATGATGCACGTCGACCTCACGGCGGGCGATGTGATCGATGCGATCCGGGCGCAAAACGCTCAGGTCGCCGCCGGCGTGATCGGACAACCGCCGATCGACGACGCGGGATCGTTCCAATTGAACGTCACCACTCAGGGGCGGTTGCTCGAGGCGGACGAGTTTGGCGCGATCATCGTCAAACGCGGTGAGGACGGTCGTGTAACCCGCCTGAGCGACGTAGCACGAATCGAGCTGGGGGCGCAAGACTATTCACGGCGGAGTTACTTGAACGGAAAGTCGGCTGTCGCGATTCTGCTGTATCAGCGGCCCGGGACCAACGCCGTCGAGACGGCCAATGAGGTCAAGCGGTTGGTCGCCGAATTGAGCGAGGACTTTCCCGCCGGGATCGGCTACGAGATCGCGTACAACCCGACCGACTTTGTCGAGGAGTCGATCGCAGAGGTGTTCAACACGCTGTTCATCACCACGGCTTTTGTTGTACTGACGGTCTTCCTGTTCTTGCACCATTGGCGTCCGACGATCATCCCAGTGATCGCGATTCCGATCTCGTTGATCGGCACCTTCGCGGTGATGCAATTGCTCGGCGTGAGCCTCAACACGTTATCGCTATTCGGCCTGGTTTTGGCGATCGGGATCGTCGTCGACGACGCGATCGTGGTGGTCGAGAATGTCGAGCGATTGATCCGTGAAGGTTTATCGCCACGCGAAGCCGCTCACAAGGCGATGGACGAAGTCGGATCGGCGTTGGTCGCGACCACCTTGGTACTGATCGCGGTGTTCGTACCGACCGTCTTCGTCCCCAGCATCAGCGGCCAGTTTTATCAACAGTTTGCCTTGACGATCGCGATTTCGACCGCCATCTCGACGTTCGTGTCGTTGACGCTCAGCCCGGCCCTCTGTGCGATCCTCTTGAAGCCGGCCAATGCCGAGAGAAATCGGGCGACCCGGATCGTCGATTTTCTGTTTTCGTGGTTCTACCGCGGCTTCGATCGGCTATTCGACTTCATCGGCGAAGGCTACGCCAAGGTGATCTCTCGATTGGTTCGCAAGACCGGCGTGGCGATGCTGGTCTATGGCATCCTGTTGGTCGGCACCGTCAGCAGTTTCGGGATGGTCCCGACCGGCTTCATCCCCGAGCAAGACCAGGGTTACTTGATCGTCAGTATCCGATTGCCGGACGGGGCGTCGCTGGCACGTACCGACGTCGTAACGCGTCAGGTAGCCGAGATCGGTGGGCGCGTCGACGGGGTCGCGCACGCGGTCGGCATCGCCGGGTTGAACGGTTCGACGTTCACGATCAGTCCCAACGCGGCCGTGACCTTCCTGCCGTTAGAGGACAGCAAGCAACGGGCCGCGAGGGGACGTGGCGTCGAGGTGATCGCTGCCGAGATGCGACGCGAGGTCGCCTCGATCACCGAGGCCGAAGTCTTCATCATCCCTCCGCCACCGGTCCGCGGGATCGGACGTGGCGGTGGTTTTAAGATGTACGTGCAGGATCGCGGCGGCTCCGGAATCGATCGGCTCCATGAAGTGACCGAGTCGATGGTAGCTCAAGCGAATGAACAACCTGGAATCTTGCAGGTCTTCACCAATTTCCGAATGAGTGTGCCGCAGATCTATGCCGACGTCGACCGCACCAAGGCTCAGATGCTGGACATCCCGATCGACAATGTCTTTGAGGCGTTGCAGGTTTATTTGGGGTCGCTGTATGTCAATGACTTTAATTTCCTCGGTCGCACCTACCGTGTGACGGCTCAGGCCGAAGCGGAGTTTCGTGACGAGCCGAGTGACATTTTGAAGATCCGCACCCGGAGTGCGGGCGGCGCCACCGTGTCACTGGGCTCCGTGGTGGACGTTCAATACACGGCAGGTCCCGATCGCTTGGTCCGCTTCAATCTCTATCCGGCCGCGGATCTCAACGGCAGCACGCTGCCCGGTTTCAGTACCGGCGAATCGTTGGCGACGATGGAAAGGCTCGCCACCCTCTCGCTCCCGCAAGGGTTCGGTTTCGAGTGGACCGATCTCGCATACCAGGAACGCGAGGCCGGCAATACGATCGTATTCCTATTTCCGCTGGCCGTACTGTTCGTCTTCCTGGCGTTAGCGGCTCAGTATGAAAGCTGGTTACTGCCGATGGCGATCATCTTGATCGTACCACTCGTCTTGCTGTTCGCGATCGTCGGCGTTTGGTTTCGCGATATGGATAACAATGTGCTGACGCAAATCGGCTTCATCGTGTTGATCGGATTGGCCTGCAAGAACGCGATCTTGATCGTCGAGTTCGCGAAGGCGGAGGAGGAAGCGGGTAAGGATCGTTTCGAGGCCGCAGTCGCGGCTTGTCGCTTGCGGCTGCGTCCGATCCTGATGACGGCGTTGTCGTTCATTCTCGGCGTCGTGCCGCTATTGATCGCGACCGGTGCCGGTTTCGAGATGCGGCGGGTCCTCGGTACCACCGTATTCAGTGGCATGATCGGCGTCACGATCTGCGGACTGTTCCTGACCCCCGTGTTCTATGTGCTGCTGCGACGGTTCGCCAAATCGTGAGCGGCTTTTCAAGCCTGCTCGATCAATTCCGCAAAGCCGTCTTCGGACAACACCTTCAAACCGAGCTGTTCGGCCTTGGTCAGCTTGCTGCCGGCATTTTCTCCGGCGACGACGAAGTCGGTTTTTTTGGAAACACTATCTGCGGCGCGGCCGCCCAACCGTTCGATCAGAGCCTTGATCTCTTGACGGGTATACCGCGACAGCGTCCCTGTCACGACGACCGTTTTGCCGACCAGGGGGCCATTCGGCGATCCGGACTCCGGATCGGTCGCCGTCGCTTCCTGGAGCGATACGCCGACCACGGCGAGTTCGTCGACCAAGCGAATCCCGCTTGCCGAGTGAAGGAATTCGTAGACGCTGGTGGCGATTCGGTCACCGACCTCGTGGATCGCCGCCAGCTCTTCGGCCGTGGCGCCGCGGAGGGCCGCGATCGTCGGGTAGCGTCGCGCCAACAATTTGGCGACCCGCGGCCCGACGTGGCGGATCGAGATCGATGCCAGGACGCGAGCCAGCCCCCGCGACTTACTCGCTTCGATCGCAGCGATCAACTTGACCGCTTTTTTTTCCTTCACCAAATCGATGCGATCGATCAGTTGTTCGGCGGTCAACCGGTAGAGATCGGCAACGCTCTGAACCATCGCATGGTCGACGAGTTGGTCGATGATTTTGTCGCCTAGCCCATCGATATCCATCCCGGTCCTTGAGGCGAAATAGATCAACCGTTGCCGCAATTGTGCTGGGCAAACGGGACTGGGACAGCGGATATAAACGCCGCCATCGTCACGTACGAGCGGCTCGTCACAAACCGGGCAGCGGGTCGGGAATTGATACTTTGGCAGCGGCTCGGTGCGGAGATGCTTTTCGACGCGGATCACTTTAGGGATGATCTTACCGGCCTTTTCGACGACGACCTGGTCGCCGATACGGACGTCGAGCCGATCGATTTCGTCGGCGTTATGCAGTGAGGCGCGGCTGACGGTGGTATCGGCGATATCGACCGGTTCCAAATAGGCGACAGGCGTGATCGTACCGGTCTTTCCGACCTGTACTTCGATCCTTTGAAGTCGCGTGATGGCCTCGTAACGCTCAAACTTGTAAGCGACAACCCAGCGAGGACTTTTGCTGCGGAGCCCCAATTCTTCTCGCTGACTGAGCGAATCGACTTTGAAGACAATGCCGTCGACCTCGAACGGCAATTCGGGCATCGCCTGTTCGAGTTCGGCGACGGCGGCCAGGGCTGCGGCGCTGTCGTCGAGCCGGCGAACGCCGGGGGTCGCGGGGATACCGAGTTGTCGTAGGCGGTTCAGAAACTCGGTGTGGGTGGTGGCCGAAAGCCCCGTGGTTCGTCCGACACCGTGGGCGAAGAAACGGAGTTTTCGTGATCGCGCGATTTGAGGGTCGAGCAGACGGATCGTCCCCGCGGTGACATTGCGAGTATTCTTGAACGGTTCGAGTCCGGCTTCGACTTGACGAACATTCAGATCGGCCAGGTCAGCATCGGTCATGTAGACCTCACCACGCACTTCCAGCAGACTCGGGACGTCGTCACCGGTGAGTACCGCCGGCAGGTCGTCGATCGTGCGAACGTTGTGGGTAATGTCATCGCCGACTTCTCCGTTGCCACGGGTCAGCGCCTGCCGCAATTCGCCATCGACATAGAGTACGGAAGCGGCGACGCCATCGATTTTGTATTCCATTACCCATTGGATCGACTCATCGGCGAGCGATTTTTCGGTCCGTTTAAAATAGGCAGCCAATTCTTCACGGCTGTACGTATTGTCGATCGACAACATCGGGACGGCATGTGCGACTTGCCGCAGGTGGGAAACCGGGGCGTCACCGATCCGGCGGGTCGGGCTGTCGGCCGTCATCAGGTCGGGCCGCTGTGCCTCGAGATCCTTCAACCTGTCGAGCAGCCGATCGTACTGCAGGTCGCTTATCTCGGGCGTTGCCTCGATGTAATAAAGCCGATCGTGATGCCGGATCTGATCACGGAGTGCGTGGATTTCGTCTTCGATCGCCATCAGCGAAAGGGCTCTGCGAGGGAATCGGTGCGGTCACTGTTGATGGGAGGGTGGATAACGCTTTGCCCACACCCATTTATGAATTTCCATAGCGATGAATACGCTCAACGCCAACACCAACAGCCCCAGCCAGGTTTGCCAGCCGACCGGTTCGGTGCCGAGCACTCGGCGGAGCAGCGGCAGGTACATCGCTAAGATGTGAATCGCCAGTGCGCCGACGACGCCGGCGAGCAAATAGGGGCTGCGCAACGGCGAAAAGGCGAGCGCCGACTTGGTTTCGGAGCGATTGTTGCCGACATGAATATTCTCGAACAGCACCATCAGCAACAACAGTAGGTTGCTGGCCGCGGCCGGTTCCCACTCCTGGCGAAGCAACCAAACGAAGAGGGTGAAACTGACGCCAGCCATTACGGTCGCGGCGACCAACGTCCGCTCGATCATCAGGCGGTTGAAAATCGGTTCCTGCGGGGGCCGCGGGCGGCGGGCGAGGACATCACCTTCGCTCGGTTCGAACGCCAACGCGACGCCCTGGATCCCGTTGGTGACGAGATTCAGCCAGAGCAGTTGGACCGGTAGCAGCGGCAACAGGATCGCTGGGCCGTTGCCATCGGGCCCGCTGAACCAAACGAACAGGCCGCTGGCGGCGAGGGTCAGACAGACCAACATCACTTCGGCGGCGCCGGTGGCGGTCAATTGCGCCACAACTTTGCGGACGTTGTCGTAAGCGACTCGCCCCTCTTCGATCCCACCGACGATACTCGAAAAATCGTCGTCGCTGACGACCAACTCGGCCGCTTCGCGGGCGACATCGGTACCTGACTTGCCCATCGCGACACCGATGTTGGCAGCCCGCAGCGCCGGCGCGTCGTTGACACCGTCGCCGGTAACCGCGACGAAGTGGCCGCTCGCTTGGGCAGCGAGGACGAGGTCGAGTTTCTGCTTGGGCGCGACACGGGCGAAGACGGTATGCCGATCGACGGTCTCACGCAGCCCGTCGGAGTCCTGGCGACTCAGTTCATCGCCGGTCACTGTCGGGTGTTCGTCGCTGACGATACCGAGGTCGCGGGCGATCGCGGTCGCTGTGACCGGGTGATCGCCGGTGATCATGCAGACCCGGATCCCGGCTCGATGGCAGGCCTCGATCGACTCCTTGACGCCGGGACGCAGCGGATCGACCATCCCGACGAATCCGAGCAGCGTCAGGCCGGACGGATCCACGGTTTCGCCGTCGGGGTCAAAATCGTCCGCCACATCGCCGGCGGCGAGTGCCAGCACACGAAAACCTTCGGCGGCGAGCGATTCCGAGAGATCGTTCAGGCGAGCGGTCTGGTCGGCGGGCAACTGACACATTTGCAGTAACCGCTCGCTCGCCCCTTTGACAAATACGCGGCGTCCCGATTCGTGACGATGGAAAGTCGCCGCATACCGGTGTTCGGCCTCGAACGGGATTTCATGGAATTGAGGAAATCGCTCGGCTTCGTCCTCCGGTAACCTTCCCAGCTTTCGTCCCAAGGAGAGCAGTGCGACATCGGTGGCGTCCCCGCGCCACTGCCAATGGTCTTCGTGGTGATAGAGGTCGGCTTCGTTGCAGAGCATGCCAGCGATGATCAAATCGTCGAGTCCATCGATTTGGTCCGTCCCGATCGCCTGCTCACCGTCACGGACTTCGCCGGACGGGTCGAACCCCTCACCGGTGACATCCAATCGCTTGCCATCGGCGAGCACGACTAACCGCACGGTCAATTCGTTGCAGGTCAGTGTGCCGGTTTTATCGCTGGCGATCATCGTGCAACTGCCGAGTCCTTCGACCGCGGCGAGCCGGCGGACGATCACGCCCCGCTTCGCCATCCGGGACGTTCCGATCGATAACGCAACGGTCAGCGCGGCCGGCAGGCCCTCGGGGATCGCGGCCACGGCCAAGGCGATGGTGAACAGGAAGATCTCTGTGAGGTTCTCGCGGCCATGCACCCAAACGCCAGCGACACCGATCAGGACGGCGATCAGCAAGACGATCGCCGCGATCATCCGTGCGAACCCGTGCATCCGTTCGAGCAACGGCGCAGTGCCGACGCGTCCGGAGGTGACGTTCTCGGCGACCTGACCGACCACCGTTTCGGCTCCGGTGCGGACGACGATCCCCTTGCCGCGTCCCCGCGTCACGACGGCACCGGCGAACGCCATATTGAGTTGGTCGGCGACAGCGATCTCTGGCGGACCGGACCAGTCGCTCGATTTGGCAACGGCGGCCGACTCGCCGGTTAGGAACGACTCATCGACGTAGAGTGATTGAGCCGACAGCAAGCGGACATCGGCTGGCACTCGATTGCCCGATTCCAGCAGAACGATATCGCCGGGAACGACTTCCTCCGAGTCGACTTCACGAGTGCTATCGTCGCGGATGACGGTCGCCCGGACGTGCAGCATTTTTTGCAGCGCTCGGCTGCTCTGCTCGGCTCGCCATTCCTGATAACCGCCGATCATCGCGTTGACCAGCAGCACCGCGGTGATGAACGCCGCATCGGGCCAATCGCCGATCGCTACGGCGACCAATGCGGCCAAGCCGAGGATGAACAGCAGCGGATTGACGAATTGACGCAAAAAGATCTGCCACCAGGTCGGCGGTCGCTGTTCCGGCAGCCGGTTACGTCCGAAGCGTTCGAGACGCTGCTGGGCTTCCCGCTCGGATAAGCCGTTAGGCTCGGCCTCACGATCGCGCAACACCTGCTCGACAGGGAGAGCGTGCCAGGAAAGTTCATCAGCCTGTATCACTTTGGTCATCACGCTTGAAGGGACCTCTAACGGAAGGATCAGCCGCGGGCCAGAGCGTCGCTCTGGTCGACAAAATGGTTACCGTCCCAGTCGGTATCGGCCTCGACCACCTGCGCTCGATTCGACTCACCACGTCGCGCCGCACGGGCCGCGGCCTGGCGATGAACCAGATCGGAATGCGAAGTGAAGTATTGAAGACTGTGGCCGCGAAAATCATCGATCGTTTGAAAGCTGTGCCGCTCCATAAAAGCGAGCAACTCGTCGATCATCGGTTGCACGCTGCGGTAACCCAGCTTCATGACGCCGGTACAGACTTGGACGCTTTGGCAACCGAGCAGGATGAATTGGGCAGCGTCGGCCCCGGTTTCGATCCCACCGATGCCGCTGAGCGTCCGGCTGGGAAACTCGTCGCGGATCAAGCTGGCGATCTCCATGCACATCCGCAAGGCGATCGGCATCACGGCCCGGCTCGAATATCCCCCCGGGGTCGAATAGCCTTCGACGGTCGGTTCGGGACGCAAGGTTTCGAGGTCGACTCCGATCACCGAACGGAGCGTGTTGATGGCACTGATCCCATCGCAACCGGCGAGCAGACCGGCCCGCGCAGGAGCCTCGATTTTGGTGACATTGGGAGTCAACTTAGCCCACACCGGCCGGGTCGCGACCTGCATCACCCATTCGCAGACTTCGCGGAGGATCTCGGGGTTCTCGCCCATCGCCGAGCCCATCTTCCTCTCCGGCAAGCCGTGGGGGCAGGAGAGGTTCAATTCGAATCCGTCCACACCGGCCTCCTCGCAGCGGCCGACGATTTCGTGCCACGCGTCGCGATTGAACTCCTCCATCACCGACGCGATCAAACACCCCTCGGGGTGTCGATCCTTAACCCGCTTGAAATCGTCGATCCAAACTCCGAAGTCGCGGTCGCTGATCAGTTCAATATTTTCCCAACCATAGATTTCGTCGCTCGTCCGACTCCGCAAGCGACCGTAGCGCGGCTGGACATTGACCACCTTAGAGGAATCGAGACTGACCGTCTTGCAGACGACGGCGCCCCATCCTTCATCGAAGGCTTTGCAGATCACGTTCGCATTGGTACCGGGAGGTCCCGAACCGATCACGAACGGATTTGGCAGCCGCATCCCATTGATCGTGGTGGCGAGTGTGGTCATCGACTGGAGGTTCCTGAGAGGTGATTCCCACTCATGGTTAAGGCGCGACGACCGCCAGGTAAGTTTCTGGCCGGCGGTCGCGATAAAATTGCCAAACGTTGCGGACCTCGCGGATCAAGTCGAGATCGAGATCAGCGACGACCACATCATCCTCGATCCGCTGTTGCGATTGGGCGACGAACTGACCGCGGGGGTCGCAGAAGTAACTTTGACCGTAAAACTCACCGATCCGCCACGGGTCTTCCCAGCCGGGACGATTGATCGCGGCGACGAAGTACTGATTGGCAACCGCATGCCCCGGTTGTTCGATCCGCCACAAGTATTCGCTCAATCCCGCGACGGTTGCCGAGGGATTGAAGACGATTTCGGCTCCGGCCAAGCCGAGACATCGGGCTCCCTCGGGGAAATGGCGGTCGTAGCAGGTGTACACACCGACTTTGCCCACTCGCGTATCGAACACCGGATAACCGAGGTTTCCGGGACGAAAATAGAACTTTTCAAAAAAACCGGGATGGCATTGCGGCAAGTGGACCTTGCGAAACTTACCCACAAACGATCCGTCGGCATCGATCACCGCGGTCGTGTTGTAGTACACCCCGGTCTGCTCCTCTTCGTAGACCGGGACCACCAAAACCAAATGATGGCGTTTGGCCAACTCACGCATCAGACCGATCGTCGGCCCGTCGGGGACCCGCTCGGTCAACGCGTACCACTTCGGATCCTGCTCGGCGGGAAAATAGGGGCCGTAAAAGAGTTCCTGCAGACAACAGACCTCGGCACCCTCAGCGGCAGCCTTGGCGATCAAATCGACATGCTTGTCGATCATCGCCTGTTTGATTTTGGCGACCGGAGACGTCGCCGGCTCACACAAAGTCGCTTGAATCAGGGCGCCACGAACGGTTCTCGACATCGACTTTCAACCCTGGAAGCGTTCTCTTCCGGCCCCGTGCCGGAACGGGCTCCAAGGTAAAGGATCGATCGCCTGTCGTCGATTCCACAGCACCGCCGCTGATGGCTTACTCAAGCGTAATCGGCTCGGCGGGAACCGCCGTGGCCGCCGTGGCCGTCGAGCGGTCACTCGGACTCGCCGTCGCCTGATCGTCCGCGTCATCGATGCCGCCGGCGGGCAGCTCGATCCACTCCTCGATGAGCGGTTGCTGCGTATCTTGCGGAGCCGATGGGTCGAACGGGCCCGAACTGACCGGTTGTGGCATCTGCACCGCGGCCGGGTTCGGCCGGGTCGACAAGAAGCGACCGTTCTCGTAGGCGTCACGATAGGCTCCCGAAGCCCAAGGGCCTTCGGCAAGAGTCACACCGTTGTAGGCAAGCAACGACCCTTTCTCGCGGTGCAGGTCCCGGATCGCCAAATTGTAGGCGGCGATCGAGCGGTAGAAGTCGACTTCGCTGACCACCACCTGACGCTGGGCCTGCAGCAAGAAGTTGATGTTGTCGGTCCCGTCGCGGTACCGCCGGCGGAGCACATCGACCTGCCGCAAATCGGCGAGGAACGCGTTGTAGTTGGTTTCCAGCAGCGAATGGGAAATACCGAGTTGGCGAACCGCTTCGGCCAAGTTGTGACTGATCCTCAATTCGGTCTCGTTCAGCAAGGCCTGCTCGCGGCTGAGTGACAGCCGAGCGTGGGCGACCGCATTGCTGGCTGCCCGAAGTCCGACGGGAAAAGTCAGCTCCATCCCGGCTTGCCATTCTTGGTAATCGCCGCCAGTGATCGCGCCGAATAGGTTATCCAACGGAGGACTATCACTGCGGCCAATCAGGTTGTCGCCCAACCCCCGCCAGCGATAGCGTCCCAGGAAGTCGAGTTGCGGGCGACGGTTGAGGCGAGCGGCGACGAGTTCGAGTTCCCGCCGTTTGAGGTTGAAACGCTGGCGGCGGACTTCGACACGGCGAGTGAGAGCCTGATTGAGGGCGCTGTCCCAGTCGAACACAACCCGAGTATCGCTCGGCTCGCTGATCGGCTTGATCAGACGACCGTCGGCCGGTGGCATGCCGAGCAGGTATCGCAGTCTCTGTTCGAGCGCATACAGCCCTTCGGGACCCGACAAGGCCCGTTCGACTTGGGCTTGAAATTGATAGAACTGCGATTTGGCCTGAGCCTCTTCGTCGCTCCGCCCGGCCCCGACTTCGAGGCGAACTTCCTGATACTGGAACGTCTGCAATGCGGCCTCGCGCCCCTTGAGCGTCGCTTCCATGACGCGGTAGGCGGCGCTCAGCTCCCAATAGGCTTGCTCAACATCATTGACCAGGCGGATCACGGAAACTTCAAAGTCGGCCAAGGCGACTTCTTCGTTCACCCGGGCGATCAACACCCCATTGTATTGGCCGATCATGCTGCGCGGCCCGGCGATCCGATTGAACTCGGTGCCGGCGCCACGCATCAACGGTTGCCGCCATTCGGCTTCGACCCAGCCGACGAAGTCACTGGTAAATCTTCGGAACGGACGGTTGTTGCGGTCGTAATTGGTAATGTGCCGGAGGGCGAACGTCCCCCCTTGAGCCGTCCGCTTGCTCAGCTCGCTCTGATAGCTGGCCCCGGTGCCCTGCAACACCTGTGGGGTAAACTGGCCGACGAGCCCTTCCACGTTTTGCGGTTGATCGATCTTGTTCCAAAACAGACCACCAGCAAACTGCGCATCGAACTCCGCCAACGCGGCTTCGACACCGAGTTGAGGGTTCGCGTGGGCCAATGAGGGGTCATAGATGGTGCTGGTAAAGCCAGCAAAGGCAGGCTGGCTGACCAGGGTACCGCCGAGTTCACGAACGACCGGACTCTGCTGAACCGCCATTTGGACCGCTTCGGTCAAGGTCAGTTCCAGCGTCGGTAGCGATGACGGATCTTCATGGACCAGCGGTTCGGTCGAATCGTAGGCAGCCTCCGAAATCTCGCTAACGATCCGCTCGACCTCGGGATAAGAAATCGTCATGCCGACTGTGTCGTGGTACGACGTACGGGTATCGTGGGGCCCCGGTTTCGGCGAAACTCCTTGAAACATCCCGCAGCCCCCAGCGATCAAGCAAGCGATCGCCAAGCTGGGCTTCGAAGTCTTCGCGAGTTGATACTTTCCGCGGTGGATAGCGATTGACATGTTGGACCGGCGCGGCAGAGAGGCGGCGAATGACCGGACGAATTACGCGCCCCCCTACGGAGGAGGCGAAATCGTCACAACCGCGAGCAGCAGTACTCACGGCAGATTGGTCATCGGCCTCACAACCGGTCGAACTCGACCACGACACCCGCGAAACGGCGACCTTACGACACCGCCGGTCGGAATAACCGTTACAGCCTGACCCAACAACGCTTCCGCAAAACCGGAAATGTCGGCATCGCCTGCGTCAGCGATAAGGTCCCGAACGTCAACGCGGTGTAGAACAGGTCGCCCGCAAGCGTGTACTGAAAGAACGGAACCGCCGCCGCGTAACAGGCGACCAGTCCGGAAAGGCTGAGCGGATAAGCGCCCGCAGCCCAAACACCCAGGTTACTGGACAGGAAGAACAGGATCGAACAGGTCACCGCAGCGAGCCCGACCGTCACAGGACCACGTTTCTCACGAATCGCTACCCCGATCAAGCCGCTTGCCGCGACGCCTCCGTAAACCGTCAACATCACGATCGGGTTGTAAAAGCCCATCCCCCGAAGTCCGGCCAAATGGCCGATCAGATCGCTGACCAGCAGCGCGATCAGCGGCGCCAACACGGCGAGACGTCCCCGGAAATGGCATCCGGCGAACAGTCCCAATGCACCGACAAAGGCAAAATTGGGCGGGTGCGGCAACAGACGGCTGGCGATCGCCAAGCCGATAACCGCGAACAGGGTCGGGCGGTTCAACATCGAGAGGCAGTGGGAACGGGTAGGTTGGCAGATATCGGCTCCACGAAGAAGCCGCGTCAGTCCTTTAACCTATTCCCTCCAGTACCGCTCGAAAAGGGCGCCCCGAACCGTGGCGCCCCCCATTTAAGGATCGAGCGGAACCGCTAAGCGTCTGGCACCTGCCGTGCAAAACACCCGATGGGTGAGTTCCTCTCAGCCGGTGCCCGACACTTGATTACCGATTTTTCCCCCACATGGCTAAGGCAAGCCGATCGAAGCGCCCGCGATCGCGGCGGCCTCAACGATCACCGCATTGCGGACATACGGCGGTCGCTGGACGTAAGGGTAGACGCGGTCACCCGACCGGAAATGACCGACCTTGTACTCGATGTCGCAAGCGGGTCGAACAGTCGCCAAGTAAGGCAGCATCGGGATGGTCGCGAAGAACCGAGCCCCGCTGACGAACGGCTGCAGACGCGGAAACCGCTCATGCCCGTGCCGCTCGAGCATCACGTCTTCGAAATAGAGCGGATGTGAAAATGTATCGGCGGCGACAAACTCTTTCCCGGTCCAAGCCCACTCGCCCGGTCGCTCCTCGACCCGTTCGGCCAGCGGTTCCACCCTGCGATCCATCGCGGCGGTGTACGATTGAGGGAGGCTGCCGTTGCCGATCTCGTCCGTCGCCGTGGTGGCCGCGCTGATCGGTGGCAGGCTCAAGCGTCCCTCTTCGGTCGCCTGAGGTAGCCGCTCGCTCCCCCCAAAAATCGATTGGCCACCGAGCCGAAACAGGTCTTCGTCGTCGCGTTCGCCCGCTCGCGGCAACAATCGCTCGGGTTGTTGAGCCGTGGCCGATGAGCGGCCGTCACCAACCGGCCACCCGAACGCGAACATCGCCAGCAACAGTAACGGCGAAACGCTCCGTGTCACTTTGCCAACCTTGGCCGATTCGAAAACCGTCACCGCATCGCCCGATCGCCGGGCTGTGACACCAAGATCGCATTCGGCAGCCAGAGGTCGCTGCATCGTTCGGCCGGTTTCCGACATCGTTCCATCCCTGGTTGGATACCTGCGCCGATCGGACCGCGACTTCAGTCGAACGGCCTTCGGCCTGCTGTACAAACTGCGATTTCGGTAACGGGCCTGGCTCCGCCACAACCCGCTAGTGCTTGGGATCGGCGATCACCGCGGCCATTCCGCAGGGCATTTAGTACAGCGGGCAAAATCGGCATCGCCGGTAAAGTCGCTCGGTTAATTTGCCGCGGCATCGGCCTGTTCATCAGCCCGTTCATCGG
>SKZY01000434.1 GCA_007127095.1 Planctomycetaceae bacterium
ATCGTGTGCAGGATCCGCGCCGGGACGCGGACGAACCGGGTCATCGCGCCGTCGACGCCGTAGCCGAATCCCTTGCGGTTCGAATCGAGGTTGTAGCGTCCCTGGCGGGTCATCGGGTTGGCCGGGTCGATCACCGCCGCGGTTTCGCTGACCACCCGATCGCCCTCACGCCATCGCTCCACCGCGGCGCCGGTTTCGACAATCGTCCCACCGAACTCATGACCGAGCACCACCGGGTAATTCACCGGCCAGGAATGGTCGGCCGTCCATTGGTGCAGATCGCTGCCGCAGACGCCGACGCGAGCGACTTCCAACAAGACATCTTCGGGGCCGATCCGCGGTCGCTCGATTTCACGAACTTCGACCGAGTGTGCTTCTGGGGAAAAATTGACGACCGCGGCCGAAGTGGTGGCGACGGTGTTGGTCAGCGTGTTAGTCATCGTGGGATCAGACTTCGGTGGATTGAGCATGGACGGCCTGGCAGATCATTCGCAGCGATGATTCGAGGTCACCGTCGGCCGTCTTAAAGGAATCGGCATCGATCGTCAGCGGTGCCCCCAGCACCACCAGCGGCGCGCCGTGGGCGGGGCAAGCGATCGCTTGTTCGAGCGACAGGCCGCCGACCGCTTGGACCGGGACCTTGACCGCCCGGACGACCTCGCGAAGTTGGTCCAACGGGCTCGGCATCCGCTCGCCCCGAGCCGCGATCCCTCGCCGTTCGTCATAGCCGATATGGTGGATCACGAAATCACAGCCGAGGTCTTCGAGTTGCTTCGCCCCGGCAACCATATCCGGGCAACCGAGGTTATCGCCCATCACACCGACGCCGAAGTCTTTGCCCGCCTTGACGACGCAGCGGATCGTCTCCTCGTGGGCTCGCGCCATCACGACGACATGGGTCGCGCCGGCTTTGGCCATCATCTCGGCCTCCAGGTAGCCGCCGTCCATCGTTTTCAGGTCGGCGACGATCGGTACATCGGGGAACTCACTGCGCAGCCTACGAACGCCGTGCAACCCTTCGGCCAAAATCAACGGTGTCCCCGCTTCGAGCCAATCGACGCCGGCGCGCAGCGCCATCCGCGCCGTTTCCACCGCCTCCTTGATATCGATCACATCGAGGGAAATCTGCACGATCGGCTTCATGACAAACCAGGGGGCGAGTGGAGCGGCGGTTGGGACGGCAACCAGGAGTGCCGTCGCGAGGCCAGCTTAGCGAAAATCAGCCCCCTTGCCACGACCCTCGCGATGAAGGATCGAGCCGAGCGTGGGCAGTCGCTCGTCAGGGTTTCCGGCGGCGACAACGACACCCGCGCCCGGTCTCTCCCCGTCGGCAGGCCAAGCGACGCATTCGATTCGCCAGTCGGAGTCGACCAAGCGAGGCAACGTCGGATCGACGATTCCGAGATCGGCCAATCGTTGTACGTCGGCGTTTACCGGCAACGGGCATGACTTCAGTAAGACCAGATTTCGGGTGCCGAGTTTGTTCGCCAACAACGCCGCGATGCTGTCGCTGGTCGTGGTCCAGTCGCAGGGG
Organism: Planctomycetaceae bacterium; assembly: GCA_007127095.1. Lineage (GTDB taxonomy): Bacteria > Planctomycetota > Planctomycetia > Pirellulales > Pirellulaceae > UBA6163. The sequence continues at coordinate 1,535 of SKZY01000434.1, forward strand.
AGCGAATCGCCACTATCGGGAGAATAGAACAGGTCGGGCGGAACCAGAAAGCAGCCGGGGCGGGCTTCATCCACACAGTCCGCCCAGTCGGTCGGTCGTTGCAACACGGTCGCCTCGGGCAACCAGGGCGCGACCAACTCGATCGTGTGCCGCATCAGTCTCACGCATAGCCAATGGATCGCTACCGCATCACACCGCTGTGCCGCATCGATCCTTCTCACGGCATCGATGATTTCGCCCCCACCGACGATCAAGAAGACCTGGCGCCACCGCGACTGGCGACTCAACCACCAGCGGAGCCCGCTGGCAAAGTGCGGGTGGGTCAACAGGCTACCGCCGATCTTGACCACCACCGCCGTCATCGCCCGGAACGCTCCGCGACCGCGGCGAGATGAGCCACCGCCAACGCCGGTGCCACCCGTGACGCGGCGGCTCTTGGATCGACCGCAGCAATCTGATCAACCAACCGCTCGACCTTCACACCCGGGAACCACCGTCGCAAATCGGGCAAAAAATAGTCGGCGGTATGACCCGAGATCACCCAGCGATCGGCGTGACAATCGGGCTGACGCCGAATCGCTTCGGCCAATCGCTCCGTCGCCGCTGCGATCACGGCGGTCGCCAATTCGGCTGCTCCGTCAAGGTCGACATCGCGGCCGTCCAAACCGATCATCCGCGACAATCGGTTGACGGCCGCAGCGACGGTCCGCGGCCCGCCGTCACTCGTTCCGTAGTCATCGGGGGCTGGCGGACACAGCCCCAAAACCACGGCACAATCGTCGGTCGTCGCGAAAACTTCACGCATGACCGGCACCCGCCGACCGCGAAAGGACAGCGAATCGACGAGCGCACAAACCGGTGTGCGGACGCCGCCGAGATAGACCAGTTCGCCCGCAACCAACCGATCAAAGTCGGTTCGCGATGATGTCGCGACAGGTCGTTCCCAATCCTTATCAGCGGGCGCGATCGGGATGATGTCGGTTGTCGTACCGCCGACATCGATCAACAGCGATGGACTCGGCAGGCAACGAGCCACCCAACTCGCCAACGCGTGCCAATTCGCCGACGCCACGGCTCGTGGCGCGCGGAGCGTTTCGCCGAGTCCCACGAACCGACCATCGACTCGGTAGAAGCGGAGTCTACTCACGCCGGCGACCTTCGCGGCGGTTCCGACTTGCGATGCGATCTGACGAACCCCGTCGTCACGATCGGAAAAGATATCCGCCATCTCGCCGGTCATCGTTACCGCCCAGGTATCGCAGAACGGCCAGCATCCGGCCAACTCGAGCAACCGGTCGGAGAGTTCTTTGGGACGGAGCCACATCGCGAATGGCGTTGATCCGTAATCCCCATGGGTCGTCGCGAACTTCAGGTTGGCGCCGCCGATATCGATTCCCAGCACGCGGGGCATTTCAGCGCTGGGGATTGTCGCGGCGACAGGGCCAACGGCCGGTAGCGATTTCGTCACGAGATGGGGGGCCGCCGAAGATGTCGGTTCGGGATCGCACTCAGGCATTTTGAACCGGTGTTTCCCCGACCCAGACCCGCCCGTCACGGGTCCAGTGGACCTCATCAACCCCCAGCTTGCATTGCACCGGACCGCATTGCAGCCCCAGCAATCGGGCTCCGAGGTTGCCCGCCACCATCTGCCGCAGCCCGACGTAGGAGGTGGTCAGCCGGGGGTTGATCTCGATCACCACGTCCTCGCTGGCGTGTTCACCCAGCACCAGATCGAGACCGACGAAGCCATGGGCGTAGGAGGGCAATGCGCCGATCGCGCACTGGGCCAACGCGGCGGCCCGACGCTGCAATTCGTTGGCCAACGGGCCGCGTCCGCCGCGATAGAGACAATCGTCGAGCGAAATGTCTTGTGAAACCGCCGGTAAAACCACCAACTCACCTCGGTCGACGATCACCGCCACCGACGCCGGCATGCCCGCCACATAGCCTTGAACCAGATCATTATCGGTCGCCGTATTCATCGCTTCGTCAAGGTCATCGAATACGAAAACCGCTTCGGTGCCGCATCCGTCACGGGGCTTGACGATGAAGCGGTCACAGAAATGGAGTCGACCGATCGATCGTGGGTCCGACGGTAAAAACGTCGTCGGGTGCGGCACACCTGCGGCCAAAAACGCTCGCGCCGTCTGCTGCTTGTCGCTGGCCACCCGCAGGAAATCGCCACTGCCGGCGAACACCTGGACGCCTGCGGCCCGCAGCATCCCCACCGCCTTGGCTAGGATCCCGTCTTTTTCGGGAGCGATCACGATCGCCGCGTCGCACCCCTGCGCCGCTCGCGCCCAATCACCCCAAGGCGAATTGGGGCCCGACACCGGGTGACGCTCACAATCCGGCAGCGAAAGATCGAACCGAGGGTCGATCGGAACGCTCAGCTGACAGACCTCCGACAAGTCGCAGGCGAGCGCCGACAGCATCGCAGCCCCTTCATGCCGCAACGATTCTTCGATCGAGTCGACAGCAGCGTTGCTGAAGCCGCCGCCGCAAACGAACTCACCCAAGAATACTTTCACGCAAACTCCCTCCACCGCCTTAGCAATGTGCGGGAAAAAAGTCTCAGGCAGCCCTTGCGAGCAACTCGCCCTGCGGGTGCTTCGCACATCAGGTGCCTGACACTTATTCTTTCCGCTCGATCCTCAACCAACGATGGCCCCGTCCGCTCAGGGCCCTCAAAAAATGCCGAGTTGGTCACGGGCGTCTTCTGTCATCATATCCTGACTCCAGGGCGGGTCCATCACCACTTGCACGTCAACCGCGCCGACCTCCTCCATCCCCTCGGCCGCCGCTTTCGTACCGCCGACCAACTGCGGCCCGGCCGGGCACATCGGGCTGGTCATCGTCATTTCGATGTGGACGTCGTGAACACCCTTCTCGTCCGGCTCCTTGATATCGATCACGTAAATCAGGCCGAGATCGACGATGTTGATATACAACTCGGGGTCGATCACCTGCTTCAGCGTTTCGCGGATCTTATCTTCGGTCAGTGGCATGAAAGTCGACTTCCTGAGAGTCTGAAAGTGAAAGGGGCACGAATCGGCAGACCGCAGCGCCGTCGAGAATGCAACTCGACAGCCGGACCGGCCGACCCAACGCTCGGCTAAACATCCGCGTTTCCAACTGACACATCAGACGATCGTCGGTCGCATCGCGAAGCGTCGGATAGGGGCAGGTCGGAACGTCCAAAACCGGTAATCCGTCGTCACGCGAATCAGCACCGTGACGGAGGCCGCGGCCAACATCGTCGGCATCGCCGTCGACTTCGTCGCCGGTCTGGGCGACCCGCGTTACGATCCGGCGTCGAGCCAGTTGGTAACCCAGCTCCCGCATTCGCTCCGGCAGAGTCGTCGACGATTCGGCTCGAAAATCCGCGGCGTAATCGCGGCCGAGTTGCTCGGCGATCGATCGCAGCAACTCGCCGCGAATCGCGTTGTCTTCGACCGACAAAATCGCTCGCCACATCGCCTCCGCTAGGTCGCCGGGATCGGCACCGATGCAACATCGCCCCTGGTCGGTCAATCGATATCGATAGGCCGGCCGACCGCGACCGCCGATCACCGCTTGACGTGAAACCAGCTCAGCCGACAACAACCGCCGCAATCGCTGTCGCACAGCAGTTGTCGTGACACCCAACGATCGCGTTAACTCCGCCATGCAGCGTGGTTGATCATCGGCCAATAACCGCAGCAACTGCGAATCGACCGAGCGTGGCGAGTCGGGAATCGGACTCATTGAGCTGACGATTGGGTAAGCGTGGAACGGAAAACATGAACGCTACAACCGGTCATCGTACGAGGCTTGGTTAATTTTGACAATGCTTGGTGTTTTAAAACCGACGGCGAGCGGTTTCGGCCGCTGCCGGCGGTTTGGCGGATGACGATCGACCTGCCGGTTGGTACGATCTTTCGCTCCTCGCTCCCACCCGCACATTTCCCCCGAAAACCCGAATCCATCATGAAAGCGGTCGCGGTCACCCCAGGCACCCCCAACAGCGTCCATCTCGAAGAGATCGCTCCGCCAAAACTCGATTCGGTCGCCAATGGCATGGGGGTGCTGGTCAAGACCTTGAAGGTGGGCGTTGACGCCACCGACCGCGAGATCAATGACGCGTTGTACGGTAACCCGCCACCGGGAGACGATTTCTTGGTGATCGGTCACGAATCGTTCGGCATTGTGACCGAGGTCGGGCCGCAGGTCCGGGGTCTGAAGCCAGGCGACTACGTGACCGCGACCGTCCGTCGCCCCGGCAGCTCGATTTACGATCTGATCGGGACCTACGACATGACGAGCGAGGAGACCTATTACGAGCGCGGAATCAATCTCCGTCACGGCTTCCTGACCGAAGCCTTTGTCGATCACGAGGACTACATCGTCCGTGTCCCCCAAGGGCTGAAGCACCTGCACGTGCTGATGGAACCGATGAGCTGTGCGGCCAAAGCGGTCCATCAAGCGTTCGAAGCTCAGCGGCGGATGCGGGTCTGGCGTCCCCGGGTCGCCTATGTCCTCGGCGCCGGCCAGATCGGGCTGCTCACCAGCCTGGTGCTGCGACTCCGCGGGCTCGAGGTCTACACACTCGCCCGCGGCGCGGCTCCGAACCTGAAGAGCGAGATCGCCAGCGGTTTCGAATCGACCTACGTCAGCACCGCCGGCACGTCGTTGTCGGAACTCGTCAAGAATACCGGCCGGCCGGACTTGGTCGTCGACGCGACCGGCAGCAGCCAACTCGCCTTCGACGCGATGTCGGCGGTCGGTCACAACGGCGTTGTCGTCTGGACCAGCATCACCGGCGGCCAACGAAAGATCGAAGTCCCCTCCGACGCGATCAACATTCAGTGGGTGCTCGGAAATAAGTTGCTGCTCGGCAGCGTCAATGCCAACCGGGAACACTTCGAAATGGGGATCCGCGACCTGGCGATGGGCGAGATGATGTTCCCTGGCGTCGCCGAGAAGATCCTCACTTCGCCGGTCGATGGGCTCGATAATTACCGGGAAATGATGCGGCTGTTGGTCGAGGACCAGGACGCCTTGAAGGTGTTCGTCAATATCGCTGCGGAGTGACCGCGCGGCGGTCGACGCGGCCGGGCGATCGCCTAGCGACAGCCGGGCTGCCCAACGATAATGGCAACCGTCGCGGGCAGTCGTTTGTCCGTGGCTTCCACCGGTTACCTTACATCCCCGACTCTCAGGACCCCCGTTCAATGTTTACCCGCCCCAGATCCGCCTCCGCCCGTTTTGCCCTGGCCCGTTTGACGCTCGTCCGTTTGACTCTCGGCATGGCCGCTGCCGCTGCCCCATTCGCACTCGCTGGTACAGCCACGGCCCAGGAATACCTGAGCGGAATCGAGTGGGAGAAGCCGCCGGTTGTGACCCCTGGCAAAACCGATTCGGACCCGCCCTCGGATGCCGTCGTGCTGTTCGACGGTACCGATTTGTCACGCTGGCGCGGTGGCGATCGGTGGTCGGTTGTCGACGGAGTCGCCGTCACTGGCAAGGGCCAGATCACGTCGCTCGATGAGTTCGGCGATTGCCAGGTTCACATCGAATGGTCGGCCCCAGATCCACCCAAGGGCAGCGGGCAAGGCCGCGGCAACAGCGGTGTGTTCCTGATGGGGCGCTACGAATTGCAGGTCCTCGATTCCTACGACAACCCGACCTACTTCGACGGCCAAGCGGGGGCGATCTACAAACAGACCCCGCCGGCGGTCAACGCGATGCGACCACCAGGCCAATGGAACTCGTACGATATCTTTTGGACCGCCCCACGGTTCGACGATGACGGTTCGTTGACCTCGCCCGCTTACATCACTGTGCTGCATAACGGCGTGCTGATCCTGAACCACTTCGAGTTGCAGGGCGATACGCCGTTCAACCGCCCTCCTAAGTACTCCGCCCACTCCGAAAAGGGCCCGATTTCGCTGCAAGACCATGGCGACCCGGTCCGGTTCCGCAACATTTGGGTCCGCGAGTTCAAACCCGCCACGGGCGTTCAGGCCCGCCAGCCCTATCTCAAGCAGGGCGACCAGGAACTGCCGATCAACGAATGATCGCGGCGGCTCGGCTGGTCCCCGACAGTAATTCCTTGACCCGCTGTCGCATCTGCTCGACTCCCGCCGGTGTGTAGCCCCGCCAAACACCGGCGATCCGTCGCTGGTCGTCGATCAGCACCGTTGTCGGGTAGGCCATCGATTCGCCCAACGCCTCGGCAGTCGCTTGCTGTGTCATCGCATCGATGTCGGCGAAGGTTTCCAAGTCGCCAGCCGCGATCGTCTCGTAGTATCGGGCTGTCTGCGAACGGAGCGAATCGTAGTCCTCCACCGCACCGCCACCGCTCGATACCGTGACGAACCGGAACTGCGGCTCCGCTTCGAACTCCCGTACCATCTCGACCAATTCGGGATACTCGAGTTTGCACGGCGGGCACCAAGTGCCCCAAAAGTGCAGCAGTGTAACCGTCCCCTCTGGCGGTAGCCCCATCAACGTCGTCACGTTGCCGGCGGCATCACCGCCCGTTTCGGATGGCTCCGCCGGCAACAGCCGGACCAGACTGAACTCCGGTGCCGGGCGACCGATCGCCGGGTGCGATGCGGAATCGGGCACCCCGTCCTGACGCAGCAGCACCACGATCGCGACGATCACTGCCAAGGCGATCAGCACCTTTCCAGAAACGCTGCCCGAACGCGAGTCGGTCCGTGAACGGTTCGACCGACGCCGGACCGGTACAGCTGCGGGCAGGGGCGATCCCGCAACTAATTTCAATCTTGATTCGTTCATTCGTCTCGATCCCGGTAGATTGCTAAACTGTCGAACTGTCGGCTGACACCGTCCGATTGTCGCCGACCCGCCGCCCGTGAGGAAGTCCGCCACTCCCGATCCAACGAATCGATGCCATTCAGCCGTCAACGATCTTTGCGGTCCTTACTAACGCTCGGCTGTCTTGTGGCAGTGGGGAGCGTTTCGGGTGTGTTGCCTGCCGTGGCCGCCGACGACCCAGTGATTTACCTCTCCGACCCCCAAATCGACGAAAGTAGCGGGCTGGCGCAGTCGAACCGAAGCCCCCGGCACCTCTGGACCCATAACGATTCGGGTGACTCAGCGCGGTTGTTCGCCTTCGATCACAACGGTCGCGTCACCGGCGGTTGTTCGCTCGCCGCCGTTAAAGCGATCGATTTCGAAGACATGGCATCGTTCGTCCAAGACGGAGTCGCCCGGCTGGTCGTCGCCGACGTCGGCGATAACGACTCGGTCCGGCCCTTCGTCAGCCTCTATTTTTTCGATGAACCCGACCCTAATCGCCAAACCGTCATCCGCGACTGGCTCCGCGTCGATCTCCGCTACTCCGACGGGGCCCGCGACTGCGAAGCGATCGCGGTCGACACCGAAACCGAAACGGTGACCTTGGTCAGCAAGAGCTTTCTGCCGATCGCCTCAGTCTATGAACTCGCCCTTCCCGCTCGTCCCGTCGCCGAAGGCCCGGTCATCAAAGGCCGAACCAGCGGATCGAATGGCGATAACGACGATGACTCACCGCCGGCGCTCCGCCTCGTCGGCCGACTCCCGTTGGCCTTGATCACCGCGATGGATCGCTGTCGCACGACCGGCGATATCCTGCTGACCAACTACTTCCATCTGCTCCGCTTCCCGAAATCGGCACCCGGACGGCCCTGGTGGGAACAGACACCAGTGATCACCGAATTACCGAGGCTGCGGCAGATCGAGGCAGTCGCCAGTGACGATGACGGGCGGGTTTGGGTCAGCTCCGAAGGGACCCCCGCCCCGCTAGCCAGGGTCGAAGAACCTGTCACGCCGTAAACTTTCTTTTGTCCATTCGTGTGTTTTGCTCACACCCCTCGCTGCTCGCCTCTGTCCCTGGTCGCCCTCGATGCCCGAACCTGCCTTTGGCGAACTCGAATCGACTTCCGCCGAGATCGAAATCGAACAAAAATTTCGCCTCGATGACCCGACCGGTCTGGCTGATCGACTCGGCGGCTTGGGGGCACAAGCGAGACCGTTCGAGCGGCATGCCGATACGTATTACCGGCATCCCGCCAAAGATTTTGTCGTCACCCGCGAAGCGCTCCGAATCCGCCGGATCGAAATCCCCTCGATCGCCGATGCCGTTCAGGTCTTCGTGACCTACAAAGGGCCGTACCTGACCACCGGAGTCAAAGCCCGCGAAGAACTCGAGTGGCGGATCGACCACGATGACCCCGCCGGTCAACACTTCGCCGCGTTGTTGGCCAACCTCGGGTTTCGCGAAGCGTTGACGGTCCGCAAAACGCGGACGCCGTTCCGGCTCGATTGGGAGGGTTTGCGGTTCACCGTCACGATCGACCAGGCCGAGGGCCTCGGTTGGTTCGCCGAGGTCGAGACGATCGCGACGGATCAGGGAGCGATCGAGGCCTGTCGCGATCGCGTAACCCGCTTGGCCCGGCGACTCGACTTGCGGTCGGCGGAGTCGAGAAGCTATCTCGCAATGGCGATCGCTGCCGCCGGCAGCGGGGCCGATTGCGAAAAGTTTGACGGCGGGACTTGATTCCCCGTATACTCTGATCGCTGAAAACGTTTTTCACTTCCCTCCTGATAAGGTCCTACCGAGATGATGATTCGCAAATTGATGTTGTCGGCCGTTGCCGTCGTCGCTGTCGCCGGTGCCACCGTAGTCGCCGCCGAAATCAACCTGGACGGCGTCAAGTGCGTGGTCGCCCCGCGCCCGGCTGATGCCTCGAAGTCGGCCGAGTACAAGGATGGCAAAGTCTTCTTTTGCTGTGGCAACTGCGCCGGTAAGTTTGCTGCCGCCCCTGATAAGTTTGCCACCGCATCGAACGCTCAACTCGTTGCCACCAAGCAATACGAGCAAAAGGCTTGCCCGCTCAGCGGCGGCCCGCTGAACAAGGAAACCGCGATCAAGGTCGCCGGTGCCAAAGTGGCTTTCTGCTGCAACAACTGCAAAGGCAAAGTCGAATCGGCCGACGAGAAAGAACAAGTCGAATTGGTCTTCAGCGAGAAGGCTTTCGAAAAAGCTGGCTTCGCCAAGGCCGACAAGGAGTGATCGTCGCCGCCCCGATCTGATTGACTCAATCACGCCGGGGCATGGCCATTTCCTCTCGATATCGATCGGACGGGCGGGTGACCGAATGGGTTGCACGCCCGTCTTTTTTTTGGCCCGACTCGGGCCTGCCGGCTGACGAACCGCGGGCGACGCGTTACCAGGTGTTGCATCGGCGGCGAATCGATGCCAACATCTGCCCAGGCGATCTGCCATCGCCAACCCCCATGCGATCGCTCGCTGCGTTGGGGGCAGGTTCGGCCGAGTGGTGGAATGGCAGACACAAGGGATTTAAAATCCCTCGGGGAGTAATCCCTGTGCGGGTTCGAGTCCCGCCTCGGCCATCTTCATGCTCAGCGGCGTCATGATCGCCCTGAACACACTGTTAGCTCGGTTGCTGATCCCGACCACGGCGGTCGCGGCTGCGATATTCACCGGAACCCTCGGCTGGGGTGTTTTACACTTGGTCGATTGGCCGGGCATGCTCAAACTGCCCTGCGGCGCAGCGCCGGGCCGCTATCCGGTAACCACTCTCCTGGCAGCCAAATAGCGATCGAGATTGACACGGGGCAACGCACCGACTATCACTTGCATCTCGGTGCAAATATCTCTCGCTCACGGGTAGGTTAGGGATTTTTTGTGTATTGCCAGGCAAGTTTGGTCCGTTCTCGGGTTACCGGGGTCTTGCGGCTAAGGATACGGAGAGGCGTGATAGCCGTGGAAAACCGAGCAGCAGAACAAAAGTCCGCTATCAGTTTCTTTGAAAAGAACCTCACCTATTGGGTCGTGCTCTGCATGGTCATTGGGGTGCTGATCGGGAGGTTCGCGCCTGCGATTCCGTCATTTTTGGCCCGATTCGAATATGCCAACGTTTCGGTCCCGATCGCGGTTTTGATCTGGTTGATGATCTATCCGATGATGATGAAGGTCGATTTTGCCAGCATCACCCAAGTGGGACGCAATCCGCGGGGGTTATTCGTCACCTGGGTGGTCAATTGGTTGATCAAGCCGTTCACCATGTTTGGCATCGCCGCCTTTTTTTTCTTTGTGGTCTTCAAGGCCTGGATTCCCCACGACCTTGCCAAGGATTACTTGGCGGGTGCCGTCCTGTTGGGCGCCGCCCCGTGTACGGCGATGGTATTCGTCTGGAGTCACCTGACTCGAGGCAACGCCGCTTACACGGTGGTCCAGGTCGCCACCAACGACTTGATCATTCTGGTCGCTTTCACACCGATCGTTGCGTTTTTACTCGGAGTAAGCGGCATCGCGATTCCTTGGGCCACCTTATTGCTGTCGGTCGTCTTATTCGTCGTGATCCCGTTGGCCGGCGGCGTTGTGACCCGCACCGCCGTTATCCGCAGCAAGGGCGAGGACTATTTCAACCGGTCGTTTATACCCAAGTTCAACGGAGTCACGATTGCCGGATTGCTATTGACCCTGGTGCTGATCTTTTCTTTCCAAGGCGATGTGATTCTTAGTAACCCGCTGCACATCCTGTTGATCGCAATACCGTTGGTGATTCAGACCATATTGATCTTCTTTATCGCCTATCTGAGTTGTTTAAAGCTGCACTGCCGTCACGATGTGGCTGCGCCGGCGGGTATGATCGGCGCGTCGAACTTTTTCGAATTGGCCGTCGCGGCAGCGATCACTCTGTTTGGTGCGTCTTCGCCGGTGGTGCTTGCGACGATCGTCGGCGTCTTGGTCGAGGTGCCGGTGATGCTGGGTCTCGTCAAGATCGCCAATCGGACTCCACACTGGTTTTCCGCCGAGCCCGCCGGTACACCGAAATCGACCGAACCTGCTTCCGTCAACTGAGCGATTGTCTTCGTGGTCCGAGGTAACGACTTGACCCTGTTTGGAAAATCGAGCAAATCATAACCCGGAGGCCACTTCCTCGGGCTCGCCGATCTCGATCGGGGGAAACGGGTCGGGCAGTTCTTGCCAAGCGTCGGGGCCGGCCGCGAACTCTTCGTCGCTGAGCAAACAGTCGTCGAGAATCCGGCGGATCGATTCCTCGTTCATCGCGTCGCCGATGAAGACGAGTTCCTGACGGCGGTCGCCATGTTCGCCGACGAATGCGTCGCGGATCCTGCCGACTTCCGCTTCGTCTTCGGGCCACTCATCGTCGGGCGCTGCGGCCCACCATAGGCCAGCCGGAACCATCCGGAACGAGACGCCGGCTTGCGACCAATCGAACGCGAAATCGTTCTTCGTCGCCAGCCATAAAAATCCCTTGCTTCGCAGCACGCCGACGAACAGATCGGTATTGCCCTCGATCGCCTCCGCGAATCGTTGAGGATGAAACGGTCGCCGGACGCGATAGACAAAACTGCCAATCCCGTACTCGTCTTGCTCGGAAGCCTCTTCCCCGCGAGGCACCTCCAGCCATCCGGGCTGGGCTTCGGCGGCTGCTAATTCGAAACGCCCCGTCCCCAACACCTTCGCCAGCGGCACTCGCCCTTCGGTCACCGCGATCAACTCGGCCGACCCGTTCAATCGCCGCAGCAACCCTCGCAATCGCTCCAATTCTTCCTCGGATAGCAAATCGCACTTATTGATCAAGATCACGTTGGCGAACTCGACCTGGTCCACCAGCAAATCGACGATATTTCGGTGGTCATCGCCGCTGATACCGAGCTTACGATCCGCCAGATCGTCGTAGGAGCCGAAATCATGCAGGAAGTTACCGCCATCGACGACCGTCACCAGCGTGTCCAAGCGGGCGATCGAGGACAGCGTTCGCTGTTCCTCGTCCTCGAAGGTGAAGGTTTCCGCCACCGGCATCGGTTCGCTGATCCCGGTCGACTCGATCAACAGATAGTCGAATCGGCCTTCGCGGGCCAATTTCGTAACCTCGATCAGCAAATCCTCGCGGAGCGTGCAGCAGATACAGCCGTTGGTCATCTCGACGAGCTGTTCCTCGGTTCGCGAAAGCTGAGCTTGGCCGCCACGAACCAGCGCGGCGTCGATATTGACTTCGCTCATGTCGTTCACGATCACCGCCACGCGCAACCCCTCGCGGTTGGCCAAGACATGGTTCAGTACCGTCGTCTTGCCGGCCCCGAGAAAGCCGGAGAGGACCGTAACCGGGAGCCGCGTGTCGTTCAGTTCCGACGATTCGATCTGCGACATATTTTAGCTGCCTCATGTAGACGAAAGGGAATCAGGGCCGGCCAGCCGCACTCACGCAACCGAGCCGCTATTGCAACTCTATTGCATGTCGGCAGGAAGTGCTAGTCTGGGCTGTCAAAAATTCGTTCCTCCGGCGTCAAGCCGCTTCCGCATTTTGCAGTTCGCGCGTAGCGGGTATAATCGAAGCATTCGGGGACGTTGGCGGGCCTCGGCTCGCCGCTGCTGAGCGGATTTTGTCCGCATGGCGGTGTCGCCCGTCTGCCTACCGATTTTCCGCCAACGGCTTCGACGCTCGCCGGCCCGGTCGCCTCTCTTTTTGATCAGAGGGGACGTTGGCCGCGAACGGACTCGGTGGGTCCTGCCCCCTTCCCGCCCGCCCTCCAGGCCTGGAGCCTTTTTAACGATGTTTTTTGCTTCGTCAGATGGTTGTCGTTTCCGCTGCCAACGACGTGCGAGATTCGAACGTGGTGGCAACGAGGCCTTTTCCTTTTCCCTTTTTTCGCTCCGTCTGATCCTGTCGGTCGCGGTCACCGGTTGGTCGACGTCGTCACTCGTGGCGGACGAGTTGCCGGCTGCGGAGGTCGAGTTTTTCGAGACGCGAATCCGTCCGGTGTTGGTCGAGCATTGCTACTCCTGCCATGCCGCCGATGCGAAGATCATTCGCGGTGGGCTGTTGGTCGATAGTCGTGACGGGTTACTTGACGGTGGTGATAGCGGGGCTTCGGTGGTCCCGGGCGATCCCGACGAGAGCCTGTTGTTGTCGGCACTGCGACACGAATCGTATGAGATGCCACCCGATCAGAAGTTGCCGGACAACGTGATCGCTGATTTTCAGCGGTGGATCGAACGGGGGGCCGTCGATCCACGGGACCAAGGCAACGGCCAGCCACCGCGAGGTGTCGATCCGGCTGAAGCGGCCGCGCACTGGGCGTTCCAACCGATCGCCGAGCCGACGCCGCCGGCGGTGGAAGACGAGTCATGGATCCAGAGCCCGATCGATCGTTTCGTGCTCGCCCGGTTGGAAGCTGCGGGGATGCGGCCGGCGCCTGCGGCGGACAAGCGGACGCTGATCCGTCGGGCGACTTTCGACCTGATCGGGTTGCCGCCGACGGTCGACCAAGTAAACGCCTTCCTAGCGGACGATTCGCCAGCCAGCTTCGCCAAGGTGGTCGACTCGTTGCTCGAATCGCCTCACTACGGCGAGCGTTGGGGGCGGCATTGGCTCGATCTGGTCCGTTACGCGGATACCAACGGCGCCGATGAAAATCACGCCCTGCCGAACTCCTGGCGGTACCGCGATTGGGTCGTACGGATGATCAACGACGACCTACCGTGGGATCAATTCATCATCGAGCAACTGGCCGGCGACTTATTGCCTGCCACCGGTGATGAACGGTTGGATGGCGACCGCTTGACGGCGACGGGGATGTTGGTGATCGGGCCGAAGATGTTGGCCGAACAAGACAAGGACAAGATGGTGATCGACCTAGTCGACGAACAGGTCGATACGGTCAGCCGGACGATGTTGGGGTTAACGGTCGGCTGTGCGCGGTGCCACGACCACAAGTTCGACCCGATTTCGGCTCACGATTACTACGCATTGGCCGGGATCTTTTACAGCACCAAGACGATGGCTGACCGCGCTTTCGTGTCGAAATGGCTGGAACGGCCACTGCCGTCGGCGGAGATCGCCGCAGCCCGAGCGGCGCACCAACCCAAGATCGATGCCGCCAAGGCTAAGTTGGCAACCCGCCAGGCTGAGTTGAAACGGGCTACCGAAGCAGTCGAGGCGGCGGCCCAAGAAAACGACACAGCCGAGGATGCCGAGCCGCTGCCCGATGTCGCGGCGCTGAAGAAGCGAGTGGAGAAACAGCAGGCGGTGGTCGAGCAACTCGAAAAGGACTTACCGCCCTTCACGATGGTGATGGCTGCCGACGAAGCGGAGCCGGTCGATTTGCCGATCCACATCCGCGGTAACCATCTGACTTTGGCGGAGGAAACGGTGCCCCGTGGAATGCCCGAAATTTTGACTCGATCGGCGCCGTCGGCAGCGATCGGGGATCAGCAGAGCGGTCGGTTGCAGTTGGCCCGATGGTTGGTTTCCCCCGAAAATCCGCTGACCACTCGGGTGATGGCGAACCGTTTATGGATGTGGCATTTCGGCGAAGCGATCCATCGCAGCCCGTCCAATTTCGGGCTGCGCGCCGAACCGCCGACGCACCCCGAATTGCTCGATTGGCTCGCCAAACAATGGTTTCACCAGGGTTGGTCGCTGAAGCGGATGCACCGGATGATGATGTTGTCGTCGACCTATCAGATGGCGAGTGACTTTGAGGACGAGCGGGTTGCCGAATATGCCGAGCGAGACCCCGAGAACCGGCTTTGGTGGCGTCGTGAGCGTCGCCGGTTGGAAGCCGAACCGGTCCGCGATGCGGTGCTGGCGGTCGGGGGTGGGCTCGATCTGACGATGGGCGGAAAAGCGCCGAACACCGA
>SKZY01000087.1 GCA_007127095.1 Planctomycetaceae bacterium
AAGCTCATGAATCGCCCCCGTCACGCCGCCCGAAGGCCCGTCGCGTGAACGACTTACGGCTTAACCACGCGGCATTCAGGCCTGACCCCTTTGATTCTCTGCCTGAACTGACTTCTCCAAGACATTGCTAGAAAGCCGAGCGCTGTCGATTAGCACCAATGCGTCAGCTAGTCGTCGTTGTATTCGCAATCGTATTGGCCCAGTCGTACCCTGATGTTGCTGGTGGCAAGGGCCGACTTTCCACTTCATACAGTTTGACCGTTTCTTCGACGATCTGACAGAGTTCAGCAAAGACCGATTTTTCATCGTCCCCGTGGCATCCACCGTAAAAGAGGCCAGGGCAACTGCCGACGAAGCACTGGTCGTCGTCGGACCATTCAACCATTTTTACGTATCTAGTAGCCGAACTCATGACTTGGACTCCTCGATTGCTTTGCTTACGGCACGCTCCTGGTATTTCTTCGCATCGTCACCAGCATTCCCTGAAATCGTAACCGGTTTCGCAACTTTGGGATGGATAAAGTTTCGGTGGCTACCCTTTCCACCGCGATCCTCGAAGCCCGCTGCTTCCAAATCAGCAATGAGCTAGCGAATCTTTCTTGGCACGACAAACTCCTTTCAAAAATCAGGATCCCATTCATCCTATCCTGCACTCGATTCCGGTTCCAGGCATCCGGGCGCCGCGGCCATCATTCCGGCAGTCGACCACCATCGGTCATCAATCGACAACTGGTCATGGTTGTCGGTTTTTGCCGGTTGCGACTCGGTTAGCTTGAGCGAAGTGGTGAATCGTTTGCTCGTCGCCGATCGCCATTATTCTTGCACCCCGGGTTACGCTTGGCTCGCAAAGCGAGCCTGCGCTCACCCGGGGCTAATTCCTGTCGCCAGCTTCGCGGCTCGAAGAAATGGGGAGACGGAGTCGTTTTTGGTCGGCTTAGACCGTGACCTCGCCGCTTTCCAGAAATCATCGTCATAGCCCTTGGTTAGGCTACCGCTGTCGGCACTCGGCTGTTGCCGTCCGATATCACCCGGAGACATCACGTTTTTAACGCCATGGCGCGAGCCATGTGGCCTCGCTGGGCGTGGGCGGTGGCTGAACCTGAGAAACTGCCGGCAGCCCTCCCCTCGCTT
The DNA here is from genome assembly GCA_007127095.1 of Planctomycetaceae bacterium. Lineage (GTDB taxonomy): Bacteria > Planctomycetota > Planctomycetia > Pirellulales > Pirellulaceae > UBA6163. Next base: position 1,132 of record SKZY01000087.1, read on the forward strand.
ATGCTCGACCCTCCCGCGGGAGGGTGGCTTGCGTTTCGCTGGTGTTGGCGCGGCTGGGCGGTTCAGTCGGTTACTGACAGGGCATGCGCTCGCTCGACCACCGCCTTGGTCTTTTCGAGGCCCTCGCGGGCGACCGCTAGGGCGTCGCGTTGCCAATATTCGGGGTTGAACAGCTCGAGTGAAAAGACTCCGGCGAAGCCGTGGCGGAACAGCATCGCGATCGTCTCGACCAGTGGGCAAACGCCGTCGCCAGGAAAGACTCGCTGGGCATCCTGGATCGATTCCCGGGGCGGCTGGTCGGGGTAGTCGTTGATGTGAAAGACGTGCATGCGGGTCGCTTCGATCATCCCCAGCCCGGTGAAGCGACTGCCTCCCTTGTAGATGTGATAAAAATCAGGCAGCACGCAGGCGTCTTCGTGCTCGGCGGCGGTTGCCACGTAAGCCAATTCGCCGAGGCGGCTGAGCGTCGTGGAAAATCCCCACAATTCGAGTTGTGGGATCACTCCTGTTTGGCTGCCGACATCCAGCAATTCACGATATCGCTCGGCGATGATATCCAGCGACGGGCCGGCGGTGGTGTGGGCTCCGATCGGCGGTGCCGCGATCCGCAGCCCACCGATCCGGTTTACTAAATCCATGTCGCGACGGGCCTCGTCGAGGCCGGCGGACCGTTCGGCCGGATCGTCGACGATCCACTTGGCGAATCCGATCGCGCTTTCAACCGTCAGGCCGGCGTCTTCGATTTGCTTTCGCAGATCGTCCAGGTTGCCGCCCTGCTCGACGAACTGGCCGAGGTCGCGGATCCAAGGTTCGATCGCATCGTAGCCGGCTTCGGCACAGACCCGGATCTGCTCGGGGACCGACAATTGTTGGCCGCGAATCGTGCTGGTATTGAGACAATACCGGACCGGGATTCGACCGGCGGACGCCGGCGGACTGCTTTCCGCGAGTGTGGCTGGGCCCAAACTGCCGGTTGTTATCACGCCGCCCGAAGCGGCCAAGAAATCGCGGCGATGAATCATGATCAGATACCGAAAACGGAGGGACGACCGCCGCGACCGGGAGGACAATACGCGGGGCCGGCGGTGGATTGCCGCCGGCCCCTAGTTTAGTCCGCCCGCGGATTGATCATAGAGCGGGCAAAACCTCGGCGGGGCGATCACGCGTCCGTTCAGGAATCGGTCAACGGCGTCTTCTTCTCGGTGATCGAAGGCGACTTCTCGCACATCTCGGCGTTGAGGTCTTTGAACGAGGCCCATTCCTCGGGCAGATTGTCCTCATGAAAGATCGCTTCGACCGGACATTCGGGAACGCACGCCTCGCAATCGATGCATTCCTCCGGGTGGATATAGAGCATCGATTCTCCCTCGTAAAAGCATTCGACGGGACAAACGACGACGCAATCGGTGTACCGGCAACCGTCACAAGGTTGGGCGACAACGTGGGTCATATTAGAAAACTCCCTTCAAGTAGGAACGACGGGGTTAAAAATCGACGGACGATGAGACGGTCCGACGGAGTTTCAAACAAACGGTGAATCAGACGTTGGGCAGGCCATGATCGGCCAGCAGGATCGATTCGAGGTGCTTCTTCAGCGGTGCAACTTTGACACCTTGAACGACGTCGTTGGCGAAGGCGAAGATCAGGATCTTGCGAGCCAGCGATTCGGGGATGCCGCGGGAGCGAAGGTAAAACAACGCCCGATCATCCAGCTCACCGACCGTTGCTCCGTGGGTACAGCGGACGTCATCGGCATAGATTTCGAGTTCGGGTTTGGTGTCGATGACGGCATCGTCGGACAACAGCAACGCCTGGTTGCTCTGCTTGGCGTCGGTCTTTTGGGCATCGGGATGGACGTGGATCTTGCCGTTGAAGACGCCGCGGGCCTGGTTGTCCAGAATCCCTTTGTACATCTCGTAACTGCGACAGTTCGGCATCGCGTGATCGATCCGGGTACGGCAATCGGCGAGCTGGGTCCCCGAGACGAGGTAGAGGCCGTTAAGGACCGTTTCGACATCTTCGCCGCCGTGATAGCAGAGAATTTCGTTGCGGGACAGCGAGGCACCGAAGGCGAAGTAGTGGTTTCGATAGACGCTGGACGCCGCCTGGCTGACGTGGGTCGAGGCGATGTGAAAGGCGGCGATCGAATCGCCCTGCAGCTTGTGATGGTCGAGTACGGCGTTATCGCCCAATTCGATCTCGGTGACGTGATTGGCCAAGTAGGTTTCGCCGGGAGCACCGACATGGGTTTCGACCAATCGCAAGCGACTTTCGCGACCCAGGGCGACAAGGTTCCGGGCCGACGAGGCGACCGCCGTTTCTCCGCCGGTTGTCACGAAAATCAATTGGACCAACGGTTCGATGGTGGCGCCGTCCGCGACCTGCACGACCACACCGTCGCGGAACAACGCCGTGTTGAGTGCGGTGAAGGGTGAGCGTTCGACGGCGGCCTGACGCCCCAACCGGCCAGTGGCGATCGAGTCGTCCGCATCGAGATCGTTGGCCAGGTTCCGCACGGTTAGCCCGACCGGCAGGGTCGCGGTGTCGGACAGGTCTGCCGCAAACTGGCCATTGACGAAGACGAGCCGGACGGCCTGATCGTCGAGTGTCGCTTGGCCCGCGAGTTCGGTCGCCAGTCGAGCGTCGCCAGCGGCCGTGGCGATCGCGAAGCTGTGTTTGGCGATCGCCGAAACGTTCGTGAAACGCCAATCCTCGGCCTTGGTGGTCGGGAATCCGACCTGACTGAATCGTCGCTGTCCGGCGGCCTGCAATTCGGTGACCCAATCCGGCCAGCCCGCAGATTCGGTTTGTCCGATCCGCTCGAAGTGTTCTTGAAAGGAGGTCGTTTCCGTCACGATCATGTTGCTTGATGCTTGCGAAATGGGGGATGAAGTCCGGAGTGTATCAGGCCGACGCGGTTTCGGCTTCCAGAAACGCGTAACCCTGCGACTCCAACTCGAGCGCCAACGTGCGGTCGCCGGAACGGACGATCTTGCCGCCGGAGAGCACATGAACGAAGTCGGGGACGATGTAATCGAGCAGTCGCTGGTAGTGGGTAACCACCACGATCGCCCGCTCGGGCGAACGCAGGGCGTTGACCCCTTCGGCGACGATCTTCAACGCATCGATGTCGAGCCCCGAGTCGGTCTCGTCGAGCAGGGCGAGTTTCGGTTGCAGCATCGCCATCTGCAGGATTTCGTTCCGCTTCTTTTCGCCACCGGAGAAGCCTTCGTTGACCGACCGTTCCATCATCTCCTTGTCCATCCCTAACTTGGCGAGGTTGGATTTGAGCAAATCGAGGAACTCGGAGGTTTTGATCAACGGCTGCTTCTGATACTTACGGATCGAGTTGATCGCCGCCTTCAAAAAATACTTGTTGCTCACGCCGGGAATTTCGACCGGGTACTGGTAGGCCAAGAAAACCCCCTCGGCGGCTCGCTCCTCGATCTCCATCGCCAGCAAGTCCTGGCCTTCGTAAGTCACTTCCCCGGACGTGACTTCGTAGTCTTCGCGGCCGGCGAGAACGTGAGCGAGCGTGCTCTTGCCGCTGCCGTTGGGCCCCATGATCGCATGGACCTCACCGGCTTTGACACTCAGGTTGATCCCTTTGAGGATTTCGGTGTCTTCGCTGCGGGCAGACAGATTCTTGATTTCGAGCATCGTGATGACGTGATGGGGTGAGATGGACAGGGGGAAAGGGGTGGGGTCGATCGGCGATCGCTCAGTGCTAAGCAATCTGCGGGAAAAAAGTGTCAGGCACCTTTTGCGAGGAACTCGCCCTGCGGGTGCTTCGCACAAAAGCTGCCAGACACTTATTTTGCCTCGATACTAACCGACGCTCCCCTCCAGGCTGATACTGAGCAATTTGCGGGCTTCGACGGCGAACTCCATCGGCAGTTCTTGATAGACTTCTTTGCAGAAGCCGTTAACGATCATGTTGACCGCGTCCTCGGTCGGGATTCCGCGTTGGCGACAGTAATAGATTTGGTCCTCGCCGACCTTCGATGTCGACGCCTCATGCTCGACCTGGCTGGAGGTATTTCGCACCTCGATATATGGAAAGGTGTGGGCGCCGCATTTATCGCCGATCAACAGCGAATCGCACTGCGAGAAGTTTCTCGCGTTAGTCGCGTTCTTCTGGATCTTGACCAAACCGCGGTAACTGTTCTGGCCGACACCGGCCGAGATTCCCTTGGAAATGATCGTGCTCTTGGTGTTCTTGCCGAGATGGATCATCTTGGTGCCGGTATCGGCCTGTTGATGGTTCGCGGTCACTGCGACCGAATAGAACTCGCCGACCGAATCGTCACCCTGCAGGATCACACTGGGGTACTTCCAGGTGATCGCTGAACCGGTCTCGACCTGCGTCCAGGAGATCTTCGAACGGTCACCACGGCAGGCGCCGCGTTTGGTCACGAAGTTGTAGATCCCGCCCTTGCCATCTTCGTCGCCGGGATACCAGTTTTGGACCGTCGAGTACTTGATCTGGGCATCTTCGGCGGCGACCAGCTCGACGACCGCGGCGTGCAGTTGGTTTTCGTCTCGCTTGGGAGCCGTGCAGCCTTCGAGATAACTGACATAGGCACCCTTTTCGGCGACGATTAGGGTCCGTTCGAACTGGCCGGTGTTCTGGGCGTTGATGCGGAAATAGGTCGACAGTTCGAGCGGGCAGCGAACGCCTTCTGGGATATAGCAGAATGACCCGTCGCTGAAGACCGCCGAGTTGAGTGCTGCGAAGTAGTTGTCGCCAGCGGGCACGACCGAGCCGAGGTACTTGCGGATTAACTCGGGATGCGAATGAACCGCTTCGGAGAACGGGCAAAAAATGACTCCGGCGTCCTCCAGCGTCTTCTTGTAGGTCGTTGCGATCGACACGCTGTCGAAGACCGCATCGACCGCGACGCCGGCCAGCGCTTTCTGTTCCTCGATCGGAATCCCGAGCTTCTCATACGTTTCCAGCAACTTCGGATCGACCTGATCGAGGCTGTCCAAAAGCGGCTTCTGCTTGGGTGCCGAATAGTAGATCATGTCTCCGTACTTGATCTCGGGGTAGCTGACGTGCGGCCAGGTCGGTTCCTCCATCGATTGCCAGTGGCGAAACGCCTTCAATCGCCACTCGAGTAGCCATTCGGGTTCTCCCTTCTTCAACGAGATCAGCCGGACCACGTCCTCGCTGAGCCCCGGTGGGATCGTGTCGGCATCGATGTCGGTGACGAACCCGTGCTTGTATTCCCGCTTCGAGTAGGCCTCGAGCATCGCTGTTTCGGACGACATGGACAATTCCTTCGAATCAAACTTCGATAACCGACAGATAGACGACCCGAACGGCCGCGCTGCGGTTCCAACCGATTATGCGACTCGATCAACCCACGGCGTCGCATAAGCAGTTCCTCTACTTGAGCAATCTGCGGGCCAAAGCCGGCGAGCCCGTCATCATTGCTTCTTAAACCGCGATTTACAAGTGACTTAAACCGGCCGTATCGAATTGCGGGAAGGAAGCGCGCTCAGGCGTAATCGACCATATTTGGTTGCCTGGGGCATGAGCGGTAGGGTAGACTTGAGCGATGAGGGGCGGTTTGCGGGGAGCAGGCAGGCGTTATTTGGAACTAAGGTGAGTCCGTTTTCCGTCGAACGGCAGTTTCGGCTTGGGTGACGAGATGCGAATGGATGACGAAATACGGTCGATTGCCGGGAGCGGAGCGGTCAGTTATGTCGCTGACGGTTGGCAGTCCGACGCAGCGGTACCGGACCTGTCGAGCTATGACCGGCTGTCGGGCGAGTTGCTCGAACAGCTCAACCTCGGCCGCGGATTCGAGCAATTGCTCGATTCGGTCTATGAGCGGCTCGCCGGGATCGTTCCCTACAACCGGATCGCGGTGGCGATCGTCGAAGACGAGGCGTCGCGGCTGCGGTTGATCTCCTGCCGTTCCGACGGCCAAGTGTCGCTGAAGATCGGCTACTCGTCACGACTGACCGGGTCGACACTCGGGCCGCTGATCGCTAACGGGCAAGCCAGGATCATCAACGATTTGGAGTCGTATTACCGCGACAAGCCGCAGTCGAGTTCGACCCGATTGATCCTCGCCGAGGGGATGAGATCGAACTTGACGTTGCCATTGGTTGCCGACGGCGAGCCGATCGGGGTGGTCTTCTTTTCCAGCCGGCGGCCGCATGCCTACACCCGCGACCATGCGGCGCTGCTCAAGCGGTTGGCCGGGCACATCGCGATCAGCATCGAGAAGGCCCGCTGGACCGAGGAGTTGCAGCGAACCAATGCGCGGCTGGCCGAGGCGAATCGGGCCAAGGACCGATTTCTGGAGGTGCTCCGTGACGAGGTCGAGCATCAGACCGAGCAGTTACGGTTGTCCGAGCGGCGGTACCGGTTGCTCGTCCGGCTCGGCCAGTTGGTCAGCTCGAGCCTGAATGTCCGGGAGGTGTTCGAACGTTCGGCGATCGAGCTCCGCAAGTTGATCGGTTGTGACCTGGTCAGCCTCCGGTTGACGGAATCGGGCGACTCGGATGCGGTGGCGTTGGCGATCGAGTTCACTCCCGAGGGCGATGCGATTTGGGGTGACGGTGGCGAGCCGGTCGGCGGTTCGCATTCGCGATTCACGCTGCGAGGACAGGGGCGCCACGGTCGCTGGCCGCTGGTCTCACGCGGCCGCAGCCTCGGCTGGCTCGGCATCGGCGCCAAAAATCCCGACGTTTCGGCGAGCTGGGACCTGGAGCTGCTCGGCGAATTGGCGGCGCAGCTCGCCGTGGCGATCGACAACGCGGCGGCGTACGGCAAGATCGATCGGCTCAAGCGCCAGCTTGAGCAGCAGAACGTCTACCTCCGCGAGGAGATCCGTACCGATCACAATTTCGGCGACATCATTGGGTCGAGTGAGCCGATGCGGCAGCTTCGCGAGGCGATCCGTCAGGTCGCCGGTACCGATTCGACCGTGCTGATCCTCGGCGAGACCGGGACGGGGAAGGAATTGGTGGCGCGGGCGATTCACGACGCCAGCGGTCGCCGCGACAAGTTGATGGTCAAGGTTAACTGCGCGGCCTTGGCGCCGAGCCTGATCACCAGTGAATTGTTCGGCCACGAATCGGGGGCGTTTACCGGTGCGACCGGGCAGCGGATCGGTCGCTTCGAATTGGCCGAGGGCGGATCGATCTTCCTGGATGAAATCTCCGAGATGCCCGCCGAGACCCAGGTGATGTTGTTGCGGGTGTTGCAGGAACGCGTCTTCGAGCGGGTTGGCGGTAACGAACCGATCGAGGTCGACACACGGCTGATCGCGGCGACCAATCGCGACCTCAAGACGCATGCCGACGAGGGCCACTTTCGCAGCGACCTCTATTATCGGCTGCATGTCTTTCCGATCCGGGTCGCCCCGTTGCGGGACCGCAAGTCGGACATCCCGGAACTGCTCCAGCATTTCGTCAGCCGTTTTGCCGAGCGGATGAACAAGCGGATCACCCGGATCCCGCGGCGGACGATGGACCTGTTGGTCGGCTACGATTGGCCGGGAAACGTCCGCGAGCTCGAAAACTTGGCCGAGCGGGCGACGATCGTCAGCCCCGGTGAAACTCTGGTCGTCGATCCCTCGTGGCTGCACGGCCGTTCGGTCGCCAAACCGCCGAGCGATCCGCCAGCGGCCGCGGACCGACTTCATCACCACGACGCTCCCCGTTCCCCATTGCCGACGTTGGCTGAAACCGAGCGGCAGGCGATCTTCGATGCTCTGGCCGACCGCGGCGGCAAAATCTATGGGGCCGATGGCGCCGCGGCGCTGTTGGGCGTCAAGCCGACGACGCTTTACGGGAAGATGCGAAAACTGGGGCTCCGCGTCCAGAGGCAGCCGCGTGACGGCTGATTCGTCCACCGAGTCGGAGGACAGCTTTGGCGACCGAGTTCGGGTCACAACCGCGGTTCGGTTCGACTATGATTGGTCTCGCATCAGACCCAATCGATCCCGCCCGGAGCAACCCGCCATGGTACAGCCGCACGCCTCCCGTTTTCGCCCCACACGTCGTCATTTTCTGCAGGCTGGGCTGGCCGTTCCGGCACTCCACTGGCTGCCTTCACAGGCTCGTGCCGCGGCGGCCAATGCCAAGCTACGGACCGCTCATATCGGCGTCGGCGGGATGGGGGGGGCCGACCTCAACGCGATCTCGTCGCACGGTTCGGTCGAGGTGGCGGCGCTGTGCGATGTCGACAGCGAGCGACTCAAGGCGGCGTTATCGCGTCATCCGAACGCCCGTACATTTAGCGATTACCGAGAAATGTTGAGCGAAATGGCCGACTCGCTCGACGGCGTGGTCGTCTCGACACCCGATCACACGCACGCCCCGGCGGCGATGTTGGCGTTGCAGCACGGCAAGCCGGTCTACTGTCAAAAGCCGTTGACCCACGCCGTATTCGAAGCCCGACAACTGCGGGCGGTCGCCGAAGAAAGCGGTGTGGTGACCCAGATGGGTATCCAGGTTCATTCGTCCGCCCCTTACCGCCGGGCCGTCCAGATGATTCAGGCCGGCGTGATCGGCCCCGTCAGTCAGGTGCTCGCCTGGTCGAACAAAAATTGGGGCTATGACGGTGGCCCGTTGACCAATGTCCAGCAGCCCCCCGATTCGCTCGACTGGGACCTTTGGCTCGGGACCGCCGCGGAGCGTGACTTTGTCCCCTCGGCGTACCATCCTGGCAGTTGGCGGAAGCTGATCGATTTCGGCACCGGGACGCTCGGCGACATGGGTGTGCATATCTTCGACACGCCCTACGCGGCGCTCGAATTGACCGCGCCGAAATGGGCGATGACGCAGTGCCGACCGCCGACCGGCATCGGTCACCCCGAGCAGAACGTGGTCCGGTACGAGTTTCCCGGTACGGCCCAGACGACCGATTCGTTGCTCTGGACCTGGTTCGACGGCGGCTGGGCGCCTCCCAAGCTGGCCGATCTGAATCTGCCGTCCGACTGGGATCTCGGTGATCTCCAGTTGCCCGGCCAAGGGGCGTTGTTCGTCGGCGAAGCCGGCCTGATGTTATTGCCGCACGTCGGTGAACCGGTGTTGTTGCCTGAACGGCAGTTCGCCGACACCGCCCGACCCGAGGTGGAGAACGTCAACCATTACCACCAATGGGTCGACGCCTGTTTGGGCGAAGGGACGACCAGCGCCGGATTCGATTATGCCGGCCCGCTGACCGAGTCGCTGTTGCTCGGCGTGGTGGCGAATCGATTCCCGGAAACCAAGCTGATGTGGGACGCCGAAAAAGTGCGGGTGACGAATGTCGAGGCGGCTAACGGCTTGCTTCGGAAGGAATACCGCGACGAGTTCCGCGTCGCCGGTCTGTCTTGATCGGTCGCGATCAAGGTGAGAAACGTCGCGTAGCGGACGTCGCCGAGACTTTCGTGCCGTCAGGCAAGATCGAAACTCTCTGCGAGTTCCGCTACTGCGAAATGAGGCCGTCCCGAAAGCTCATTCAGACGCGGGTCAGCTTGCTGACCCGCCCGGTGGAGACCCATTCGGCGACGTAGATGTTGCCATGGGAGTCGAAACAGGCGTCGTGGGGGTGGACGAACTTCCCTTCCTGCCAACGCTTGGCGTCGCTGCGGATGGAGAATCCGCCGGTCGTGTTCTTGTCTTCCAAGATTCGCTCGCCGTCGTCACCGAGTGTCGCCACGGTGTTGAAATCCTTGTCGAGCAGCGAGACCCGGGCGACCAACTCGGGGACCAGCATCAGGTCACCATGGGTATCGATGTTGGCGGGCAAGCCGAAGCCTTCGATCGTCCGCAGGTATTCGCCGGCGAGTGAGAACACCTGCAAGGTGTGATGGGCCCGGTCGGTGATCACGATTTCGGGTGTCGGATTGCGGGTGTCGACCCAGATTCCGTGCGGCGTATTGAACGTCCCCATCCCGTTTCCGGGGCCGCCGAACGACGAGACCCAGTTCGCGTCGCGGTCGTAACGGTGGATATAGAACGCGCCGTAGCCGTCGGCGAGCAGGAAACCGCCATCGGGCAGGAACGCGAAGTTGGTCGGCAAAAACCGGTCACGTCCCCAGACCCGTTTCGGATTCGAGGCTTCGCCGGCGGCGTAGTGACCGCTTTGCATCGGGGCGAACATTTGCCAGACGAGTTCGCCGTCGAGCGTGAACTTGGCGAATGTCTTGGCTTGCTGATAGGCGGCGACGTAAAGGAACGGTTCGCCGTCCTCGACCCGGATATCGACGCCGTGCCCGCCACCCTGAAACATTTGGCCGAAGGAGCGGATCAATTTGCCGGCCGGGTCGAAGACGAAGATGCTCGGGTGGTCGGGCTTCGATTCGACGCCTTCATGGATCACGTACAGGTTGTCCTCGGGATCGACCGCAACCCCGTGACTCGTCTGCCAGCTCAGCGGTGCGGGCAGTTCCCCCCACTGATGGTCGGTTTGAAACCGGTGGTCGCCCTGGCCGATCAGGCCCTGAGCGGCGGTCCGTTTGCCGGTCAGGATCGCCGGGGCGGCGATCGCCCCAGCGGTGGCGGCGCAGATGAAACGACGACGGCTCGGCGAGTGGGGCGAGGATTTCATGATCGGTCTCCCGGGCGAGAGGTGGGTGTTGCGAAAAGGCATTCAAAAGGACGGACTGAGGCCCCTTAAAGTAACGTATCGGTAGCCAAAGGAGCACTGGGTTTGGCAAACAAACCGAGCTTGCACGATCTGCTCGGGTTGCGTTCGAGTGTTCACGTTGTGATCCACGCCCTTCGTTGCTCAGGGCGTACCGATCCATTTTCGCTCGATTGGTAACGACCATCTGCTTTCGGGGTGGCACGCTCAGAGCCCGCGGCGATGGGCGTGAGATCGCATCACGAAACGACCAATCAGTGGGACCGATTCACCGCGTTGGTATACTGTTAACGACCACGATGGCTCTTTCCGATCTTGACCCGACGTCACTCGCCCGCTTGAACCGCCAATGGATGCCCCGCTTCTTCGTCCTCGGTCGTTGTTGATTTGCCTCGGCGTGGCGGTGTTGTTGACGCTGGTTCCGCCGTCGATCGCGGCGACTCAAGACAACGTCGCTGGCGAGGGGCCTGGCGCGGTCGAGCCGGAGGACAGGACGCCGGCGGAAGGCCTGTCGGCGGTCCGGATCCGGTTTCACGAGGACATCAATCCGCTGAGTGGGGCGTTGTTCAAACGGCGCTTCAATCAGGCGATTCGTGATGGCGCCGAACTGATCGTACTCGACATCGACAGCCCGGGCGGCTACCTCAGTACGACGCTTGACCTAGTCCGACTGATCGAGGAATCGGGTGTCCGCACGGTGGCGTTCATCGAGCACGAGGCGATCAGCGGCGCGGCGATCCTGGCCTTGGCCACCGACCAGATCGTGATGTTACCCAGGGCTCGGATCGGCGATGCCGGGATGATCGTGATGGGAGAGGATTCGGCATTCCGCTACGCTCCGGAGAAAGCTCGCAGCCTGCTGGCGCAGCAGCTCCGCGACCTGGCCGACAGGCGTGGCCGTCCGCAGGCGTTGGCCGAAGCGATGGTCGACAAAGACTTGGTGGTCTTCAAATCGTCGCGTAAGGAAGACGGTGAAGTTCGTTACCTGTCCGATCGCGACTGGGATTCGCTGGAAGACGCCGATGATTGGGAGCGAGGTGTGGTCGTCCGGGAAGCTCCTGGAAACACTTTTTTCACCGCCAACGGCGCGCGAGCCGTCGAACTCGGTGTCGCCGAATTGTTGATCGAGGACAGTGACCAATTGGCCGCTGTGATCGGAGCCGCCGACCCGATCCGGCTGATTACCCCCAGCAGCGTCGACACGCTGATCCTGCTGCTCAATTCGTCGTTCATCACCTGGTTGTTATTGGTGATCGGGTTGATCGCACTGGTCGTCGAGCTCGGCGCCCCCGGCGTCGGGGTCGGCGGATTGATCTCGATTCTCTGTTTCGGGCTGTTCTTTTGGAGTCGTTTTTTGGGTGGGACTTCGGGTTGGTTCGAAGTGATGCTGTTCCTGATCGGCGTCTCGTTCGTGATGTTGGAGCTGCTCGTCATCCCCGGAGTCGGAATCGCCGGAGTCGGCGGCGGGTTGTTGATCCTATTTTCGCTGGTGATGGCGTCGCGACGATTCATGGTCCCGGAGAGTACGCGGGATGTCACCAGCCTGATTTCGGATGTCGGGGTCGTACTGGCGGCCTTCGTCGGCTTCGCGATCGGGCTCGCCGTATTGGCCAAATATCTCGGCGAATTGCCGATCATCAGCCGTTTGGCACTTACCCCGGTGATACCGGCTGAGACGCCCGCGGTGGCATCGCTCGCCGCGACGACGATCGAGTCGTCGCCCTACGACCAGATCGAGGTCGGCGCCGTTGGCCAGGCCCTGGGGCCGCTGAGGCCGAGCGGCAAGATGATGTTGGGCGAAGAGATCATCGACGTGGCGACCGAGGGAGATTACGTCGCCGATGGGCTCGAAGTGAAGGTCGTAGCCGTGCAGGGCCGCAAAATCGTAGTTCGCAAGGTTTGATCAATCGCGTGCCGAAGTGCTGACGTGGAACCGCAGGTCGCGGATCCCGCTGTCGGGATGGTCGGCTTCGATTCGGCGGATGATCGCGCGTTTGCTGAAGGTCAATTCCTGCAGCGTCACCGAGTCGGCCGCGTAGATGTGGAGTGTCCCCTGCTTGACGTTGCCGACCCGAACCGCCGTAGCGAGAGCCTTGCCAACTTCGGCTTCGAGCGAAGCCTGTAACCCTTCGGCCGCGAATACCTGGGCGTAGCCACGACGGGCCATCAATTGGTCGACGAGCGACCCGATGCGGCGGGCGGAACCGATCTGAGCCAATGGCTGAGCCGGTTTCTTCTTGGCGACCGGTTTCTCAGTCGGCTTAGCTTTAGCCTGGGCCTTTTCCTTGACCTTGGCCGCAGTTTTCAAAGGTTTTGCCGGCCGTGGTTTTCCGCCGCTTGGCGATCGGCGAGCTGGTGGAAGGGCGTCGCCCGGCGATGGCGTTTCGGGAATCAACGAGCGGCACCTCAACCGGAACCTTAGCGTTCTTTGGCCATCGGCATGATCACGTAGGCGTATCCGTCATCCGTCGTCAACAGCGCCGGTGAGTTTTCGTTTTCGATCTCGAATATGAACCCGGTCTCGCCGTCGAGGACTTTGCAGAAATCGGCGACGAACCGATGGTCCATCTTCATTGAAATCGGTTCGCCATCGTAGGCGACCGGCATTTCGACTCGTGAGGTTCCGATTTCGGCGGTGGTCGCTTCGAGCGTCAAAGATCCGTCGCCGAAGCCGAAGTCGATCCCTCGGCTATCGTGATCGGTAACGATCGCGGCTTGGCGGAGTGCTGCATAGAGCGGGCCGACGATCATATCGACCTGGATCGCATTTTCCCGCTGCGGAAAAACCTGTCGCCAATTCGGGTATCGCCCTTCGACCAACCGAGAGAAGATCACACAGCGGGGGGTTCGCAGCAGCAGGTCGTTCGATCGGGCGGCCAGGTGAATCGTTTCATCGCTGTCGGTGACGGCGCGTTCCATCAGTGAGATCGCTCGGGTCGGGACGATTGTCGACATCCCGCTGGTCTTGTGTTCACCGACCGAGAGTCCTTTGCCCTGCATGCGGGCCAACCGTCGCCCGTCGGTGCCGACGGCGATCACATCTTCGCCTTCGAGTTCCAGCAGGACGCCGCCGAGTGCGTAGCGACTGCTTTCGGCGTCGGTGGCGAAGACGGTCCGCTTGACGAGTTCGCGAAACAATCGCACCGGAATCTCGTGATAGACCTCTTCGGTGAACCCCTCGATCGTCGGGAACTCATCGGGATTGGCGCTCGGCATCCGGAACTTACTGCGAGTTCCTTGAATCTGAACCGCCGACTCGTCGGTGGTTACCCGCAGCGTCTCATCGGTGCTTTCGCGGAGGATCGCGTTGGTCCGGACGACCGGCAGCAGCGCGGTCCCTTCGGCTTCGATCTCGACTCCCTCGTTGACATCGAGACGAATCCCGATTTCGGTGTCGGTCGCGGTCAGTTGAATTCCGCCTCCGGTGGCCGTGATCCGTACGTTCTGAAGGATCTCCTTCGGCGATCGTGTCGGGGCGACGCTGGCGGCCAGCTGGAAGGCGGCCGCCATCGTTTCCCGGTTACAGCTAATTTTCATCGGTCGTGGGGGCTGGGGGTCTTCGGCCTGCCGGTAGGTTACTTCGAGTCCGATGTTTTAACCCCAGAACGCTGGCGAGCGTAGGGTAGAAGCTGGGAAACGGTCGCGGGCAACGCGCCCAGCGGAGTTGTCGGGGTGATTGGACTTGGCGATCGGGCTGAGAATCGATTACAAGTCGATCCATGCAGAACGACCGTCCCACCTCGCCCACATGGCTTCGCGTCCTGTTCGTACTGATCGCCGCAGCACTGCTGGGGGGAGGCGGTTGCGGCACGACACGAACCCAGGAAGCGACCGAACAGCTCGTGTTGAGCGCTGCGGTCGACAACAGCATCGCGGCGATCGACTTTCGCCCGTTGAGCGGACACCGCGTCTACTTCGACGATACCTACATCAAGAATGTCAAATCGTCATCGTTCGTGAACGCCGATTACGTGATCAGTTCACTCCGCCAGCAGATCGCGGCGGCCGGTTGCATGTTGCAGGAAAAGGCCGATACGGCGGACATCATTATCGAAGGTCGGGTCGGCACGCTCGGCGCCGATGACCATCGTATCACCTACGGGATCCCCGAAAACAACGTGTTGGGCGTTGCCGCCAGCTTCATCAACCCGATACCCGCCCGGGCTCCGACCGTTCCCGAAATCGCCATCGCCCGCCGCGACGCTCGTGAGGGAGCGGCCAAGGTCGCTGCCTTTGCCTATGACCGCGAAACCCGTGAACCGCTCTGGCAATCGGGCATTTCCAAGTCGATCGCGACGTCGCGGAGTACCTGGGTAATGGGGATCGGACCGTACCAGGGTGGTACGATCCGCGGCAGTTCACAACTGGCCCGCAAAGAAGGCAAGGAGGGGGCGGGTTATGTCCGCAACAAGAC
>SKZY01000350.1 GCA_007127095.1 Planctomycetaceae bacterium
AACGCAGTGACCGGAACCGAAGAGATCGCCCCGACAGCATCGATATCGGCACCGACCGGACCGGTCGTCTGGCTGCCCTGACGCAGGTCGGTCAGACGGACAAAGCTGAATCGGTCCTGTGGCCCGAATCCGAATTCGTCGATATCGATCGTGTTGTCGATTCCGCCGACGACCCCGACGTCGAAGAACGTGACCCCGTCACGACTGATCTCCACCCGTACCGATTCGATCTCGCCGGTTTCAAAGACGACCAAGTCGGGGCGGGCGTCGCCGCTGCCGGTTAGGTAATTGTCGGTGAAGCCGAGCGTGAGGACGCCGCCGTTGCCGAGCGATGTCGTGAACTCACCGGTCTCCGGCTCCTCGCCAGGGTTCAAGGAATCCGGGGCACCGAGTGCCCGGTTCGGGTTGGCAAAGCCGGGCGAGACGCCGCTTCCGGGAACGAAGCTGGTGACCACATCGGCGAACGAAATCAGCCCCGCAGGGAAGAACACGCCACCGAATTGTCCCGGTTCGGGCGTGACGGCCTGGCGAACGTTGCCGCCGACGATCGTGTTGTTGATGATCCGATCGAACCCGACCGGGTCGTTGATCGATTGACCATCGCCTAACCCGGTGATCTGCAATCCCGACAATCCGTTGTACGCCATCACGTTGCTCTGCACGACAACGCCCGGGATCTGGTTTTGAGTGTTCAATTGCACCAGGTTCCGGGGATACGTCAGCACCGTCGGATTCGATCCCAAACCGCTGTCGGCAAAGGCGTCTCGGGTGATATCGATCCCCGAAAGGCTGTTGAACGAGAACCGGCTGTTCTCCACGACGATCACGCCCTGACTGCTGCGGTCACGGTTCCGATCGCCCCTCAGGTTCGATTCCGTGACGTCGGCCATGACCCCGTCGGCATCGAGTACGACGATGTCGCCGAACAGGTTGAGTCGCGAATTGCCCCGCGTGTCGATCCCGTCGGCCGCGACCGCCGATACGTCAAGTACCGACCTCACCTGGGGACTGTTGATCGCCGCGGCGATCGCTTCGGCCACTTCGATGCGGCCGTCACTCCCCGGTGCGAGACTCGTCGGGGAGGGAAGCGCCACGCGCACACGGCCACCCGTCACTCCGTTGCTCGTCCCATCGGGATTCAGTAAGTCCATCTCGAAGGTGATCGTCGAGACGCCATCGGTGATTCGGAAGATCGCCCCGTCGACGATCTGCGCCGCTGGCAACGGTGTGATCGTCGTCCCAGACGCCAATCGTTGGTTGCTGTCGAACCCGCGGAAGGCCTGCCCGGCTAGGCTATTGAAGTACTCGCTCGCATCGCGGATTTCGAGTTGGTAGCTCCCGGTGGTGGGACGCGCCGGGGCACCCTGCGGGATCAGCGGATCGGCGATAAAGTTGGTTGCATTGGTGGCGTTGAAAGCCATCTCGCCCCGTTCCGCCAAGCCGATGATGAAGTCATCGACGTAGACACCCTCGAAATTGTTGGCGCGGGCCCGTTGCGGCCCGTTGGTTCCGAATCGGTCAGCAGCAGCGATGCCGCTGATCGACAACGGACCGCGGTCGTCGATCGACAAACCGACCAGCGAAATCGCGTCGTCGGTGATCGGGTAGACGGAGGTGACACCTCCGGTGAACTGAGCAGCGATCGCCCGTCGCATCGCGACCGCCACCTCCGTCGCCGACATCGAGGCGTCGATCGGAATGGCGATTCCCGACGTTCCCGGCGCCCCATTGATGACCACCAAACCGTCGGCACCCGGTGCGGCTTCGACACCGCCGGTCACCTGCAACCGGGCACCGTCTTGAATCACTCGCAGGTCGGCCGTCACTTCGATCGTGGCGAGGTAATCGCCGACGATCCCCGCGTCGCCCGAACCGCTCACGTTGGGATTGTAATTGTCGTTCGAACCGCTGCTGAAACCGACCACTACCGTGCGAGCGATATCGCTGGTGTAGTTCGCGGCCGAATTGCCAGCGGCAAGCAGTCGGCCCGTCGAGTCGAAGATCCGTACGTTACTTTGAAACGAAGTCCCGTCTGCCACCATCGTCGCCCGCAACGACGCACCGGCGGCGAGTTCGAGCCGATAGAGATCGACATCCTGCGCCGATTGCAGAGAACCGGATCCGGAAAACTCAATGTTGCCGCTGAACCGTGGCAGTCGCGTGGCGCTCAACAGGTCATTGTTCGGCTCGGTCGTGAAGTCGATGGTGACCTGTTCGGTCGCCCCGCCAAAGGTTTCGATCGCATCGGCTAAGCGAGTGGCGATCGTCTCCGATGGCAGCGTCGTCAACGGCCCGTCGCCGGGCAACACCAAGGCGACATTCACCTCATCGGCCCCGACGTTCCGCGTGCCGTCATTCAACACATAGGTGGTGCCGCCGATAACGACGGTCGCCCGATGGTCCGGATTGGTCGGGTCTTGGGCGTAATAGGCCGCCAATTGTGATCCCGCCGGGACCGTCAGCGTCGAGCCGAGATCGAACTCGAAGGTCCGTCCGCCGACGGAGAACCGAGCACCATCGACCAACGCCGACCCCGGTACCGCTCGTAAGCCGAGCGAACCGTCGCCGAACGCTCCGCCGGTGGCGAACTCGATCCGCAACCGCAGGTTGTCCTGGCCGGCAAAATCGCTCAGCGATGCCCGGGCCTGCCGCCAAGAGTCGGTATTGTCGAATAGAGGCTGAACCGCAATCGTGATATCGTCGTCGAATTGCTCGGCCAACAACGGGTTGCCTGCCAACGACGGATCGTCGAACTCGTCGTTGTAAAACGGCCCCGGTTCGGTCACCAAATTGTTGGTGGCCAACAGGTGCTGTACCCCGTCCTCGGCGATCACATAGACACGGAAAGCGTCTTGGTTGCGGCCAAACGTGCCGTCCTCATCGGACTCGATCACCCCGTCGACGCCATCGGTCTCGAGGAAGTAATTGAAATAGAGCATCGGCAGGTCGGCCGCCGAATAGCCGACCAGACTGAACGGATCGCTCTGCAATGCCCCCTTGGCTCCACCGGGGAAGTTGTACGTTCCTTCGACCGCCTGGCCATCCTGACGCGGTACGAAGAACGGGCTCTGGGCATCGGAGAACGGGAACCGCGAATCGAGCCGTTCGGCGCCGAAGTAGAAACTGGTTCCGCCGGCGATGCGAAGCCGGTCCTCGCTGACATCGTTATAGGGAACGCCGATGCCATGACCTTCGTCGAGGGCGCGTCGCTGAGTCGTGTGCCAGAGGTTGAAGTCAAGCGTGCTGAACTCGATCCCCGACACGCCGGCGCCGAGCGCGACGCTGGTCGCCCCACCTGCGAACACCGGCCTCAGCCGTCCGGTCACATCGAACGCGTAGAGACGTCCGGCGGCGGTCGCCCCGAACAACAGCGGTCGACCGACCTCGTCCAACAGCCCCGGAACATTGGTCGGCCCCGTCGTCAACGACGTGAAACTCAAACCGATCAAATCGGTCGCCGAAGCGACGTAGGTGCCGATCTGACCCTGCACGGTCGCTCGTGGATTCGCGACCGCGTACAAACCGCCGTTGTTCGACACCGCATAGAGCGTATTGCCGACCATCGTGATCCCGGTCACGAGGCCTCCTGGAGGAACGCCAGCGACGGTGAAAGCCGGCGAGACCGAACCGTCAGCCGCGTTCAAAACGGCGTTGGCAAAAACGAGTGTACGATCGTTGGCGGTCACCGAGATTCCCGCCGCTTGCAGCGTCGCGTTGTTGTTGACGACCTGGGCGACCCGCAATGCGATCACCTCGGCGGAGTCACTGACCAAGAACCGAACCGCCGTCCGGCCGGGCGCGACACCGGCACTGCCGGTCTCGGTAGCGATCCCGATCGCACTCAGATTGCTGATGTTCGTCGCCGTTACATTCGGCCAGTTGACGCGGTTCCCCGCCGCTGCCCCACCGGTAGCCTCGGCTATCGCAGCCGCTAACTCGGCGGCGGTGAAATCTTCCCGCACCGGGATCAATTGGGCACTCGGGTCGTTGGAACCGTGCGCCCCAGAAATCGACAAGCCCGACCCGGCGACCACCGGCGGCGAGGTGACCGAGTCGCCGGTCAGATCGACCCGGCCTTGACCGGGCGTCGCAAACCCACCGACCGCGAGCCCGGCGTCGCTGATCGCCGCGGCGAGCGCCTCAGCCAACACGGCGCTGCTCTGACCGACGGTGAAGTCGACACTGATCGCCGAGGTGTTGTTCAGTTGACCATCCGAATTGAACTCGAAGACCCGCGATTGGCCAGCAAGGTTGGTCACGGTGACATTCGCACCGTCGACGATCTGGGCGGCGTTGACCACGATCACCGGACCGGTCTCGAGTTCGTACAGCGTCGTTACGCCGCCGGCGGTCAGCGAAAATCGGACCGGCTGGTTGCTGCCGCTGAACCTTTCACGGGGAAAGACACCGTTGACCGGGTCGGTATTGAACTGCAGGACCGGCCCGGCATCGAACTCGATGTCGAATTGCTGCGCCCCGGCCTGGAGCCTGAAGGAGCTGCCGTCGGCGATCCGTGGCGTCGTTTGACCGCTGCCAGCGACCTGGGTCGCCGGCGGTACGACCAATTGATTGCCGATCGGCTGCTGGCCTGGGTTTAACCCGGTCTGAATGAACCCTCGCTCGCGGATCTGAGTCCCGGCGCCGTTGGCACGTTGGTCGATCTGCTGATCGCCGACCGTGACCACCTGCCGGTTGGGACTGCCCAATCCGGTGAACTCGCCGGTCTGAG
>SKZY01000254.1 GCA_007127095.1 Planctomycetaceae bacterium
ACCAGTCATGTCAAATACGCTGGCTCACGTCTGGGGCTCGTGTCGCCTTTTCAGTTCAAAGTGGCATTGTTCAGTGCGTCCACTTCGATGAGTAAGACTTGCTGTCGAGAAGTTGCCTAGTTCGCTCATCTTCAAGCTTTCACAACACCGAGATCCCCTGTGGGGGCACGAAAAAGTTAACGCGATCGTTATTTCTTGAGAGATCGCGATGACGTCTCGGAAACGGCGGTTGCGGCTTGTTGTTGGCTGCCTTGCAGGTGGCTATAATCGCCCTGAACTGGACTTGGATCTTTGGCTGATTTTCCATCATGACTGACGAATTGAACCCGACACCGGAACCCGTTTGCATCCAAGCCGAAGCAACCGATTCCTTGAACTACGCGTCTTGGCAAAACTCGGTTCCGCTGCTGAAGTCTTTACAAGTTCGGAATCAAACCGCCGAAGCGATGCAAGATTTGCGGTTATCCGTTGTATCGTCTCCGGCTTTCATTCGTCCCAAGCAGTGGGTTCTCGATCGGCTCGATGCGAAGTCTGAAAACACGCTTCGTGATCGCGATGTGAAGCTGGATGCTGACTACCTCAACGGCCTGAACGAAGC
Organism: Planctomycetaceae bacterium; assembly: GCA_007127095.1. Lineage (GTDB taxonomy): Bacteria > Planctomycetota > Planctomycetia > Pirellulales > Pirellulaceae > UBA6163. The sequence continues at coordinate 599 of SKZY01000254.1, forward strand.
TGAACGCGGCGTGCTGACATTCACCCTCACCCGTGGTGACGTCGTTGTCGGGACGACGGAGAAAGAACTTCGGGTTCTGGCCAGAGATGAATGGGGCGGCTTGAACTCCGGTGGCGAATTGTTGGCGGCATTTGTGATGCCGAACGATCCCGCCATCGCAAAGATCCTCAAAATCGCCGCCGATGTGCTGGCGAATCATGGTCATAGCCCGGCGCTGGACGGATACCAGAGTCGCGACCCGCGTCGCGCCTACATGCTGGTCGCGGCACTTTGGTCAGCGGTGGCGTCTCGATCGTTGACCTATGCGAACCCGCCACGAAGCTTTGAATTGGTAGGTCAGAAGACTCGCCGGCCAGCCACGGTGATCGCAGACGGCTTGGCGACGTGTTTGGACAGCACTTTACTGTTCGCCGCCGCGATCGAAGCCATCGGCCTGAACCCAGTCGTGGTGTTATGCGAAGGCCATTGCTTTGTCGGCGCTTGGCTGGTCGAAAAGACGCTTGGACAAGTAATCGAACGAGATTGCAGCGAAATCCGTAAAGCGATCGCCGCTAAGGAATTAATCACATTCGAGACGACTCTCGTCACGGGACGTCCGCCCGCTCCCTTTGAGGACGCTGTGAGAACCGCAGCGGACTTGACCAGCGCAGCCAAAGAAGATGAATACCAAGCATCCATCGACATCGGGCGTGCTCGGATGGCTCAAATTCGACCGCTTGCGTCGCATCAAGCGGCATCGCAACATGCCGACGAAACGCACGAAGAACGGGGGCCGCTCCCACTTCCCGCAGCACCAGGATTCGCTGATATCGCGACCGACGAAGTGGAGGAGAAGCCGGCGACCCCTGAAGGACGCATCGACCGATGGCAACGGAAACTGCTGGATTTGTCGCTTCGCAATCGCCTACTGAACTTCAAACCAAACAAGCAGTCGGTTCCGATTCTGTGTCCAGATATCTCACTTCTTGAAGACCGCTTGGCTGCCGGAAAAAAGTTGCGGTTGATTTCGTTGCCAGAGCAAAACCCACTCCGTGAACGTGATGCGGAACTCCATCGCCAGCGAACCAATCAAGATTTCAACACTGAGTTTGCTCGTGTTGCTTTGGACCGTAACGAAGTTTCCTGCTCGCTGACCGAGCAGGAATTGTCGAGTCGCCTGACCACCATCTACCGCAACGTCCGCAACGACCTTTCCGAAGGCGGATCAAACACGCTGTTTCTTGCCGTTGGGTTCTTGCGATGGAAACAGAAACCGGAAGACTCCAAGAGCTATCGGGCACCGTTGCTGTTGGTTCCCGTCAAACTGACACGCAAGAGTGCTCTATCGCCGTTCCATCTTACGCTACACGAAGATGATGTGCGGTTCAACGCGACCCTAATTCAATTGCTCAAAAAGGACTTCGGTCGCGATCTGTCATTCCTTGAATCGGATTTGCCCCGCGATGAGAGTGGCGTCGATGTGCCGAAGGTTCTGGAGCGGATGCGGCGTGAAATCCGTGATATTCCAGGATTTGAAGTGGCCGACGAGTCGGCACTGGGGACGTTCTCGTTCGCCAAATACTTGATGTGGAAGGACCTGGTCGATCGCATCGGAACATTGAAACAAAACCGCGTCGTTCGACACTTGGTCGACAATCCCGAACAGGCGTTCGAATCGGTGTCTGGTTCGATTCCGAATCCGCATCAGATCGACGTTCGATTTGATCCAAAAGACATCTATCATCCACTGCCGGCCGATTCATCTCAATTGGCCGCCGTAATGGCCGCTTCCGAAGGTCAGGACTTTGTCCTCGTTGGACCACCGGGAACAGGAAAGAGCCAGACGATTGCGAACATCATTTCACAATGCTTAGCTACTGGCAAAACAGTATTGTTCGTTGCCGAAAAAACGGCTGCCTTGGATGTGGTCTATCGACGCTTGAAGGAACACGGGCTGGGCGATTGCTGCCTTGAATTACACAGCAACAAAGCCGAACGCCGAAAGTTTCTTAGTCAATTAGACGCGGCTTGGCAAAACAACCAGCGAGCGAAGAGGAATGCCTGGCTAACCATTAGCGAACGGTTGCGAATTCGCCGTGACGAGCTGAATGCCTACGTATCCTCGATTCACCGAACGCACCCCAACGAATGGTCGGCATTTGAGGCGATGGGTACTTGTGTCAAGGGCGGCGACCAGCCGACACCAACGCTTGATTGGGCTGACACAGTTCAACATGATCATGACGCCTATCAGAAACTCGCCCGAATCGTCGATGCACTCGCGCTCACTTACGGTGCCATCGACCCAGCGTTCGCGTTACCGATGGTAAAGAAGGCTCAGTGGTCCGCCTCGTGGGAACAATCGCTGCTTTCGCAGTGCGGGCAATTGCAACAGGCTGCGGTTGGTTTGCGAGACGCGTTGCAGGCTTTCAGCGAAGCGATCGGAATTGGTCCGAAGTCGGATTGTTCGCTGGCCGAGATGGACGTTTTGAGCCGATTGGCACAGTCGCTGGTCAATTGTGCAGGCGAGGATGTCCGCATTCTGTTCCACAAACAGTTCGCCAAGTTCGCGACTGCTCAAGCTGAACTGAACGCCGCTATTGACGCCTATCAAGGTTCGGTGCAGTCCATGGACGCCGACTACTCGGCTTCACTCGAAGCCATACCGTTGAATGAGATCGACCAACGTTGGCGTCAGGCGGTTTCGTCATTCTTTCCCATGTCATGGTTCGCAAAGCGAAAGGTAACCCGCTTATTGCAGACGTATGCATCGAGTGGTATCGCCAATCCGGAAACCGATATTGGTGCCATTCGGTCCGTGCGTGACCAATTGGCAATCATTGCGGCCAGCCCTTTAGCGAATCAAACCGGTTTTTGGAATGCCGCGGAAACCGACATGTCCAAGGTCGATGTTCAGTTAACCAAAGCGGGCGAACTCCGCACCGCGATCGTCATGGTTGGAAAGGTTTTGGGAGCGACGAACGAGATTTCCAAAGCGGTTCAGCCGCACATTGACGGCAGTAACATTGAAGCGCCGCCGTTTGTTGCTGCCACGCAATTTCTGAAAGCGACCCAAAAGTTTTTGGCCGGGATCAAGGTATTTGCGGAAGCTTCCGGTGCAAGTCCGCTGTCAAAAGAAACGCCAGCGATCGCCGAAGCTTCGCTCGCGGCCGCGCGGGGTATCGAAGCGAAGCGAAGTGGCCTTCAGCGTTGGACATCGTGGTGCGACGTGAAAAGTAGGGCTGAGCCGGTAGGCCTCGGCTCATTTGTAACCGCATTAGAACAAGGCGAAGTTGATGCATCTGACCTGGCCGATCGCTTCCGTCTGGCATATTCGCGATGGTGGATCCGCCAGATCATCGACCGAGACGATGTCCTTCGATCGTTCCAGCGTTTTAAGCATGAAGATGCGATCGCCGACTTCCGCAAGCTGGACGAGCAGGCACGAGCTTTAGCGTCGACGAGGGTTAAACAAGCTATCGCCCACCATTTGCCGGTTGACGGCGTTCCCAAAAGAAGCGAACTCGGGCTGCTGCGCCATCAAATCGGATTGACTCGGCCCAGCAAGTCGATTCGCGAGGTCATCGGTTCGATGCCCGAGGCGTTTGGGAGGCTCGCACCTTGTCTGCTGATGTCACCGCTGTCGATCGCACAGTATTTACCAGCGGATCAGGCCTTGTTCGATGTCGTGATCTTTGACGAAGCCTCACAGATCACGACCTGGGATGCCGTCGGTGCGATCGCTCGTGGCCGCCAAACGATCATTGTCGGCGATCCCAAACAGCTGCCCCCAACGAACTTTTTTGGTCGCACGGATGACGATGACACGAATGACGAGATCGAAGACCACGAGAAGGATCTCGAAAGCATCCTTGACGAGGCGAAAGCTTCAGGCCTTCCGACACTGCAATTAAATTGGCACTATCGAAGTCGTCACGAATCGTTGATCGCGTTCTCGAACTGGAACTACTACGGCAACAACCTGGTGACGTTTCCTGCCGCGGAGTCCGATGACCGCGGCGTGTCCTTCGTTCACCTCCCCGATGCGGTTTACGATCGTGGTAATAGTCGAACCAATCGCAAGGAAGCCGAAGCGATTGTTCACAACGCTGTCGCGAGAATGAAACGTAATCTTCAACTCCCAGAGGAAAAGCGTTTGACTTTCGGTGTGATCACATTCAACAGCCAACAGCAAACACTGATTCAAGACTTGTTCGATCAAGCCCAGAGAGATTCCCCGGAACTTGATTGGTACTTTTCCGACGAGCGTATCGAGCCGACGGTCGTGAAGAACTTGGAGAACGTTCAGGGCGACGAACGCGATGTGATGCTGTTTTCAATCACTTTCGGTCGCGACATCTCCGGCAAAAGCATTCCGCTGACTTTTGGCGCTCTGAACCGCGATGGTGGCGAGAGACGCTTGAACGTTGCCGTTACAAGAGCTCGGCAAGAATTGGTGGTCTTTTCGTCATTTAAGGCAGATGAACTGAATGCGGAGCGATCGAAGGCTCGCGGGGTGAATGACCTGAAGGCCTTCTTGGAGTACGCCGAAAAAGGCCCTGAAGCGATCGCGGCGAGAATAGAGGGCAGCGTCGGCGGGTTTGATTCGCCGTTCGAGGAGGCGGTCGCCGGAGCTTTACAGAACAAGGGTTGGCAGGTCGTCCCACAAGTCGGCGTTTCTGGTTTCCGAGTCGATTTGGGCATTCGACATCCAGACAAACCTGGAGCGTATCTTGCCGGGGTCGAATGTGACGGTGCAACTTACCATCGCAGCGCGGTGGCACGCGATCGCGACAAAACACGGCAAATGGTGCTGGAAAACCTTGGCTGGAAAATTCTTCGAGTCTGGTCGCCTGACTGGTGGTACGACTCCGTATCGGCAACACAGTTTTTGAATCAACAGCTTTCCGAGCTTCTTGAAGAATCGCGAAGCGATGTCGATACAGTCGCCGAGACTTCCGAGAGTGATTGCGGCTCGGTTGGTTCACAAACGGAGCCACAGGTCTACTTTGCTCGCGTGAAGCTGACCGACGCCATGGTCAACCAAGGCCGCTTCTACGACTCTTCCTACGATGATGAGTTGAAGCAAATGGCATTGGAGATTTTGAAGCACGAAGCGCCGGTCCGGGAAGATATCTTGGCCAAGCAAGTAGCCCGCGCTCATGGTTTCGCACGGACCGGAGTCAACATCCGAGGTCGAATTCTTGCGTTACTGGGCAACGTCGTATCAACGGACGAATCGACCGGTCGTTTTCTTTGGGCAAGCGACGCGCCGAAGCCGATCGTCGACTTCCGGCACGCAAAAGCGGACAATGATCAGCGCAGCGTCGATGAAATTTCGATCGCCGAGTTAGGTGGATTGATCCATCAGTCCCGCGAACTGCTCGCCGAGGATGACCCCGCGGTCGCGGTCGCCCGTAGCATCGGCCTTAGCCGTTTAACTCAGTCGTCCAGAGAACGAATTGAAGAAGCGATCCGACTCGCCTGTGGCGATCAGTGAATGACAATGCAGCGGTTGGGGAATTTGCTGTCCGTTTCTTCACCGGCGCCCCGCGAAGGTTCTTACCAGCATTCCTTGGCAAACGCTACCTCGCCGCGGCGAGTCGGAGATACGAGCGGGTACACAGAAAGTCTCGGCAAAATCGAGTCATCCGCACGGCGTTAGTCTGGGTTTTCGGGAGGCACGACCGTCAGCAACCGCGGCTTTCATGCGATTACCGCGGTGCGGCAAACAGCCTTGACACGCGGTATACCGAACGGTATACCTGGAGGCACCGGCATGTACCGATCGGTATGCACCGATTCCGTTTAGGTTTTTTGGGCCGCGAGTGATGGTGCCACGAATGAGACAATTCAATTCCGTTTTGTTGATCGTTTTCTGCCTGTCCGCAGCAGACGCTGCTGATCCGATCGGATGGCAAACCCACTTTCCGTTTGACCTGCAGGGACTGAACGGCCAGCAATACAATCTTTCACAAAATGACAAGTTGGTCAGCCGAGCGTTCGTCTTCTTGTCGACTTCTTGCCCGGTTTCCAATTCGTACATTCCTGAACTCAATCGGCTGACGAAGACATTGCCCACTGGCGTCGAATTATACGGCGTCTTATCGGATCCCAGCACGACCAGGGAGATGGCAACAAAGCACTTTGCGGAATACAAGACGGCGTTTCCCATCCTGTTCGATGCATCGCGATTGATGAGCATGACGCTCAAACCGACACATGTTCCCGAAGCATTCGTTTTGAACCCTGCGGGTGAGTTGGTCTATCGTGGCGCGATCGATAACGCCTACGCATCGATCGGTCGAAGGCGGGTGAATGTCGAGAATCGCTATCTTTCGGATGCGCTTGCCACGGTTGCTGCGGGGCGAAATCCGACGCTCAGCCGAACCGAGCCTGTCGGATGCGTTCTACCTCCAGCCCGAACGGACCGACCGGTCGGCGAAATAACGTATGCCCGCGATATCGCCCCGATCTTGCAGCAGCGTTGCGAAACCTGCCATCGCCCTGGCCAGGTCGCTCCGTTCGCGATAGCGAATTACGGCGAAGCGAAATCGCATGCGGACATGATCGTTGAAGTCACACGACGTCGGCTCATGCCCCCTTGGATTCCCGGCCCGCAGACGGCGCACCGCTTCGTCGGCCAGCGATGGTTGAGCGATCGAGAACTGGAATTGCTGGACAAATGGGTCGAGCAGGGCTGTGCTTTGGGTGACACTGCCGACCTGCCGCCCCGTCCCACGTTTGCCGAGGGGTGGCAATTGGGCATTCCCGATCTTGTGGTCAGGATGCAAGAGCCCTTCGCGGTTCCGGCGTCGGGTCCAGACCTGCTCCAAAATTTCGTACTGCCCATCGAAATCCCCGAGGACAAATTGGTGGCCGCAGTCGAGTTCCACCCCGGCAACAAACGCGTCGTACACCATGCGGTCCTGTTCCTCGACGACAAAGGGCGAGCGCGAGAGCTCGATGCGGCGACACCCGAACCTGGCTATGCCAACTTTGGTGGGCCTGGCTTTTTGCCCAGCGGGGCACTCGGTGGCTGGTCGGTTGGGAACACGGCGCGACGACTGCCCAACGAGATGGGTAGGTATTTAAAGCAGGGGAGCGATCTTGTCGTGCAAGTCCACTATCATCCGACCGGGAAAATCGAAGTCGATCAATCCGAAGTTGGCCTTTACTTTGTCGACAAACCGGTGGAACAGTCGCTGCGAGAACCTGCGAAGCTTGTCGGCAGCATCTGGATGGCAAACTACGAAATGGATATCCCGGCTGGCGAATCGAACTATCGGCGATCGACATCCTATACCCTGCCTGCCGATCTGATCATGGTTGGCATTGTCCCGCACATGCACCTGCTCGGCAAATCGATGCGGGTGACGGCGACTCAGCCGAGTAAACGACCGGAAGTGCTGATCGACATTCCGGACTGGAATTACAATTGGCAAGACGAGTATTACTACGAACGACCGATCCGCTTGAAAGCCGGTACCAAGATTGACGTCGAAGCCGTCTTTGACAATTCGTCTGATAACCCCTCGAATCCGTCATCACCGCCGGAGCGAGTCACTTGGGGCGAGGCAACCACGGACGAAATGTTGTTCTGCTTTTTTTTGATTACCGCCGAAAAGACCGAAGATTTGATCTATACGATTTTCGACAATCTGAAGCATGACCTGCAGCAGAATCGTAGAGACGTGAGTCAAACGCGATGAGCGCACGGAATGAGGCAGCAGCGGAGACGCGCCAGCGATTGCTCGATGCGGCGTTAACCCTATTTTCACAGCGTGGGTATGCGGCCACTGGGATTCGCGAGATCCTACGAGCGGCCGGTGTCACCCAGCCCACATTATATCAGCACTTCACCGACAAGGCTTCCGTACTGCAGGCTTTGATCGAACAGCACTATGGCGAGAGCCAGCAACGATTGGCGGCGATTCTCGCCACGGAGGCGAGCGTCGCGGGAAAGCTGCTGGCGTTCGTGGCGTCATCCTTCGAGCACTGCTGCATCGATCCTCGTGTACCACGACTGATGTTTCAAACGTACCTTGGCCCGACCGTTCCGGAGATCGATGGAATCCTGGACAAGCTGACCGCACGGCGTTTTCGACTGATCGTTGGAGTCATGGAACTCGGTATTGGCACCGGGGAGCTTGCCGAGTCCGACCCAGAATTCTTGGCATTATCCTTTTGCAGCATGGTGGATCAACCACTTAACCTGTTCTCGCGTAGGCCTCGTCCGAAGCGATACCTGACACCGGACCTGGCTCACGCGATCGTCGGTTTGTTTCTGACCGGTGCAGCCACGGGCCATCCGCTGACCCGTTAACGGGCGAGAAACCATAGAAAACCCACGAAAACGGATCCGGTTAAGACGAGGCAACGGAACCGAGACGGCGATCACCTTCGAGTCCCCCCTTCACGGCCGCTTAGTCGCTGATGACCTCGGCAACCGTCTGAAAGAATTTCGGCGACCACTCGGCGTTATCTGGACCGCTCTGTTTGCGGACCTGCACGACAACGAGTTCTTGGTCAGGATCGATGAAGAAAACGCAGCCGGAAAAGGAGCCGTGGCCCAGGCTGTTTGGCCCGAATAGCAAGTCTTCGTCGCGTTTCGAGTCGCGTGATGCACCGGGCTTGAGGTGCCGCTGCCAGTGGATGCCGATCCCTTCCTCGGCGGTGTAACCGCGATCGGCGACTCGCAGCGGTTGTGGCAGAAGTCGTTCAAACGTTTCCGGGCGAATGAACTGGCGAGTCCCATAGCTGCCCCGGTTGAGCATCCACTGGGCCAAGATCCCCAACTCGATCGCCGTGAACTCGCCGGAAGAGCTGGCGTTACCCATCCGCACATCGCCGAACTCCAGCGGGCGGAAAAGTTGCTCGTCGTAAAGCCTGGCGGCACTCTTGCCCGTAACGATCTCCATTGCCTTGGCGACCAGCTCGAAGCCCAATCCGCAGTAAGCGTACTTGACGCCCGGTTCGTTCACGTCGATCCCGTTGAGGACGATATTCTCCAGATGGGCGGTATGCATGTCACCGAGTTCGCCGTGTCCGGACAGTCCGCTGGTATGGGTGAGGCATTGCCGGAAAGTGGGCACATTGGCATCGTGGTGTTGGTAGTCCGGAAAAACGGTGCCCAACGAATCGTCCAAGTCGATCAGTCGCTGGTCGAGAAACTGGCTGAACAAGATCGCGGTGACCGTCTTGGTAATGGAAGCGACCCAGCAACGATAGTCACGGTCGATCGGTTGGCCCTTGGCATCCTGACCGAAGGCCTCGTGAGTGATGATCACGCCGTGACGGGCTACGAGAGTCACGAACGGCTCGCCGGAAGCCTCGGCCCAGGCGTGGCAGACGGCGTCGATGCTCGCTTTGGCATCGCTTGCCACATCGGCTTCGGCGGGCGAACCCTCTCGCAATCGGGGCGCCGGCTGATCCAAATGCCGAGGCGGACGCAAGGCACGCAGCTTGTCCTGCAACCCTTGGAGTTTGAGTTTCAGCGCCAACTGAACGTCATCATTTCGGACGATTGTCGATTCGATGTACCTGGCAGGGCGTCCGAGCGACTCGATCTCGGTAAGTCCAGCCACCAGCACCGCCCCTTGTTCGTTGCCGAACACGGTTTGTACCAGGGCGTCGTTTGCCAAGCGGACGATTTCCGCCTCGTGCTCACGGACGACCTCCGGCACGCGGGAGGTCGATAAGTGGGGAAAAGCGATCGTCAAGTCCGGCAGGAGGGAAGCGGGAAGCTGCTCCGGCAATGCGTAGAAGGTTCGCAAACGCCGTACCGGAGTGCCGTTGGGGGCGGTCCCTTCGATCGAGGCGAGCCAGCGACCGGGAGCATCGGGTTCCGGCGATTCGTTCAGCTCCGCGTCGAACCAGCGGACTCGCAGCGGTTCGTTGCATCCGAGCCGGCGAACCGTCTCGATGTCGCGCCACAGCACCCGAGGTGTCTCGCCGGGCTTAAAGATCCAACCGCCCGATTTCGCCAGCATCAGTTCCTGCGACTGAAACTCTCGCCGCTGTTCCCGTTGGCGATCGGCCGCCTGCATCGCAGTGGCAGTCGCGGTCGAATCACCCCCGTCTGCCGCTCCGTCGGTTTGGCCATGAGAGAATTCCGCCTGCAAAGTTGCCAGTCCCACGAGAAGGCCCAACGATGCGATCCTGGCGAGGCGTGGCAGCGGCAGCATTTTCCAACTTCTTCTAAAGGTCGAAATGCGTGGGCATGATGACCACATCGCGAATGGTCACGTTGCGGGGGCGAGTCAGCATGAACATCACCACATCGGCGACCTCCGCCGCCTCGATCAGGCTGCCGGATTCCTTGGCTTCATCGAGTTTTTGCTCCGACCAGTCGTCGAGTAGTGCGGTGATCACCGGGCCGGGCGAGACCGATCCGACACGGATGCCGTGCTTGAACACTTGCCGTCTCACCACCTGCACGAAACAGTTGATCGCCCATTTGGAAGACGCGTAGACGGGTTCCCATGGCGTGGGGAAATGGGCCGCTAACGAACTCGTCACCACGATATCGCCCGAACCACGCTCGATCATATGCGGCAGTACATCGCGTACGTTCTTGATCACGACGTTGACGTTCAAGTTCAGCATCCGGTCGATTTGTTCGGTGTCGGCATCGATCAGATCGCCGCCAACATAAATTCCAGCATTGGCGTGCAGGATGTCGATCTGGCCCGTCTTCTCCAGCACCTGTGGAACCAACGTCGCACAGCTCTGCGGATCGAGCAGATCCATGGCCAGGGGAATCACAGCATCGCCATGCTTCTCACGAAGCGCGGCAATTGCCGCCTCGTCACGGTCGACCAGCACGACGCATGCTCCGGCCGCGAGCATCGCCTCGGTGCTGGCCAGCCCGATACCCGCCGCCGCTCCGGTAACGACGGCGACCTTACCAGCTAACTCTCTTGTCATCGTTTTTCTCCGCTTGCAGCAAGACGGGTAACGGCCCGATCAGCCGCAGGATTCGACGCCCTTCCATTACCACCAGTTATACACAAGTCCTTCGCCAAAATCAGCCGCAGGGCGCTAGCCGCGGACCCTGCGAACCGGTCGCCAAGCAATGTGCGGGAAAAATTGCTGGGCACTTCTTTCCACTCGTCCCTAACGCGGAATCAAGCACACCCACCTGCTTCAAGGTGGTGCATTCCGCCATGTCGATTTAACGTTCTTCTCGATACCCCTATCACACAAAACCGTGACAATGGACTTGCCTCCAGAAGCAGGCCGCACGGAGACGGCGATCCGAAAACTGCTTCCATTTATTGCCGAAAAACCATTGTGACTGCGATTTAAGCTATGCAAATTCAGGTAAACACCGATAGGAACATAGAGGGAAGTGCCGACCTGACATCACAGGTCGAAGCAAAACTCGAGAACGCCTTGTCACGATTCAGCGAACGAATCACGCGAGTGGAGGTCCAGCTATCAGACGAGAACAGCAGCCACAAGTCTGGCAGCAGCGACAAACGGTGCATACTGGAGGCTAGGCTGACTGGAATGCAACCGATCAAGGTGAGTGCTGATGGTTTAAGCCATGAGCAGGCACTCGCCGGTGCCACAAAGAATCTCGCAAAACTCCTCGGTCGCACGTTAGAACGGGCAGACAACACCAAGGGGCGTACGTCATACGCTGGCGAGCCGACTGACTAAGCAATGTGCGAAAAAAACCGCCAGATACTTATGCCCCCACTCGACCGCAAACGACAGCCCAAACACGCACACAAACGGGATTTTACATGATGCACCAAATTGTCAGAGAACAGCTTTCCAAGTTCCTTGCGGATCAGCATCCTCCCTGTGTTTCGCTTTACATGCCGACCCACCGGCGGCACCCTGAAAACCAGCAAGATCCGATTCGATTCAGAAACCTGCTGCAAAGGCTCGAAGGCTTACTCAGTCAAGACCCCTCGAACCGCGAAACAGGGAAAAAAATACTGACAAGACTACAGACGCTTTCACATGATGAACCGTTTTGGAACCGACGCACAGAAGGACTAGCAATCCTCAGTTCACCTGATGCGTTCCAAATTTTCGATCTCTATAATCCTGTCGAAGAATTGATGGTGGTCGCTGACAGCTTCCACATCAAGCCGCTTCTGTGGGCATTACAGGCGACAGACCGTTTCCAAGTACTCGGCCTCAACCGCCATGCAGCAAAACTATACGAGGGCAATCGCAAAACACTGAACGAAATCAAACTTAACAATGGAGTGCCTGCGACAATCGAAGAGGCATTAGGGAGTGAGCTCACCGAAGCCCATTTGACGGTAGGGTCTTACGGCGGCAGTGGCCGCCCAGGGCACGGCTCCCCTTCGATGCATCATGGTCATGGTCAGAAGAAAGAAGAAGTCGAGATTGACAACCAACGTTTCTTTCGCGCAGTCGACCGAGCAATCCTTGAACATCACTCACGGCCGACTCGGCTTCCGTTGCTGCTTGCCGCTTTAGCGGAACATCACGACGTATTTCGTAAAATCAGTCACAATCCGTTTCTGCTGGAAGTCGGCATTAAATTGGATCCGCAGTCGGTTTCAGGAGAACGTTTGCGTTCAGCAGCCTGGCAAGTGATGGAGCCGTACTTTATGCAGCGGATTGCGAAGTACATCGAGGACTTCCAAACTGCACAATCTCAACAGCTGGGTGCAAGCGACTTGACCGACATTGCTCACGCTCTGATCGCCGGCAGAGTGGGAGTTTTACTGGTCGAAGCCGATCGGGAGATTCCCGGCAAACTCGACCCCGCGACAGGTTCTCTTGAATTCCTCGCTCTCGAAGCGACGGACGTAGACGACCTGCTTGATGACTTCGCCGAGTTGGCGTTGAAGATGGGAGGCGAAGTCATGATCATCCCTGCGGAACAAATGCCGTCGACAACCGGTGCGGCAGCAACCTACCGATACTAACATGTTTGGGAGAGCGAAACTGGGGTTGGAGTGTTCGCGGTGACACTGTGTTGTGGTTGAGTGTGCTCGTGCAGGTGGCCCGCCGGACGCCGGGCGCGTCAGAGCCGATGACACTTTTCGAGGGCCACAACGGCATCGGCATTGAATCGGCGAAAAAAACGGTAAACTCTGCGTTCCAAACTGTCCAGCGGGGAAACGTGGGCCGCGAGTCGACGCAAATGCACGCTAATTGTCGAGTCGCAGTCGCCGCCGAAGCGCAGACCCGGGAAATTGGCGTAGAATCAGGAGTGAGGTGGACGATGAACACGACACAACAGGCCTACACCATGCTCGGCAACGAGTCGCTTTGGGACGTTGCTGCGAGATGTCATGGATTGCTGACCGCGGCTGAAGTCCCCTATTCCATTTGCGGAGGCGTCGCTGTTTGCCTTCATGGGTACCAGCGAAATACGACGGATCTGGATTTGGTCATTCGATCCGAGGACAGCCAGTCAGTACGACGTGTCTTGACCGAGGCCGGATTCGCTTGGGATTCCGAAAAAGCCGAGTTCCGCACGGAAGACGGCATCGCCATTCAGTTCCTGATCGCCGGCCAACAGGCTGGCAAGGGAACCGAGGTCTTAGTGTCCGAGCCTGTTGGAGATCTGAATGTCGAGCAGATTGAAGGACTCTCTGTCGTGCGTCTATCGCGGTTGATCGAGTTGAAGATCGCCTCTGGTATGAACAACCTGCGACGAACCCACAAAGACTTCGCCGACGTGGTGGAGCTAATCGCGATCCGCCATTTGGACGGCTCATTTGCTCGCCACTTACACAAGTCACTTCGCCCCACGTTTCGCCAGCTCGTTCGCAACGCGACCACCACAGATGACTAGCGATCGAGAACACCGCGGATTTGATTCGAGCGATCACCTCGATCTTGGAGGCTAATTTCTTGCGCGAAGCTTCCGCTGGCCGGTGGGGTCACTTGCCTGGTTACGGCGACGGCCCGAACCTCACTCGCTCCTGGCCCTTAGCCATTTTCCAGCAACCACTGGACGGCGGCGCGGGAGAGTTCGGCGGCATTACTGATACCTAACTTGCGTTTGATGTTTTCACGGTGGGTATCGACGGTATGCGAGCTGAGGACGAGCTGGCTAGCGATGGCACTGCTGCCCTGTCCTTCGCCGATCATACGAAAGATCTCAAGCTCGCGGTCCGTCAACAGTTCGATCGAGTCCTTCGCCTGATCACGGCCGTCCAAGGCTCGGGCGACCAAACGGCGAGTTAGCTCCGGGCCGACGAAGCGCTCGCCCTTGAGTACGATTCGGATAGCCTCGATCACCTTTTCATTCGATTCCTGCTTATTCAGATAGCCCATCGCCCCGGCGCGCAAGGCGCGTTCACCGTAGAGCGACTCTTGAAAACCCGACACGACCAACATTTTCACGGACGGGTAGCGCGACTTGACCTGCTTGGCCAACTCCAGACCGTGTCCATCCTTCAGTGTGATGTCGATGATCATCAGGTCGGGCTTGGTTTGCTTTACCAGCTCCATCGCCTCGTCCTTCGAAGCTGCTTCGCCGCAGACCTCCAGATCGGGGTGGTTCAAAATGCGGAAGGTCAATCCTTCCCGCACCATCGGGTGGTCGTCGACGATCAGAATCTTGAACGGTACCGAACGGCTAGGCATAGTAAGTCACCCTTCTCCCAACAAGATCACGCAGCTGACCAACATCCCACCCTCCGCCTGACGCTCGACCCGCATCGTGCCACCAATCATTCCGGCGCGGTATTGCATGGTCCGCAGGCCCATGCCTTGGCCTTTGCGATCGGAGGCATCGGTACCATCGACATCGACGCCGACACCGTTATCACTGACAGCCAAGATTATCTTATCCGCACTCTGCCGGAGAGAAATGCGGATCTGATCGGCTTGGCTGTGCTTGAGTGCGTTGTTGACCGCTTCCTGGGCGATGCGGTACAAGTGTAGGGCTGTGATGTTGTTTGGCATCACGACCGGACCGGAACACTCCAAGCGGCAAGAGATATTGTTTTGAGCATCCGTAGTCGCGGCAAGTTCTTCCAGCGCCGACCTGAGTCCCTCGGCGTCGATCTGCACGGGCAAGATTCCGTGTGAGAGTCTTTGAACGTGTCGATTCGCCTCTGCGAGACCGCGAGATAGTCGATCGCTGGTTTTCTCGAGTCGCAGGAAATCGGCTTCTTCCAGCAGCCGCATCGCGCGGCCCTCGATATCCCGGCTGACCACACCGTGAAGGATCTCCTCGATGGTGCCCGCGAAGAATGACAGGCCTGTCAACTCTTGGCCCGTGCCGTCATGCAGTTCCTGCCCGATGCGGCGTTGCTCCTCGGCGGCGATATTCAGCACATGCTTCTCCATCTCCTTGAGTGACGTCATATCCCGGATGATGGCGGTGAACAAGCCCAGGTGATCGACCTCGCTCACCGCCAGTCCCGCGGGAAACGTGGAACCGTCCCTGCGGCGACCGACCACTTCTTGTCGGATATCGAGAAAACGCTCGCTGCCCGTTTCGAGGTGTCGGGCGAGATGGCCTTCGAGATGTTCGCCGTACGGTTTGGCCATCAGGAGCTTGACGTTTTGGCCCAGGAGTTCGTCCTCTCGGTAGCCGAACATTTTCTGGCTGGCAAAGTTGATCGTTTTAATGATGCCGTACCGGTCGATAATCACAATCGCGTCGGCGGCCGTATCGAGTACCGCTCGCAATTGCTCTTCGCGTTCCCTGAGTTTTGATTCTGCCCGCTTCCGCTCGCTGATGTCGCGATGGATGGAGACGAAGTTGGTTTGCCGGCCCGCAGTATCGAGCAGGGGTGTGACGAACAACTCGGCGTCGTAGGCGGTACCGTCCTTGCGGTAGTTCACCGTTTCGGCAAGGCAGGAACGACCGGCGGCAAGTTCGCCTTTGATCCGACTGAGCGTTTGTCGTTCACTACGCTCGCCCTGCAAAATACGCGGTGTCTGACCGATCAACTCGTCCGCCTGGTAGCCGGTGATGCTGCACATCGCCTTATTCACGAAAACGATCCTCGGTTCCGGCCACTTCAAGCCGGCGGTGGTAATCACCACGCCTTCGCCGAGGTTCGCCAAAGCTTCGGCCAGCAGGTGGATTTCATGAGTTTGTGCTACGACGCGTTGTTCGAGAGTATCGTTGAGTTGTTGGAGCTCGGCTTCGGATTGCTTGCGATTGGTAACGTCGCGTTCGGTGGTAGCGATGGCGACCACATCCCCCGCCTCGTCGACCAGTTTCGATACAGTCAGCCAGATATCGAGCGTACGGCCGCTTTTGGTCACCCGTTGGGTGTCGAGTGACTCGGACTCTTGGCCCTCGGCGATGCATCGGATGCTGGCCAATGCTTCATGACGGATGTGTTCGGGGATCAGATCGCGAACGTTCATTTGCAGGGCCTCGGATTCGCGATAGCCGTACATGCGCTCGGCCCCGCGATTCCAGAAGATAAAACGACCGTCCAGCGTATGCGCGGTCACCGCATCGTTGGAGTCCCGCATGGCGGTGGCCAAATGCCTCGATTCGGCCTCAGCCTGCACACGCGTGGTGATATCGACGTAGGTAATGGCGACGCCAACAATCCGATTATCGGCGGTACGATAAGGCAAGATACGGCGTAGGAAGTGGCGATCCTCTGCTGTGCGCAGTTCGCGGTCCACCGGCACCAGCCTGTCGAGCACCATTTGGCATTCGTCGAGCAGATTATCGTCGGTAAAACGCGGCGCGAAGTCACGCAGTGGACGCCCGACGTCAGAGGCCCTCAGATTCAGTAGCCTGGCCGTGGCGGGGGTGAACCGTACGATCTGCAACTCGGTGTCCAGGAACACGGTGGCGATGTCGCTGACGGCCATCAAATTGTTCAGGTCATTGTTGGCGGTATCCAACTCACCGACTTTGTCCTGAAGCTGGTTATTGACCGTGGTCAGCTCTTCGTTGAGCGTTTGCAGTTTTTCCTTCGAGGTCTCGAGTTCCTCGTTGGCCGACTGCAACTCCTTGTTCATCGACATCACCTCCTCGTTGGAGGCCTTCAGCTCCTCGTTCGAGCTCTCCATCTCTTCGACGGTACTCTGCAGTTCTTCGCGCGTCGAATTGAGTTCGAGCTCGAGTTGCTGGACGAGCGGGGATTCATCGTCGTCGGAAGTGAGACCGATGCCCGACGGATCGTCGGTATCTCGCTCACGTAGCGGGGACTCTGCTCGGTCCTGAAAGGTGACCAGGATCAACCCTTCGGCTTCCTTCGGTTCGGAGATCGACCGAACCGTGATGGTGCAGGGAACGTAGACATGGTTGCGTTTGACACGAGCGTCGGCATCGATCGCGGTCTCATGACCGTGGATGGCTCGCTGGCAAGCGGCGCGAACTTTCGTCCTCAGGCCCTGCCGGGCCATCGACAACAAATCCCTGGTCGGTTCTCCAGCCGGAAACTCCAAATAGTCGACCAGCGGTCCTACGATGAACAGGATTTCGTACTTCCGGTTGATCAAAGCAGAAGCCGGTGCATAGTTGCTCAGGACCAGCCGTTCGGTGAGTTCTTTGAAGCTTCTCGGCGGCAAGGAGGCCGGTTCGGAACGCCGCGGCGGGATGCGGCGTCCCTCGGTCGACACGATCGGTATTTCGACGAGTTCACGCCGCACCGGGCCGATGCGGCGGTAGACCCGCGACTTCTTCGAGACCGGTTCGAACAAGTCCACGGATCGACCGATCGATTCGGAGGGACCGAGCAACAGGTAACCGTCCTGAATCAGGGCGAAGTGAAACAGGGTAACCACTTTCTGCTGCACGTCCGGTTCTAAATAGATCAGCAGATTGCGACACGAAATCAGATCGAGCCTTGAGAACGGCGCGTCACTGATCAGGTTTTGTAGGGCGAAACAGATCGACTCACGAAGTTGCTTGTTGACCTGGTAGTGATTCTCGTCCGACTGGATGAAGAACCGCTTCAACCGCTCGGACGAGACGTCACCGGCGATGCTGGCGGGATAGATGCCGATACGAGCCACGTCGAGCGCTTGCTCGTCGATATCACTGGCGAATATCTGGACGTTGACCGGTTTGTCGGCCGCGGCAAACCCTTCGAACAGCAGCATGGCGACCGAATAGGCTTCCTCCCCGGTGGCGCAACCCGGTATCCAAACACGAACCGGCGCATCACGACTCTGGCGTTTGACGAGTGCCGGAATGATCTGTTGCTCGAGCGCGCGAAACGCCTCCGACTCGCGGAAGAATGCCGTGACGTTGATCAGCAGGTCTTGTTGCAACGCCGCCAGCTCGTCGGGATTCTCGAGGAGCAAGTCGACGTAGTCGGCGATCTGGTCGATCTGGGACAAGCTCATCCGCCGCTGCACGCGGCGGATCAGCATATTCTTGCGATAGCTGTGGAAATCATACTTGGTCCGCGCCCGCAACACGGCGAGGACACGGCCGAGCCCTTCTACCGCATCTTCCGACCGCGACACCAGTCGCTCGTCTCGGTTCAGGTACGGCTGTTGGATATACTTGAGCAATACCGGCGGCATCTCCTCAGGCGGCAGTACGTAATCGACGACGCCGGAAAGGATCGCACTGCGCGGCATTTGGTCGTATTCGGCGGTATCGGGGTCTTGTGCGATCACCAGTCCGCCGGCCAGCTTAATCTCACGGAGGCCGGGTGTGCCGTGACTGCCGGTGCCTGACAACACGATGCCGATGGACCGCTCATGCTGATCTACGGCTAGCGACCGCAGAAAAGAATCGATCGCTGTCTGCAAACCGCGTGGCTGCGGCGGGGTGCTCAGTCGCAAGACACCCTCTGAAAGGGTCAGGTACTTATTCGGTGGGATGACGTAAACGCGGTTTGAGCTGACCACTGTACCGTCTTGAACCTCCACGACCGGCATCGTCGTCTCGCGGGCCAACAGTTCGGCCATCAGGCTTTCGTGCGTCGGATCGAGATGGGGAACGAGCACGAACGCCATCCCGCTATCAACGGGCATCGCCCTCAGGAGCTTCTTCAGCGCATTCAACCCGCCCGCCGAGGCACCGATACCGACGATGGGACCAGCGGACTTGGCCGACTTGGCCACGGCGTGGCCGTCGGATCGAAGCGTGCCGGGATTCGCCCCCGATCGTGCCAGACCGTTCGCTGCCCGCTCCCTCGGTTTCTCATCGGCCATCTTCGATTCCCTGTGGCGCCGCGATTCGGCGTTTCCGGTTTGCGACGGTGGTGGTCTTTCCCCGCGGACCGGTGCGATTTCGACTCGCCAGCGGAGACGCGGCGATTGTAACAAGCGGTTGCACCGATCGACATGGCGGATTTCACCACGAGCAGAATGGTCAGCGACTCGATTTGCAATGCTTGCCATCGTTGGCATACTTCGGCAACAACGATCGGGACGCCTCCTCGGCAGAGGCGTTGGCCGTTGAGCATGCCATCCATTCGACACACAGCAAGCCGGAGTGGCCTCGATGCGAGTTCTGATTACGGGTGCGGACGAGACCTTTCTCGAGATCTTGCAGTCCTACTTGTGGGACCGCGGGCACGAAACCGAGATCGCCACGACCGGGCTGGAGTGCATGGCGATCGTGCGTGAGTTCGTCCCCGAGGTACTGGTCCTGGGAGACGAACTGCTGTGGGGCGGCTGCGACGGCGTCTTGGCCCTGATGGGTGAGTCGTTCGCGCTTGTACCGAAAAGTGTCATCTTGATCAGCGAGAATCGACACTACCGATCACTGCCACTCGGACTGCGTTGGAGCATCGTCAAGATCCTGCATAAGCCGTTTCGACTCGGCGACCTGACCGCTTGTATCGACGACGCAAATCGAACGACAAAGTCCGGCAGGGCCCCCTATCATTGGACCGCAGGAGCCCATCATTGAATGCCTGCTAACGACTGGAAATCATAACGAAGGAAGCCAGCGTATCAACGCAATTGCATGCCAGGCCCCCGTCACGAACAGGAGACCCGATCGCGGCCGTGTCAACCACGGCCGCGACTTGATCCACGAGTCAGGCAGCCACCTCGATTTACTCGAAGGATACTCACATCCCATCGCGAGCGCCGACTGGTATGTGAGGTTGAGGCAGTTCTGGCCTGGCGGGAAGGTGCTGAAACAGTAGGGCATACAGTGACTCAAGGACTTGATTGGCGGGGAAGTTCGCAATGGTCGCTTTCACACGTTACGTCGACAGGAGACAGAAAGAATTCATGAATCGTTCATTATTGATCATTGAAGACGATCTCGACGAACTCGATTTTCTCGCCCGTCGTTTCTTCCGCTCCGGCTATCACGTCTTCAGTGCGAATCACCCCCACCAGGCCCTCGAGGTGGCTAGAGTCCGACAGTTTCACGTCGCGATAATCGACCTGAGCCTTCGGGATAGGGACCGCATTGAGTTCGTGAGAAGCTTGAAGCGTTACCAGGATTTTGTGCAGCTCATCGTCTTGTCTCGCTATCACAAAGACCGAGAGTTTCAAGCCAAAAAAGAGGGT
Source organism: Planctomycetaceae bacterium (assembly GCA_007127095.1). GTDB lineage: Bacteria > Planctomycetota > Planctomycetia > Pirellulales > Pirellulaceae > UBA6163. The sequence continues at coordinate 20,993 of SKZY01000254.1, forward strand.
GCCTTCGCCTTCCTCTCGAAGCCCTGCACATGGGCCAATTTGGAACTGGCGGTGGAGGACGCGTGGGACCGGGCATGGAGCGAACGGCGGAGGAGTGAGCGACCGGCGAAGGGCAAACGAACGACGCTTTCAAGGTAAAACCGCCGGTACGGATACATGGATCACTCAGAGGCTTACGAAGACACAGAATCCACGGCGTCAGGGAAGCCCCTCGGGCCACATCACGACGGGGGTCACCGTGAGGACGCGATTATCAAAGCGATCGAAATGCGTTTACTAGGCAGCCCCCACTTCGCCCTGCGATCGATCACGACCGAACTCCGTCAGGGCGTCATCGTCCTGCGTGGCCGGGTCGCGTCTGACTATCTCAAGTTCATGGCGCAAGAAACGGTACGGGGCATCGAGGGTGTCAGCGTGATTATCAATGCTTTGGAAGTCGCTCGAGAGACGAGCGATTTCGGTGATCGCGATGAGGCACTCGAACACGACCACGATGACTCTTCTGAGCCGATGTCGAACGATGGAGACATCGTGGGATGATTTGCTGCGAAACGCAGCAGCAATTGTGATTTCCGGAGTTACTTCTTCCTCGAAAAATGAGAAAGGCACACAGAGATGAAACGGATCGGATTGTTGGTGGCGTTATCGGTCATGCTGGTCGCTTCGAGTGGCATGGCACAAGCGGGTTGGGGCAGTTCCGGGGGCGGTAGCAGCGGAGGCCACGCCGCCCACTACGGTAGTAGCGGTGGAAGCAGCGGTGGCAGTAGCGGTGGAAGCAGCGGCGGGCACGTCGCCGGATACGGCAGCAGCGGTGGCAGCAGCGGCGGTTTCCTGTCGCGTCTGCGTCATCGCCGGGCCGCGCGTCATGCGAGTTACGGCAGCAGCGGCCAAAGCTTCCGCGGCTATGGCAGCAGTGGTGGCAGCAGTGGTGGCAGCTATGGCAGCAGTGGCGGGGCCTATCGAGCCTATGGATACGGTTCGAGCGGTCGTTGATCGTCTCGACGCGGATCGTTCATCGCGACAAGCCTGTCGGCCGAATCCGATCAGGGTTTGGCCTTTTCTAACATCGCCCGAACTCGGGCTTGCTCTTTTTCGAGGGCGGCTGGGGGGACGGGCAGCGGCTGGAAGTTGGGGTCGGGGATGAGCGGTTCGTCGGCGGGGATCGTCCGCATCCGGAGGTTGCGGAACCAGACATCTTGGCCATGATCTTGCAGATAAAGCTTGCCACCACGACCCGTCAAATCGCCACCGCGGATGCTCAACAGTTTGACTTGGTCTGCCCACTTGGCGTCGTTGTAATCGAATGACAGCACCCGCTCTCCGTTGAGCCAGTGCTCGATCACCGAGTCTTTGCAGATAATCCGGGCGGTATTCCACTGGCCATACGGTAACGCGGCTCGCTTGCTGGGCGCCATGCAGAAAAAGAGTGATGCCGCCGCCTGCCGTGGGTTCTCGCCATAAGGGCTGTGTTCGTCGTCGAGTACCTGATACTCGACCTGGCCCGGGCGGTAATAGACACCGCTGTTGCACCCTTTCGAAACCTTCCATTCGAATCGCAATTCGAAATCGTCGGGAACGAGCTCCGCGGTGTAGGTCAGATTGCCTCCATTTCGTACCCGGGCGAAGACACCGTCTTGAATCTTCCAATTGCCGCTGTGCTCCCAGCCCGCAAAGCTCTGGCCATCGAACAGCTCGACAAACCCGAGTTCCTTTTCCACTGGCTCGATCGCTGCTGCGACCAGTGGACAGATCGCGGATAGGAGAAGCACGGCGGCGACGAATGAAAAGATTTTCATGATGAACTCACTTTGTGACAGCGGGAGCTTCGGTGGGAACGATCGGAGCAGGCCCCGCTTCGAGGAAGCGAAGCAGGTCGAGGATCTCTGTTTTGGAAAGGCCATTGAGCAGTCCCTCCGGCATGGCGGAGTTTTTGGAAACCTGCCGATCCTCGATCTCGGATCGGTCGATGAGCGTTAAATCTTGTGGCATCAGCAAGTTGGTAGCGATTTGGATCACGCTTTCATCTTCCCGGATGACATTACCGACCACCACTTGGCCGCTTTCGAGCAGGAACTGTGAAGTTTGGTACTTCGGGTGGATTTCGAGAGCGGGCTCGATGATGTGACGCAGTAGCTTTTCACCTCGGAACTTCTTGACCGATTCGACCAGGTCGGGCCCCGATTCGGCGCCGTAGCCGGATACCGAGTGGCATTGCAGGCACTGGGCTTTGAGAAAGGCCTGGCGACCGCGCGCGATAGCGGCCGGATCGGCGGTTTCGGTGCTGACACGTTCGCCGATGTCGGAAAAGTCGCTCATCGTCCAGGCGTTTTGGACCGTCGGAGTTCGGGCCGCTTCGATCCGGGCGAATTCGGGGTCGGATAGTTTTTCTAGGTAGCCGACCAATTGGTTGATCTGTTTCTCGGTGAGGATGCCACCGACAGGAGGCATCAGGTTTTCTGGATAACCGTCGACCAACAGGGCGTTAGGGTCCTGGATCGAATGCCGCAGATATTGTCTGTCAGCCTGGACTTCGAAGGTTTTGCCGGTTTGCTGGTCGCGGACCTTTCGTGTTGAGCCTGCCAGGTTCAGGAAGCTGGGACCGACGAGTCGCGAGCCATCGAGACTATGGCACGAGGCGCAGTAGTTTTGGTAGAGCACTCGGCCGGCGTTACCTGGTGAGAATTGGAAGTACGGCTTGTTGGTCAGCAAGGCTCGCCTGGGCGGATTGCGCACATCACCCGGCTTTCCGACCGGAATTCGGTTGACGGTATACCACAGCTCACCGGCCCACAGCGGTTGGCCACTTTCCGAGGAGAACGATTCGGGGAGTCGCAGATGCACGACCTCATCCTCAATCATCTCGGGCAGTTCCAAAAAGACTCTTCGCCGATCGGAAGAGACGGTTGCCGAAGCGACTTCGGTCTGTCGATAGCGGACCTTCGCCCCGCCATAGGTCTGGGTCGCTTGATAGCCCCACTGGGTGACAAAGTAGCTTGCTGGGTCCCAACCGCTTCCCGTGGCCAGCGGCAGGCTGAACTCGATTTCCAAGCCGTTGGAACGAATCCGAGCGGCGAGCGGTTCGAAGACTTCCTGGCCCGTATAGCGAATCCGAGTCAACCCGCTGACCCGGTCGATGAAATCCCAATCGTTCCCGCGGGCGATGCCGCCGGCGTACAGTTCACCTTCCGGGGTCAAGGCAAATCGATGGAACAGGTGTTGAAAGCCCTGAGAGAATGGGAAAACGGCTCCTTGCACCACCCCTTCGGATTCTTCCAGAAATGCCCGTTGGAGTCCGCCAAAGGTCGCATCGCCGAACAGCACGTGACCGGCGAAGTGGCCCCAGGTTTCCGGCAGCGTAATCGGTTGCGTCGGTGAGGCGGCGATCTCTCCTTGAGGCAGCCAAACCGCTGGCGGAGTCGCTTGTGGTCGATCGAGTGGATGCCAGGGCGGGACGCTCCGGAACTGGTAGAAGCCATCCTGTTGCACATGGATCAGTTTGTTGGCTGGGAGCCATTCCCCTTGGTTATCGGTGACCAGCAGTGCCCCGTCGAGGCCGAGGCCGATCCCGTCGGGAGTCCGCAACCCGCCGGCGATGATTTCGGTTTGCCCGGTGCCGATATCGACCTGCACCAGACTGCCCCGCAGCGGTGCTTGGTAATTGTCTTTGCCCCGCCGGGCCATCCCGACACTGCTGGAAAAAGAGAGTTTTGAATCGCGGATCACCGCCCCGAACAGGTATTCGTGATAGTCGAGGGTGCTTTCCCAATCGTGCGACAGGCAGCGATAGGTTTCGAATCGGCCGTCACCATCCTCATCGATCAACTCGGTCGCCTGATTCTTCTCGGTGACAAAGATCCGCTGACCGGAAATCGCCAGCCCCATCGGTTCGGAGAGGCCTTGGGCGATCAGCCGAAATGGCGGGGCTTCACGCTCGGAGACGGCATCGAGATCGAGCGAAAACAGCTCCCCTTCCCAGGTCGTGAATAAAAGTTCTCGGGGCCCTCGCATCGCCATCCCGGTGACCCGCAGTGGGCGATCGTCGTCGCGAAGGTCGATCGCGTCGAGGGCCGGGTGACGTTCGGTCAGTTTGCGTCCGAAACCGGGTGAGGCGTCCGGCACCGTCGGTTCTTCCAGGTTGGTGACCAGCGACAGATTCCCCGGCTTCGTTCCCTCCACGATCAGCTTGCGGAACTTGACCGGCTGCGGATAGGTGGTGCCCGATGGCGGAACCAGCAGCACCAGGATCGGCAAGCCGGCCCGGACGCGAAAGGTTCCCAGTTCCGCCCGACTCCACTCTCCACCGGTTGTCGGCTCGACATCCCAGAAACGGTCCATCGCGTCAAAGGAAAGTTGATACTTCTGATTGAGTGGCTGGGTCGACGCGTACTCGACGGCGACCGTGACCTGATCGGCTTGTTCCGCCTGCAGATACCAACCGATGATCGCGCCGCGGCCGCGGGTGATTTCCAGGACGTCGTCATTCCACTGATTGGGGCCCTTGGAAAAGATCGCCTTGGCTGGGAGATCGAGTAAGCGGCTCGGGTCGGCCGCTTGGCCTACGGTGCAGCCCACGAGCGAGAAGACCAGGCAGCAAACGATTCGGAGGCGATTCATGGCAGGGAGCCCATGCGGGCGGTATTCGTTGAGGCGGTTCTGGCGGCGCGGTTCTGGCGGAGCGGTTCTGGCAGGTCGAGCTCAGCGGGGCGTGAGCCGATACCACTGGGAGTCGCCCAGGCTAGAGGCGGGGCGGCCGTCTGCGGTCAGCAGGTTCCATCGCCGTTGCGCCGGGAGCGGAAGCAGCAGTTGCGCCCCGGCCGGCAGTGAATCGACTTGAACTTCTCGCGTCACGGCGTTTTCATTCCCGGCAGTCTTCGGCACCCGTTCGCGAAGCGTCACGATATCGGCATCGTGGCTCAGTTCCCACCGCAGTTCGAAATAGCCGCGACGTTGGGAACAACCGAGATAGCGAATGGCAAGTGGAACGGTTTCACCGCTGCGCCGCAGCTTCCATGGCTCGTCCGATCGATCTTCGTAGAGCGTATTTCCCACCGACCGCATGACGAACCCGGTCTGTTTGAGCCCCGCCTCGCCCGCAGGTGCCCGCCACACCTTATAAAGCGTCGCCCGTGGCAGATCGTACCCGAGCCAAACGTCGTCCCCCTGCCGAATCGAAATCGATCGGGGCAGGTGGTCGAGGCTATAGCGGTTGATCCGTTCGCGATCGAACGGCAAACCATCGGTCTCGATCTCTTCAGCACGCAAGCTGCTGACGCAAGTCACGCTGAGGAAGACGAAAAGGACGAATCGATATCGGGTGTCGTGCATGGAGAATCGTGAGTGGATCGAGAACGAGGCTGCATTGCCCTCCATCGCCCCAAGTGTAACCGAGCCGATGATCGCCGATGGATTTTAGCCCGAGCGGCGCATTCCAGCGATTAGCTGTTCCGTCGCGACCTCGATCGTTGCTACAAGCCGTCACTGAAGAATTAGCAGCTGGTTGTCAACGACGACGTAATTCCAGTATCCGGGCATTTGGTAAGGAGACCAGGCATGGAGGCGATGGCGAGCGGTCAATTTCGACCCTGGGGGCAATGGCTGAGCGGATTAGCAGCTTGCCTGCTGGTCCTGAGCGGTTGCGACGTGCGGTCGTTGTCGGAATCGGGTACATCCGTTGACGTCACCGAGGTACGTACGGATTCGAGGAGCGACGGACAACCGCGGATAACGGACGTTCCGGGGTCGGAGCTGGAGGTATATTATTTCGACGTTGGCCAGGGAGACGCCACTCTGCTGGCGGGACCCGACTTCACCATCCTGATCGATGCGGGGCGTCACAACCGGCGTGAAGTCGTGCCGTACTTGCAACAAGCCGGCGTCGAATCGATCGATTTGCTGATCGGCACTCATCCTCACGCGGACCATATCGGCCAATTCCCCCAGGTCTTGGAAAGCTTCGTGGTTCAGGATGTTTGGCTGTGTGGCAATTCCAGCAATACGCTCACATTTGCCAGAACCGTTGATGCCATCGCCGAATCGGGTGCGGGGTATCATGAACCGCGTGCGGGCGAGGCTTATCGGATCGGTTCTTCGTACATCGAAGTACTCCATCCGACCGAGTTGACCAGCAACTTGAACGACAGCAGCGTGAGCGTGCGAATCACGTTTGGCGAGATCGCCTTCCTGTTTACCGGCGACGCCGAAGAGAACGGCGAGTGGGAAATGGTCGAACGTGGCATGCCGCTGAACGCCCAGATCCTCAAGATGGGACACCACGGTTCTCGGACGTCATCGCACAGCGGATTCTTGGGTGCCGTTCGACCGAAGGTAGCGATTTACTCATGCGGTATCGACAATTCCTACGGGCACCCCCACCAAGAAGCGCTAGACCGGGTACACGGCATGGGTGTGGAGGTATTCGGCACCGATCGTCACGGTACGATCCAGGTAGTCACCGACGGGAAACATTTCGAGGTCTACACCGAACGTGGTGAGCAACGAATCGCTCGACAACCCGGCGAACCTGCACTCACCCGATAGGCGTTCAAGATGCTGGATAACCCGAACCCGGTTGACGACAAAGCCGTTTTTGAGCGAATCGCAGACAATCGGCTGGCGGTGTTGCTGGTCGGCAGCGAGGAGCGTGAATTGCACGTTCCGGTCGAGCAGCTGCCGCCCGGAGCGTCGCCAGGGTGTTGGTTGCGAGTGACCGTTGCCGGCGACGATCTCGTCAGGGCGATGATCGACGCGGAACAGACCGAGCGAGTCGCGGCGCACATTTCCAAGCAACTCGATCGATTGCGGAAGAGGGGCAGTCGTCTGCGGCCTGAATAGCTGGTGGCGATCCGCCGGTTCGTTCGGCGCCGAACTTGCCACTGCGCCGTGATCTGGTGACAATCCAGAGGCTTGGCCGAGGCATAGTACCCTGCCGGGTGAGCGTTCTTGTTGACCGCGTTTCCTCCGAACCAGCACTAACCACGTACGACTCGATTGCCGAAGGACTACCGAATGGGTTCGTCGAAGACTCGCAACACCCTCCTCGCTGCCGCATGTGGAATCGTGTTCGGCATCTTTTCTTTATGGTTCGTACAATTCGCTTGGCAACAAATTCAGGAACACGATGCCAGGCCTCGGCGGGCGAGCTTAAAAAGCCAACTGATGCGACGCAAGTCGGCGGCGATGGACGAGGCTTTACAGGCGATCATCCGCGGCAACCTGGCGAAGGTGAACGCCGCGGCGGTCAAGATGAAGCGATCGGCCGGTAACATTGACGGTTTTCTGTCGACTCCTGTTTACGACGAGCATGGCGAGGAATTTCATAGGGCCATTGACGACCTGCTCGCCGCCTCCGGTGAGAACGACCGGGACGCTTCTCGAGACGCGATTCTGAGGCTAGAAAAATCGTGTATCGAATGCCATTACTTGATCAATCAGCCCGCGTTCGAGACGAGTGAAAGATAAGCAAGGACCGCGGGTATTTCGTACGCGATAGTTGCCGCGTTTTTCTCCGGCCGTTATTCTCAGCTCGATCCTGCTCGTCGTTTTCGCTTGGGGGTCGGCCGCGATGAAGTCCCAGCCCGAGATCAAACCGTTGGCGTTCTCGTTCCCGCCGAACGATCCGTTGGCTCGGGAGCACACGGAAGTGGCGCAGTGGGTCGAGGACGCTGCCTCGTCTCTCAATGAGAACCAGTACTACCAGCAGTTGGAGCTTAAGAGCTTGCCGAGCGGAAAGCGGCTGCTGGCTGCCGACCCCGAGCAGGCGAGGCGTTATGTCCTGGCTGCGGTTGCCCAAACCCGGCACTGGGACCAATTGGCCATGCAGCTCCGCGATCAGGCAGAAACTGAGATGGAGCGGATCAACGGGCATCACTTGCCCGGTTGGGCGGTGATTTGGGGACGACGGCAACAGTCCAAAGCTGTGATTCACGCCCTGCTGCGGCGGAAATTGCCGCTGGTCGAACCAGACCTCCTTGATATCCTCGCCTGGTGCAATCAAGCCGAGCAAGTTTCACCGTACTGGCATCCGCTCTCCTCCATCGTTCGCTTGCTGCAGCGGTTCGCGGAGGGCCGACAGGTCGACGATGAACTCCGGACCGCGATGCAGAAATTCGCCTCGCGTCTGCGAAGCTGTCACGACAAGACGACCGCGAGGCTCGGCACGAGCGTGGAACAAATCTGTGGCACCGGTGAACCGGCGGATCAGGCCGTGAGCGATACGCCAGCGGTGCTGCCACCACCTCAGCCCGCAGCGGCGGGGCAGCCCAACGTACTGGTCACCCTGAAGGCGTTCCTGCAGATGGCGCCGCCGGCGGGGCCGCCCGACACCACGAGCATTGGGCCGGACGGATTCCCTTTAGCGAACGATTCTCCACTGCATGATCAGCACGCCTTGATCACGCAGTTGATGGAAGAAGTGGTCGGCACGCCGCACTACCACCAGCCGCGGTTGGGCACCCATGCCGCTGGTCGAGTGCTGTTGCAGCAAGAGCCGGACCCCGCGGGGCGAGCGCTGTTGGCTGCGGCAGAACGGCATGTCCATGCTTTGCTAGCCCCGTCTGCTGACTACTCGGAGGCGGGCAACTGGCAATCTCGAGCGACGGCCACCAGCATTTTCTGTCCCTTGGCGGCAGTCCCGTTTAATCTGTCCCGCGAGGGGATCTTCGATCTGCTGCTATACCTATCCGTCCGCCCTCCCGAAGGCCAGCGGTCACTCGAATCGCTGGCCGCCAGGCTGATCAAGCATATCGAACGCGAAGCGGAAAGCCTGCCGCTGGGTGAAGGCGAACGCTATGTGTTGCATCGGTACCGTGCCTCGATCGTCGCGGGACCGTTGCTGGGCAAGCAGCCGCCGGAGGTTGCCCGTTTAACTCGGTTGGTCGGTGACGGAGCCTGCTTTTGCCTGCAGCCTGGTGAGGTTTGGGCGGATGTGGTCAACGAGGAGTTCACCGGCTTGTCGTCGGCCGAGCGTCAACTGTGGACGGCGCTGTTCAATCATCTGTTGACAGCGACGGCGGCGCGGCCGTCGCAAAAGTGGCTTAAGACGGGTGTTCAGCGAGTGGAGGCGATCGGCGGCGACCGGTTTCGAATGGCCCTTACGCGGTGGTTGCCGTTGGTCGCGCGCGGCCGTTCGCTGGGCCGGTTGGGCGGCTACGCGGGTGACACTCGTGGCGCGGCCGACACGATGTCCGATGAAAACGCGAATTGCTTGCGTGGGCTGTTGTGGTTAATTCCGACGCTGGACGACCGCTGCGATCTGATTCGCCAAATCGCGGCGGTCGCCTTATCGGCATACAAAAAAGTGCCGGGGGTCGGTCCGCGAGCGGTGAAGGTTGGCAACGCGGCAGTCTATGCGTTGTCGCAGCTGGCCGCCGTCGAGGCGGTGGGGCAGCTGGCGATGCTGAAGGTCCGCGTCAAGTTCGGCACCGCTCAGAAAGAGATCGAGAAGGCGTTCAACGTGGCCGCTGAAGCACTCGACCTGCCCCGCGATGAAATCGAAGAGCTGGGCGTGCCATCCTATGGGCTTGAAACGGTAGGCCAGCGAGTGGAATCGCTCGGCGATTATCGTGCGGAATTAGTGGTCACCGGCAGCGACGCCCAGCTGAACTGGTTCGATAGCAAGGGCAAGTCGCTGAAGTCGGTTCCCGCCAAGTTGCGCAACGAGCACAAGCAAGAGCTGGCGGACTTGAAGCAATCGCTGAAGGACATTCAAGGGATGTTGCCGGCCCAGCGAGATCGGATCGACACGATGTTTCTGTTGCAGAAGTCGTGGCCGATCGGTCAATGGCAGCAGCGTTATCTGGACCATCCGCTGGTCGGTACGATCACGTCGCGGCTGCTCTGGTGCGTGGACGGCACCGCCGCCCTGTTTATCGATGGCGAGCCGACCGATGCGGCCGGAAAGGCGATTCCACATGGTAAAACGGCCGAGATCACACCGTGGCATCCGGTCGGGCGGAGCGTCGAGGAGATCATCGCCTGGCGGGGACGACTCGAAGCACTCGGGATCACCCAACCATTCAAGCAGGCTCATCGCGAGGTCTATCTCTTAACCGACGCGGAACGTCGGACCGGTACCTACTCCAATCGATATGCGGCCCACATCATCCGCCAACACCAGTTCAATGCCCTTTGTGCGGCCCGGGGGTGGACCAACCGGCTGCGGTTGATGGTTGACGATTCCTATCCACCGGCTCTCAAAGAACTGCCCCAGTGGGGCTTACGAGCCGAGTTTTGGATCGAAGGCATCGGCGATGATTTCGGAGGAGACACTAATGAATCGGGCGTCTACCTGAGGCTGGCAACCGATCAGGTACGATTCTATCGCAGCGGTGCGGCGTTCAGTTACGCGCATGCGGGCGGTGGCGGCTACGACGTCGCCGCGGCTGGGCCGGGGCAAGGCGGCATCAACGAGCCGCTGTCGCTGGCGGAGATCCCACCGCTGATCTTCTCGGAAATCATGCGGGACGTCGATCTGTTTGTCGGTGTCGCCTCGGTCGGCAACGACCCGACCTGGCAGGACGGCGGTCCGGAGGGTCGCTATCGCGACTACTGGCAGAGCTATTCTTTTGGCGAGCTTTCCGGTACCGCGGCGACCCGCAAAGAGGTGTTGCAGCGAATCGTGCCACGTTTGAAGATCGCAGAGAAATGTTCGTTCAGCGATCGGTTCCTGATCGTGGAGGGTACGAAGCGGACATACAAAATTCATCTCGGCTCGGGGAATATCCTGATGGAGCCGAACGACCAGTACTTGTGCATCGTTCCCGATTCTCGGGCGCGGTCCCGACCGAACGACCTGTTCCTGCCGTTCGAAGGCGACAGCACGCTCTCGATCATCATCAGCAAGGCGTTGATGCTGGCCGCCGACGACCAGATCAAGGACCGCACCATTATTGCCCAAGTCGAATCCTAGGAGTAACGCGATGAGTATCTCGGTGACGATTCGAGACGAAACGATGGCCGGCCACGTCCTTTGCGAAAGGCCGTTGGCGTTTCCGTCGGAGAGAATTACGGTCCGTGAGCTGATCCGCGAGCGAGTCTATCAGGAAGTGGACGACTTCAACCGTTCGCAGGGCGAACCGGTTTTTCGAGGACTGATTCAGCCGACCGATGCCGAGCGATTCTTGAATGGCGATCGCGCCGAGTTCCGCATGAAACAACGCCGCACGATCGATTGGAAAGAGCAGTTTGAGAAAGCACTCGAGGCGTTCGAGAGCAGCGGCTTTTTGATTTTGATCGAACAAAAACAAGCCGAACGACTCGACCAGGAGTTCACGGTCGGCCCCGGCACCGAAGTCGGTTTTGTCAAGCTGACGATGCTCGTCGGCGGTTGATCGACCGGTTGCCGAATCTCAAGCCGTTTCGGCGAGGGCTCGTTGGAGGGTCGCGATGCTTTCGCCGGCGAGCCGCTGGGGGCCGGGTTCGTAATCGAAGACTTCGACGCTCAGCCATCCCTGATAGCCGACTTCACGCAACGCGGCGATGATCGGGGTGAAGTCGACATCGCCCATCCCCGGCCCACGGCGGTTGGGATCGTTGGCGTGGAAGTGCAGCAGCCAATCGGCGTGCTTGCGGATGATTGTGGGAATGTCCTCGGGCTCGCTCGACATCGCCTTGACGTCCAAATGCAGACCGAACCGCGGGCTGGTCAACCGTTCGCGAAGCGATCGAGCTTCGTCGGCGGTGTTGAGAAAATTGCCTTCTTGGGGCCCGAGCGGTTCGAGCGCGATCCGAACGTCGTGCTTCTCGAGAGTATCGCCGAGTCCACCGAGGACGTCGGCGGCATTTTCGATCGCCATCGCGGTGGTGATTTCGTCGCTGCGGTTTCGCTGTTGGGGGCTGCCCAGCACCATCACGCCGCCGGGACCGTCTTCGCAGAGGTCACCGCAGAGGCGGATCAGGTCTTCGAAATAGCGGCTGGTGCGGGCTCGGGTAGCGGCGTCCGCGGTCGTCAGATGATGCCCTTCGGTCTTGGCCAACAGCCAATGGAGACCGACGATTTCCAGTCCCGCGGCGCGGACGATCTGGCGGTAACGGCGGCGTTGTTCGCTGGTGATCGCATTGGCGTCGCTGCCGAGCATGAATGGGGCGACTTCCCAGCCGGTGTAGCCGAGTGAGACGGCCATTTCGACGGCTTGCTCGAGCGGCATGTCGCCAAAGGTCTCATTGCAGATTGCGATTCGCATCGTCGTGGCTCCTGCGGTGGTCGATCGATCGGTGGGCAAGCGGTCTCGCGGCCATGCGTTCCCACGCATAATGGATGGTCATGGCCGGACAGGTCCGCAGACGATAGACCACAACGATCGTCGAGCCAACCCACTGACCCGCTTGGCCAACCCGCTAGCCCGCTTTGACGTTCGGTCAAGCGGCGCCGCGTGCTTCGCCGCCCCCGCAGAGGCTTTGGTAGAACCGATTGCTGGCCAACAACTCGTCGTGTCGGCCGACATCGGCGATCTGACCGTCGGCCATGACGACGATCCGGTCGGCCATCGCCAGCGAGGTCGGGCGGTGGGTGATCAGGATTCCGGTCCGGTTGACGAGAAACTTGGATAAAGCTTGATGGATCAGGTGTTCGCTCTCCAGATCGATTTGGCTCGTCGCTTCGTCGAGGATCAGGATATCGGGGTCGCGGAGGAACGCTCGAGCCAACGCGATCCGTTGCATTTGGCCGCCGGACAACCGCACGCCCTGGGAACCCAACACGGTGTCATAGCCGTCGGGTGTTTTATTGCGAATGAAGTCGTCGGCGTAGGCCATCTTGGCGACCTGCTCAATCGCGTCTCGGTCGCGTCGACGGCATCCGTAGCCGATGTTGTTGGCGATCGTGTCATCGAACAGCGTCGTCCGTTGGGTAACCAACCCGATCCGTCGGCGGATATCGCGGATCCGCATCTGCGACAGCGGCACGTCGTCCAGCATCACCGCGCCCTGCCAGGGGTCGTCGAAGCGGCAGAGGAGACTGATCAAGGTGCTCTTGCCGCAACCGTTGGGGCCGACGATCGCGATCGTCTCGCCGTGCCGGATTTCGAGGTCGACGCCGCCGAGCACCGGTGGTCCGCTCGGATAGCGAAAGTGAACGTCTTGAAAACGGATCAGGCGATGTGGGCGTGGCGGCGAGACGGTGACCGCCGCGTTGCGAACCCGGACCGGTCGGTCGATGATCTCGAACACACGCTGGGCCGCAGCGATCCCACGCTGCAAGTCGCTCCAGACCTCCGCCAATTTTCTCGCCGGGTCCGACGCCCCGATCAGAAACCCGAAAAACAACAACACATGCCCGACTTCCATCGGGTGCAAGCTCATCCGGATCCCCATCAGGTGTGTCTTTTGGTTGACCACCAGGTAGCCGCCGGCGATGATCCCGATGCAAACCACGACGGTCCCGAGAAACTCCGAGGTGCTGCGGGCAAGCGTATTGTAAAAGGCCATCTTGATCGAACGACCGTAGTAGGACCGCAGTCCGGCGTTCAACCTGGCTCGTTCGACGGCCTGGGTGTTACAGATCTTGACCAATCGGATGCCGGCGAACGAATCGTTCAGCATCCCGAAGATTTGTCCCATCTCGCTCATCACCCGACGCGAGGCGCGGCGGATGGCACGGGATAGGAAATGCGTGACCAGGCCGACCAGCGGCAGGACGACCATCACCAACAACAGCAATCGCCAGCAGACGAATGCGGCGCCGCCGAGGCAGACGATCAGCTTCAACGGTTCACGGATCAACCGGCCCAATAGCGTATTGATACCGCCGTTCAGGTAAGCGACGTCGGTGGTCAAGCGACTGGTCAAATCCGCCGAACCGGTATCGCCAAACTCGTCCAAGTCGAGTTGCAGGGCGCGGCGGTAAAACAGTCCACGGACCGCGATCGCCGTCCGTTCGGTAACGACTTGAACCAGCATCAGGTTAGCGGCCAACGCCACCAGCTTGATCACCGTACCGGTCAGCAAGAAGCCCATCAGCCAGAGCAGGGTGGCATAGGGCGTTTCAGGGGCGTGCTTCGCCAAATAGGGCTCGACCCCTTGCAGAACCCACAACGACCTTTGCATCGATTCGATCCCCAACCGCTCGATCCGGAGACGGCTGGTCAATTTCCGCCGATTGGGAACCTCGTCAGCGGCCAATTCCGCTTGGATCTCCGCGATCCGCTGCTGGTGACTTTCGATCTGCAGCTGCGAACTGGCGATTTTCTGTGAGACATAGCCGGGCAGACTGTCACCCTTGAAAACCACTTCCACCAACGGGTAGACCGCGCCGATGTTGATGCCCCAGAACGCGGCGATCAGCAACGATGAGCAGACGAGTCCCACCAGAGCCGTTCGCTGACGGCAGGCGATCCGTAGGACGCGAACGAAATCCTTCATGAACCCATACTTCCCTGCTGTGAAATCCGATCGAGCCCGATCCGTCGTGAACGGCCCGCGAAAATGCTCTATAATCGATTCGACTTGCGTAGATCCAGGTCGCTTTCCGAAGCGGCTGGTCCGTTGCCCATGGCCTTCTGACCGCGGACGGTCTGCCGCCCCGATTTGCGGGATTCGCCTCCCGGCCCCGGGACTGGCTGCCCCACCGTGCGGAAGCTGGCGGACGGCAGCGAGTCAAGATGTTAAATTCAGTGGAATATTCGCCGAACCGCTATGTTTCGCCGTTTGACCGTGACATAATTAGGGCTCGCGATGTACCTTCCCACCTGACGCGACCTCCCCACCTCCCACCGACTTGTCCCATGATGAAACTATTTAACCTTCGCCTGACCCTGTTGCTGGCATTTTGCGGCGTGTCCGTCGTCAGCGTACTCTGGTTTCCCGCCGGTTCCGAAAACGTATTAGCGTTGGAATCGGATGCCGAAGCGACGCCTGCGGTAGCCGCGGCGGCGGAAGAAGCGTCACTCGGGATCGGTTCGGACGCTCCGAAATTGGATATTGAACACTGGATCCAAGACGGCAACGGCTTCTTCAAGCCGGTAACCGAGTTCAAGCCGGGACAGGTTTACGTGGTCGAGTTTTGGGCGACCTGGTGTGGACCATGCGTCGCTTCGATGCCGCACTTGGCCGAACTGCAGAACCGCTATCGCGGCCAAAACGTGCAGATCATCAGTGTCAGCGACGAACCGCTCGAGACGGTGACGGGATTTCTTGAGCGGAGCACCGAATCGCCGTCCGGCGAACCGGTCACCTTTGCCGAAGTCACGGCTCCCTACAGCCTGACCACCGACCCCGATCGTTCGACGCACGCCGCCTACATGGAAGCGTCGCAACAACAGGGGATTCCGACCGCCTTCATCGTCGGCAAAGACAGCAAAATCGAGTGGATCGGGCATCCGATGGAAATCGACGAGCCGCTCGACCGAGTCGTCAAAGACAGCTGGCCTCGGGAAGAGTTTGCCGAGATGTACATCGCCAAGCAGTCCTTCGGTGAAGTCGTACAGCGATTATCCGGTCTGGCCAATCGAGGCCGGTTCGCTGAAGCGATCGAAGTGATCGACGCCGAACTCGAAAAGAAGCTCCCCGCGGAACTCCAGGCCCAACTGATCGGGTTCAAGAACCAGATCAAACTGATGGGTGGCATGATCGATGAAGACGTCACGACGTTCTTGCGTCAACGAATCGCCGCCAGCCAGGGTGACGCGATCGGGATCGCCCGTGTCGGCTGGTCGCTGCACCAAGCGGCTCAACAGGATCCGGGCGCCACGAAGCAGCCCGCCTTGACGGCGTTGATCAACGAATCGATCGAAGCCTTGGATCGCGAAGTGACGACCGCCGACGAAGAAATGCAGCCGCTGTTGTACGACACGCTAGCCCATCTGCGGGAATCGATCGGCGACCTCGATGGGGCGATCAAAGCTCAGGAAACGGCGATCGAGCGAGCCGATTCCCGGACCAAGGAACGCTTGACCCGCTTTCTCGATGAACTCAAGGCAGCCAAGCAGGGTGAGTCCGAGCAAGGCGAGCCCAAGCAAGAGTAGGCAGCGAGCGGAAATCGGGCGTCGGTGCGGTACGGCTGGTTAAAATACGACCAGCCCAACACTCGGGGCTCTGCCAACGCATCTTCTCATTGCCGGATATGTGATTCAAAATGAAGTTTCGGTCTCAGATCGGTGGAAAACCTTGGCCACCGGCCGGTGCCACAGCGATGTTCGCCGTGGTCGGGCTGGCCTTGTTCGGGCTGACCGCGACCGCTCGAGCGGCCGATCGAGTCGACTTCGTCCGCGACGTGCAGCCGATTCTGGAAACCTACTGCGTCGCCTGTCACACCAGCGACGACCCTCAAGGTGGGTTGGTGATGCGGTCGCACGACGCTTTGATGTTGGGTGGTGATTCGGGGGCGGCGATCACCCCAGGAAGCGCCGGCAGCAGTCGGTTGTGGCTGATGGCCGCAGGTAAACTCGAACCGGTGATGCCGCCCGATGACGCTGTCGGGCCGAATGAAGACGAATTGGCGGTACTGGCGGCCTGGATCGATCAAGGGGCGGACGGTCCCGAGGGCGATTCGCCGATGCGACGGAATCTGCGTGTCCCCGAAATCGCTCCGGTCGATGGGGTCGCGTTGCCGATCACGGCATTGGCGATCGACCCGTCTACCGATTCGCGGATCGTAGCGAGTTTCGGCGACGTCCGCTGGGTTACCCCCGACGGAACGGTCACGGGTCGACTGCCGCCGCAACCGGGAAAAGTGAACTCGTTGCGGGTCGGCCCAGACGGTCGACAATTATCGGTCGCCAGCGGAGTGACCGGGCTTTACGGCCGCGTGGCGG
Organism: Planctomycetaceae bacterium; assembly: GCA_007127095.1. Taxonomy (GTDB): domain Bacteria; phylum Planctomycetota; class Planctomycetia; order Pirellulales; family Pirellulaceae; genus UBA6163. The sequence continues at coordinate 37,738 of SKZY01000254.1, forward strand.
TCTATGACCTCGACGATCAACGACTGATCCACGAATTGATCGGCCACGATGACATCGTCCAGATGGCGATCTTTTCGCCCGATGGTCGCTGGATCGCATCGGCCAGCTACGACCACCAGATTATCCTTTGGGATGCCCACAGCGGTGCCGCGATCCGGACACTCCGCGGCCACAATGGCGCCGTTTACTCGATCGCGTTCTCGCCCGATTCGAGTCTTTTGATCAGTGGTAGCGCCGATGAGACCGTCAAGGTATGGGATGTCGAATCGGGCCGCCGACTCGACACGATGAGCCAGCCTGAGGGTGAAGTGCATGCCGTGGCGGTCACCGCCGACGGACGCTTCGTACTCGCCGGCAGCGGTGACAACCGACTCCGCGTTTGGCGCCTCGAATCGACCACTAGCGAACGGATCAACCCGCTGTTGGCTTCGCGTTATGTCGACGAGTCGCCGCCGACTCACTTGGCGATTACCGCCGACGGGTCACGGTTGGTAATCGTCTCGGAAGCGGGAAATGTCAAAGTCTTTTCGACAGACGATTGGAACCAACAAGCCGTCCTAACACCACTCGGTGAAACCGCCAACGACCTAGCGATCAGTGTGGATGGAGCCGGACTGCTGGTATCGCTCGCCTCGGGGAACGTGGTCACCCGAGACCTGCCGTCGGCAACCGATCACGGCGGTGGCGACCGACCCGCCGTTGCAGCCATCGACCCGGACCCGATCTATCTCGATGTCGGCCCACTGCGGCCGATCGACGAGTCGGAACTCCGTTCGCAGGTGACCGCGGAAACCTTGCCGGACGAACGATCGACGGGGCCGGCGGAATCGGGTTCACCGAGTATCAACACGCCATTGGCACTTCCCCGTGGTGCCGAAGTGAACGGTGTGATCGGTCGTCCGGGTGAAGAAGATTGGTTCGCGTTTGAAGCCGACGCCGGTGAGATGTGGGTGATCGAAACCGATACCACGGGACTCGACAGTCGACTCGATTCGGTCGTCGAGATTCGTGATTCGGATGGCGCTCCGGTCACGCGGGTGCGATTGCAAGCGGTGAGAGATTCCTACTTCACGTTCCGCGGTAAGAACAGCAGCCAAACCAACGACTTTCGGGTCTTCGCATGGGAAGAGATGACCGTCGGCGAGTATTTTTACTCCGGTGGCGAGGTCACACGTTTGTGGCTCTATCCTCGTGGAGCCGATTCAGGGTTCGACGTCTTTCCGGGAATGGGCAGCAGGTGGACCTACTTTGGCACCACCGCCGCCACCCATGCGTTGGGCGATCCGGCCTACATCGTCCGCCCGTTAATGAGCGGCGAACCGGCCCCGGCGAATGGCTTGCCCGTCTTCGACATCCCTTACCTGAATGACGACCACCCCCATCAAACTCGCGGAAAAGACAGCTACCTGCTGTTCAAAGCGCCCGCGGCGGATCGCTACCTGATCCGCTTGCGTGACACTCGTGGTGAAGGGGGCGATGGTTATCGTTACCGGTTACGGTTGCGGCCGGCAACCCCGGGATTCATCCCTAAGCTGACCCCGATCAATGCCGGTCTGCGGTCCGGCGCGGGTCGCGAGGTGATGCTGATGGTCGACCGCATCGACGGGTTCGACGGAGAAGTGACTTTCGATATCGACGAACTGCCGCCGGGCGTGACGAGCAGTTTTCCGGTCACGGTTCAGGCCGGTCAGCGGTTCGCGGTCGCGACGATTTTTGTTCAACCCGATGCCGAGCCATGGGACGGTGAGGTCGAACCGAAGGTCCGGGCACATGCGATCGTCGACCGCCGGCGAGTGGAACGCGAGGTCGGATCGGCTGGCAAGTTGAAGTGGCAGGAGCGCGGTGAGGCGATCCTGACGATCCACGCCGATGATGATCGTGGGGAAGCTTCGCCGTTGGGCTGCGATTCCGTGGTGAAGATTCGCCGTGGCGAAACGATTTCATTGATCGTCCGTGCCGACCGACAGGAAGGGTTCACCACTCAAATCCCGCTGGGCAACGAGCAATCGGGACGAAATCTCCCGTTCGGTTGCTATGTCGACAACATCGGGTTGAACGGATTATTGATCCGTGAGCGGGAGAGCGAGCGGCGATTCTTCATCACCGCCGACGCGGTAACCGAGCCGGGACGCCGAACTTTTTTCCTGACCGGAGCGATCGACGGCGGCTTGACGACCGAGCCGATCACGATGGAAGTGTTGCCGTAACCGTGTGCGATGTTCGACAAGCACCGCGAGCGAACCGGTTGGCTGCCGAATCTTCAGCCGGTCAGCCCGTCTCGTTCGAGCCGCAGGACTTTGTCGAGCCGACGTGAGTGCCGTTCGCCCGGTGTATACCTGGCAGCCAAGAAGGCCGAGACGATCTCTCTGGCCAGATCGGGACCGATCACCCGGGCGCCGATACAGAGCACGTTCATATCATCGTGCTCGACCCCTTGGTGCGCCGAATAGGTGTCGTGACAGATCGCGGCGCGGATCCCCTTGATCTTGTTCGCGGCGACGCTGACGCCGACACCACTGCCGCACACCAACACTCCGCGGTCGGCCTTACCGGTCACGATTTCACGCGACACCGCGGCGGCGAAATCGGGGTAATCACAGCTCGTCTCATCATCTGTCCCGCAATCGATCAAGGGAACGTCGCCTGCGCGGAGCAGTTCGACCACCCATTTCTTGAGCGGGAAACCGGCATGGTCACCGCCGACAGCAACAAGAAGGGGAACTGTAGCTACAGGACTCATCGACGGCACGTGCGGATTACGGGTTCGGCTTGCGGAAAGGCGTCGGGAGCGTAATTTATCGCTGGTCACGGCGACCCGATAGGAGGTGACGAGGGGGGCGCCGGCGGTTTCGGGGGCGCTGTCGCATTTTTGGGCAATTCGACTAACATTCGGGAACTCATGCCCGGCCACACCGTAACTGACCTTTACCTCTCCGACCACCGATGCCCCAATCACTCGAACCGCTCGATCGCCTGATGCGGACACTTACGGATCGTGCCCGATCGCTGCCGCCGGGATCCTACACGACCCGACTGATGCAGGGCGGGACGGCTGAACTCGGACGCAAATTGCGTGAGGAGGCCGAGGAGATGATCGAAGCGGCTGACGAAACGGGCGACGCGGGGCGAGAGCATTTTGTCTACGAAGCGGGTGATCTGATCTATCACGCGCTCGCTCTACTCGCCTTTCGCGGGGTCAGCTTGGACGAAGTCGCCGCCGAGTTGGCACGGCGAGAGGGAACGTCGGGGTTGGTCGAAAAGGCGAATCGCGGCCACCAGTAAATCGCTCTCGACCACGTTGGTCCACCGAAAATCCCGCCCTTACTGCAATCGATCTTTCGCACTCGTGGTAACGATCCAAGACCCATGAACTCAGAACGCGACGCAAGTCGAAACCTCCGCATCGGCATCCCGAGTAAGGGGCGGCTGAGCGAACTCGCCGGCGAATTGCTCCGCCAAGCCGGACTGCAATTCCGTCGTCAGGACCGCGGATTGTTCGCCCGCGTCAACGGCTTGCCGATCGATTTGACTTTCCTGCGGACCGATGACATCCCGACCCTCTGCGCCGAAGGCGCCATCGATATGGGCATCACCGGCAGTGACCTGCTGGCGGAGGCCGGCGTCGATACGAATCTGCGGATGCGACTCGGGGTCGGCCGTTGTCGACTGGCGATCTGTGTCCCTGACGACTCGGACTACGCTTCGGCAGCCGATCTCGACGGCGCCCGCATCGCGACCAGTTTTCCCTCGGTCACCGCGCGTTACCTGGCCAGCCACAACGCGACGGCACATCTGGTGTCGTTGTCCGGTTCGGTCGAAGTGATGATCCAATTGGGCGTCGCCGATGCGATCGTCGACCTGGTCGAGACCGGCAGCACGTTGGCAGCCAACCGCTTGCGGATCTTGGAAGAGATCGGTCAGTACGAAACCGTGTTGATCCAGAGCGAGAACTGCCATGACCCGGAAACCGCCGAGCGGGTCGTCCGTCGGCTAGAAGGGGTGACGATCGCGCGTGACTATTCGATGCTTGAATACAACGTCCCGCGGCAATCACTCGAGCAAGCCGAAGCGATCACGCCCGGATTCAACTC
>SKZY01000470.1 GCA_007127095.1 Planctomycetaceae bacterium
ACCATATCCAGTTTGCCGACCTACGGTTCGGTGGCGGACAGGTCTCGGTCGACGGTCGGCCGGTCGCCGTTGCACCGGTCGATATGGCAATGACCCGGGCTACGATCACGAACAGCTTGATCACCCGCAGCGCCGGCGCGGCGATCGCTGCGACGCCCAACACGTTTCGCGAGACTCGGTTTGACGAACCGGTATTTCAGCAAGCGGGCCCCTTCACCCCGGCCGTCTCTCGGGTTGGGCCCGACATTCATGGCAACCGGATCGTCGACAATTCGATCGATGGCCTGTTCGTCCGGATCGCGACACGCACCGGCGATGCCCTGCAGCCGTTGACGACATCCGCCCGCTTCGACGACACCGATATCGTCCACGTGATTTCCGAAAATCTCGTGATCCAGGGGAATCCGGGCGGTGCGGTGGCGGCGTCGCAGGCGCCGTCCAGCCTGTTGATTCAGGGCGAAGGGCTAGCCGGTGGCGGTGAAGTCCAAGCCGGCGAGTACGTTTATCGGATCGCCTTCACATCGCCGACGACGGAGAGCTTGGCGAGCACGATGACGGCGAGCATTTCGCTGCAGCAGTCGGGTCAGATCCGCTTGAGCCAATTACCGGTGGTGGCCGCCGGCAGCGGCTTCACCGGGCGACGGTTGTACCGAGCCGCGGTGGCCGCCGACGGCACGGTCGACGATTTCCGCTTGGTCGCCGAACTCAACGCCAACCAGACGAGTTACACCGACCGCGCCGCGACGGGGACCCAACAGTTACCGCCGCAAACGTTGCGGTTGACCGCCCGCCCCGACGCCCGGTTGGCGATCGATGCGGGTACGATTGTCAAGCTGAGCGGGGCCCGGATCGATGTCAATTTCGGTGCCAACCTGATCGCCGAGGGCGACGAGAACAACCCGGTCGTGTTCACGAGCTTGCAGGATCAACGGTATGGGGCCGGCGGTTCGTTCGACACCAACCAGACCGGCAACAGTGAAACATTTGGGCCGGGCGATTGGGGCGGGATCTACGTCGGCCACACCTCGTCGGCGAATCTCGATTCGGTGGTAATCGCCGGTGCTGGCGGGACGACTCGAGTCCCCGGCGGCTTCGCTTCGTTCAATCCGATCGAAGTCCATCAGGGACAGCTTCGCCTTGCCAACAGCCGGCTGGAAATGAACGCCGATGGACGCGGGTTCATCGATGGTAACCAGCTCGACCGCGCCGGCCGTGGCGAGAATGCGAGTGCGACGGTTTTTGTCCGCGGTGCCCAACCGGTGGTCGTCGACAACGTCTTCGTCGACGGCGACGGCCCGGTGCTGTCGTTCGATGTGAACAGCATGATTTGGGATGAGGTCTCGGACCCCGGCCGAGCCACCGGAGTGCTCGACGCCGTCGACGCGCCCGGAAATAGTGGCCCGTTGGTGATGGGCAACCGTCTTGATGGCAACACCATCAACGGAATGGAGATTCGGGGCGGTCAAGTTGCGACCGACATCGTGTGGGACGATGTCGACATCGTCCATGTGGTCCGCGATACGATCGAAGTCCCCAATCAACACGTCTTCGGCGGGTTACGATTGGAGAGTGACGCCCGCGGTTCGTTGGTCGTCAAGTTCGCCAACACGCCCGAGGTACCAGCGACCGCGACGACACCTTCGATCCCGGCTCGAACTGCCGGGATCGTTGTCGGTGGCAGCCTGACGTCGGCCGCCGAACAGTTTGTTGACATCCCCGATCGGATCGGCGGGTCGCTGCAGGTCATTGGGCATGCCGATTTCCCGGTCGTGTTGACATCGTTGCTCGATGATTCGATCGGAGCCGGGTTCACGCCGGCCGGTCTGCCGCAAACCAATACCGGAAACGTCGAATCGGTGCGGGGCAGTTTGCCGACCGGGCCTCAGGTCGATCGCGGCAACCTGATCGACAACGACGTCCCTCAGGAGTTCCCGGGATTTTTCGAGGCCTTGATCGGCAACGGGAACGAAGTCACCAACAGCGGTGTGACGGTGCAGACGGGCGACCAATTGTTGGTCGCTGAGAATTTCGTCTTCCAATATTCGACGTTCGTCGTCGTTGATGGGGAGGCGTTCCAGCTATCGACGACTGAAATCACTCAAGCGGCGACGTTGATCGATGACGATCGCGTCGAGAGCCGGGGGACGTTCGACGGCGCCAACGGCGTTGTCGAATGGATCGCCACGAGCTATTTCGAGAGCGGCAACCCGACGCTATTTTCGAACCTGGCGTTGAACTCCCTCAACGGTGAGCCGCTTGGTGATATCCAAGTGATCAGCTATCTCGACGAGGACATTCCGCCGCTGGACGATGACATCCTGTTCACGGTCGGAACGCCGGGTGAGCCCGATTTCCGGGCCTTTACGGTCGATAATCAATCACGGGTCGGGTTCTCGCAGGGCGGTTTTTACGTCCCGGACGGTTTCAACCTCGCCAACGCCACCTACGACGGCTGGGCGGCCGACCTGTTCCCCTTGTTGCTGGGCCAGATCGAAGCCGGGACCCAGGAGTTTTCGATCGCCGGTGAGATCAATTTGGCCAACTTGCCCGCTCAGGAAGACTTGAGGTTGGGCACGTTCTTCGGCCCCGGCGACGTCACGACCGCCTTTGCTTGGAGCACCGATCCGACGGCGACTTCGGCCCGGATCACCAGTTTTCTGGAACTGATCCCGGAAGATCCCGGCGCCGGCGCGGCCACTCCGGGCAGTTGGAATGGGATCGTCATCCGAGAGGCTGCGAATGACCGCAATGTCGCGATCCACACCGAAATCGAATCTCGCAACGTGTCGAACTTTGACACCAACTCGGTCCCCGGAACGGCACAATTCCTCGGCGAATTGGCCCCCGACGAGCGTTCAGGTGACGAGAACCGTCGGCTCGGTTTGATCGTCGACGGTTCGATCAAGGCGAATGACGACGTCGACGTCTATTCGTTCATCGCCGAAGCGGGAACGCAGGTTTGGCTCGACATCGATCGAACCAGCCTGAGTCTCAATTCGGTCATTGAGCTGATCGATGCCAATGGCAACATCCTGGTGTTGTCGGACAGTTCGCTCCGTGAGTCACGGGGAGATCTGTCACGATTGGTACCGGACCCCGATCGATTCTCTCCCGACCAGGCGCGGTCACTGAACGTGTTGCCGATCCCGGCCGGGTCGCCGCTGGCGGCCTACCAAGACGCGTTTTCGATCAACCCGAACGACCCGGGGATGCGGATCATCTTGCCGGGATCGCTGGGCCAGCGAAACCTGTATCACGTCCGCGTACGATCGAGCAACGTGGTCGGCAGCGACCGGTCGACGTTAACCGATCCCGCGTTGATTCGGGCGGGCACCACATCGGGCAATTATCAACTGCAGATCCGGCTCCGCGAGACCGTTGAGACGGCGGGAACCCAGCTGCGACATGCCGATGTCCGGTTCGCGACCAACGGCGTGCAGATCGTCGGCGGCCCGATCAACGGGCCGCTCGTCGGTGACATCGCCGAGACGACCGCTGACAATAATTCGTTCGAAAACGCTCAACCGCTCGGCCTGTTCGAAGTCGGCGTGAATGCTGACTTGGACGCGGTCGCGGGGCCTTTGAGCAGCAACCGGATGTCGACCACGATCGCCGGGATGATCGATTCGGAGACCGATGTCGATTGGTATCGGTTCGATATCGACTACCGAAACCTGACCCGTGACGACGCGAACCTGTTTTTGGCAACGATCTTCGACATCGACTACGCCGACGGGTTTGCCCGTGGCGATTTGGCGTTGTATGTCTTCAACGCGGCGGGTGAGTTGGTGTTGATGGGCACGGACAGCAACATCGCTGACGACCAACCGACCGGCTTGTCGGGGGCCGACAGTTCGGACCTCAGCCGCGGCTCGGCGGGGACACTCGACCCTTACATCGGTGTCGCCGAGTTGCCCGAGGGACGTTATTTCGTCGCGGTTTCGAACCAGACACAGATCCCCGCGCAGCTCGACCAATTCGGGGTCGCCAATGCGCTCAACCCGCTGCTGCGGCTTGAGCCGATCGATTCGGTCCGCCGGATCGTCGAAGACCGGATCGGCGGTAGCAGTTTCAGCGGCGCCGTACCGCCGCTGATCAGCACGCTGTTCGACCCGGCAACGGCAGCTGTACCGCTGTCACTCAACGACGTCGTCCTGTACTCGATTAACCCCGGCGGCTCGGTCAACATCCGCAATCCGTTCACCGGAGCCAACCTGGGACAGATCGGCGCCGCGGGGACCGGGTTCCAGGATTTTGCCTTCCTGCCGAACGGCGAACTGTTCGGTTTCAGTCTGCCGGACAACCAAGTCGATCCCGACCTGGACAACGCATACAGCTATTTCAGGATCAGTTCCGAAGACGGATCGCTGGTGAACCTCGGTTTGACAGGGCTGCAGACCTTCCATGCAGAACTCGACGATGAAGGGAATCCGGAAGTGGTCGACAGCGACGACGGCTTGCGGATCTTGGGGACGACCTTCGCCGATAATGAGCTCGGTTTCGCGATCGGCAACCGGCCATTCAACCGGCAGTTGGCCCCGGGGAGTATTCAGAACGCCTATTTTGAAAACATCCTCTACGCATTCAATCCTCAGACCGGCGAGTTCACCGGATTGGGCAGTCCCAACCGGCAGGTGGTCACGGTCGGCGATCAGCAGATCGACCAACGTGCCAACGGCGCCGGGACTCAGATCCGCGAGCGAGGGTTCAT
>SKZY01000465.1 GCA_007127095.1 Planctomycetaceae bacterium
AATGTGACCGGCAGGTGCCGTCTGCCGCGATCACGGGTCCGAGTCGCCAGTTTAATTACGAATGGCTCCCACCCGCCAAACCTCGGACTTACATGGATTCTTTCGTCCACCGAATCATGTGACTTGACGCTGTATGACTCGTAAGCACCTAAACTGCACTCATTGGGCATAACCCTGCATGCTTGGAAGGTAGGTAATTTGACCAATCTCAGCAAGTTTGCTTGTCAATGTTCCGATCAGTGTCTTGAACTTCTCCCAAGCGGTCGGTGGTAGGTATTGATACTTCAACTTCTGCCAGAAAAGCTCGATTGTGTTCAACTCAGGACTGTACGGTGGAATGTGATAGACCAAGAGTCCGCGTTCCGCCCATGTCTCAAGGCGATCGCAGAACGCCGCGCTCGTGTGACACGATGCATTGTCCAGAACGATAACCGTGGTCCGGTCAATTTGGCTGCTGTAGTCGTCGAGCACCGAAATGACCGTCTCCGTATTGACCGTTCCTTTGTGCAGGTAGGTCTTTACATCGCCGTCTGGGCGGGTGATTCCCAGCGCCTGGACAGAAGAGCCTTGATTGCCCGTCACCGGCACCGAAGCCCGCTGCCCGGTTGGCGTCCATCCGTATGGAACCACTCCTTTGACCGAAAATCCGGCCTCATCGAAATAGGCAACATCCAGGTCGGGTTCGGCCAATAGCTCGGCTAGCTCGGCTTGAGCGTTACGAAACGCCTTTTCGTCCCGTTTTTTCCGCAGGTCACGCCTGTAACGCTTCCAGGACAGCCCGAATCGCTTCGCGTATCGCCGGATGGTTTGTCGGCAGACCGATTTTCCCGTCCGCTTCTGCAGTTCGGATTGGACGCGAGCCGGATGATTGGGAAACTTTTTAAAGAGGTCACGAAGTGTTGCTTGCTCTTCCTCGTTCAGCCCCGGCGGACCGCCAGGGCGATCGTCGTCCTCCAACGCGGTCGCACCACCTGAATTAAATCGTTCGATCCAAGACGCAACGGAATCGCGATCAACCCCGAAGATCTCGGTAATGTCCTTAACCGTGTACTCTTGTGCGCTGAGCAGAATCGCGTGAGCGCGGACTCGAGTGTAGTGGTGGGGGTGCGTTTTCCAAAGCGTGACGAGTTCGTCCCGCGACGCATCGTTCTGGATTACCGCAAATTTACTTGCAGGGCGTGCCATGAGCATGTCTCCCGAAAACGTGTTCGGGAGGGGGGGAAGGCCCCGCACGGTGCCGGGCAGTTAATGCTAGCATTGACAATGCTTCCCCATCCTCAGCATACCAAAGACGTAGCAAGCTGTCCAACGCATTATACGGCATGAGTGTTGTTCAGGTGCTTAGTGGATGTCGAAGATCACTTCGGCATTTCGATCCAGAACACCGAGGCGGAGCGCGTGTGCACCGAAGCCGGGCTCGCTCGTTTACACGAATGGACAATCAACTTTCCCGGCCCCGTTGTTGCCGCCGAGAGCTTTGGGCTATGGTAAAATCGGGCTCGTGTAAAACTCTGTCGTCACTTTAAGAACCAGCCACCATCTGACGTCGAACAGGAAAAGGGGCCATGAATCCACTCTTCTATCATCATTCAAGTGTTCGAGGCAACAGAACGCGTTTTATGCTACGCCCCCTGATTCTGCTGACGGTTTTGATAACGCTGACACCGGTGGCTGCTGGCGAGGGTTCGCAAAAAGGGCGGCCGAACGATTTGCCGACCGAGTACGTCACCCGCGATATCGAAGGCTGGACCGTCCGCGTCGACCGCCGGCTGCAGCAGCCGCAACACAGCGAGCTCGGATGTCGCGCCGAAAAACTGCTCGCCAACCGCCTCTACCTGCTGAAAATGATGGTTGCTCCCGACCCTCTTGCCGATCTACAGCGGTTCACCATCGTGCTTGACCTGAACCACGGTCAGCTGCGATCAATGCAGTACCATCCGAGCGAGCGATGGCTGGTTAGCAACGGTTATTCCGCAGAACTGACCCGATGCGTCCACATTCCGCTGGCGGACCGGTTTGTCAATCCCCAGCATCACCTCAGGCAACCGTGGGTCGTTCTGCATGAGCTCGCCCACGCCTACCACGACCAGGTTCTCGGCTTTGAACATGCGGCGATCAAGGAATCATGGCAGCAAGCGGTCGACGCGAAGCGGTATGAATCGGTGCTGCATATCGACGGCGACAAGCGGCGGCATTATGCGTTAACGAATCAAAAGGAATTCTTCGCGGAGATGAGCGAAGCCTACCTGGGCCTGAACGACTTCTATCCCTTCCACCGCGCCGACTTGAAGCAAGACAATCCGCCGCTCTACAAGCTCATGCAATCCATCTGGGGAAAAACGCCTGCCCCCTGAGCAACAATTCAGAAACAACCTCCGTTTTTCGGATTCCTTCACCCTCCCGCTTGCGCTCGTTGCTCTCGATAAGTTGATTTTGAAACGGCACCACAAGAGCTTGCTCCGTGGACCGAAGCCCACGCCAAAATGCACTGTCTCTGTTCGTCCCGTTCGTCCCCGCGCATGCCGGAGGCTGTTGCGCGGTCCTGTCGCGTTTGGTATCATTGTGGTGAGAAGGCAATCTGACGACCGGCGTCGATAGCCGGGCGATGGACGCTTCAGGTGGTGGCGGCGATCTCTGTGATTTGTTTCGTCGCGATTCCGATAGAACGGTCCAACGGAATTCCGGCACAGGTCAGCAACGTGGTCAGCAAGTCGCCCTGATTCCCCTTCACGTCCGGTAGGAAGCGTCCCGTGTTGATCGAACCTCCTCCGCGTCCTGCCAGGATGAACGGCAGGTTCTCTCGCGTGTGCCGGTCGCCGTCTTCCAGGCCAGAACCCCACATCATGATGCAGTTGTCCAGCAGAGTGCCGTCACCCTCTTTCAGATTGTGCATCTTCTTCACCATATAGGCGAATTGTTCGATGTTGAATGAAGTAATCGCGGCCACCTTATCGACCTTCTCAGTATTGTTATTGTGGTGAGTCGTCGAGTGATGTTGGTCGTTGAATCCGAGCTCCGGATAAGAAACTCCGTTTGGCGTCGACCCGATGTAGGTACAGACGCGGGTTGTGTCGGTCTGAAAGGCCAGCACGTTCAGGTCACACATCACCCGCATGTACTCGCTGCGCCGATCTCCCTCCGGAATTCTGATCTCGATCGGCGGGGAATCCGATTCGTGGCGCCGGCTGGATCGGACGCCTGCCTTCTCCATGGCCGCCTCCTTTTGACGAAGTTCGATGGCGGCAATCCGCCTTTCGACCGATCGAACGCTGTCTAAGTATTCGTCTAGCTTGCGCTGGTCGGTCGGCGATAACGTGCGCCGCAGATCCCGTGCACCACCGAGAACCAAATCCAACATGCTTCGGTCGAGTGGACTCATCCCTGGCGATACACTATCGCTGCCTGGTTCGTTCTTGTGGAACAAACGATTGAGCACGTTGCGAGGATTTATCTCCGCGGGTACTGCCTGAGTCGGCGAGCGAAAGCTGCAGTGCGAATAATAGGCCTCGTTCAGTCCTTCTTGATTCTCTTTCCATGTTTGCGGCATTGTGGCCAGCTCCAATGACGGCAAGGTCGTGAACGCCCCGACGTAGTTTGCGGCAATCTGGTCGGCAGAGATCGCGATGTTGATTTCGTCCCGCCTTTCTGGGTTCGGCAACGTTGCCGTGAGCCAAGTTGACAATTCGAGCGCATGGGGTGCGCCACCATACGGCGAGATCGGCACCCCAGAGATGCCTTTCATCAACAGACACTGATCGAGTACAGGGCGGAGTGAATCGAGTGCCACTGGCGGCGACGCCAGGAAGCTCTCCGCATCGGTGGGCCAGAATTGATCCATGATCACACCATGCGGCATGTACATGAACCCCAGGCGAACCGGTGGTTTGTACGAAGTTTGCTCGCTCGCTTCGGCCCAGCCCATGGCATCGAGCAATGGCAAGCCAAGTGCGGCTCCGACGCCTTTCAGGCAGACGCGACGATTAACGGTTCTGTGCTTACTCATTGAAGGGCCTTTGGTGATGGGTGTAAAAGTAAATGAATGGTTAGGCGCTTTGACGGATACCAATCGTCCAGGACGCATTACATGCTTTTGTTGTGCAACGGACTCTCCATCTTGTCTCCCCTCTCTGAGCGGGCTGGGTGCCCGTCGTCATGAGAATGGTTTGATTGTCGTTTGAAAACCACCAGCTTCGCCTAGTCGACGCGACGATGCGTGAAGGGATAACTGGTGACGACCGCGGTAACGAGCGTTCGCATGCGGTAGCCGTCTTGAGCGATCACCTGCATCAACTCATCAACCACAATCTCGTCGTAGCCTTCGAGTTTGCGACATAGTGCGTAGGCTAACATTTTCTCAATCAGATTACGAGTAAAATCGTCGCTGCGGCCGCCGATCATGGTCTTCAGTTCTTGAGGGCCCGCGACCCGGATTCCGCCTGGAAGTTCGCCCGAGGCGTCGATCGGTTCGCCGTTCTCATCCTGATCGCGCCACCGCCCGATTGCATCGAAGTTCTCCAGGCCAAACCCGATCGGGTCGAGTATGCGATGGCAATTGGCGCAGGTGGGATCGGACCGGTGCAGTTCGAATCGTTCTCTGAAAGTCAGCGTCGCGACCGATTTCTGGTCTTGCTTCTCCAACGCAGGAACGTCGGGCGGGGCAGACGGCACATGGTCGCCGAGTACTTGTTCCAGCACCCACACGCCACGATTGACGGGGCTGGTGCGGTTGGGGAACGAGGTCGCTGCGAGAATTCCGGCCATTCCCAGTAGCCCGCCACGATTCCGATCGGTCAACTGAACTTTGTGCATCTCGGCCCCGCTGACAGCCTCTTCAAGACCGTAAATCGGGGCCAGGTCTTCATTCAAGAACGTGTAATCGCTATCGATAAACTGCGTGACGCTACGATTCTCGCGAACGATGGTCTCGAAAAACAGCCGTACTTCGTCGAACATGGCCGAGCGCAACTCATCGGTCATCTCCGGGAACATGGAGGGATCAAACGTTTTACTCTCCAAAACGTCGACTCCAAGCCATTGCGCACCGAAGCCGTCGAAAAGTGCCCGTGAACGAGGGCTCTCCAGCATGCGTTGCACCTGAGCTTTTAAGATTGGCGGCTCATGCAGCTTTCCTGAATCAGCCAGCGTCATCAGCTCATCATCGGGCATCGAACCCCATAGCATGTAGGACAAGCGCGACGCGAGTTGGTAATCATCAAGAAGTACTATCTCCGCTTCGACATTGGAGCGTTCAACTGGAGTGATAAAGAGGAACTGTGGGGAAACGAGCATTGCTTTGAGCATCAAACGCAAAGCCGATGAATACGAAAGTTCGTTCTGTCGTCCCAAGTCGAAAACGTCCAAAAGCACCGCGAGTTCGGTGTCGGATGCAGGTCGACGATAGATTTTTTTCGCCAGCGACCGAGCAACTCGTCTGGCCGTCACCCGAGCGTCACCCGTCGATGCGGGTGGTTCACCAAACGACGAGCGATCAATCTTTGCCGTGGTGGTGCTTGCGTAGCCTTCGGTGGATGAGTCCCCCCCTGACGCACGAGGGGCAGCCTGTCCGTCGTCCGTTAGGAACTGTTCCAAAACCTCTTCGGTAATCGCAAGATACTGTTCGAGCTGAAGCGGTGAAAGTGAATTAAGATATCCCTCGCCACTAACCTCGTCTGGCAAAGTGTCGGCGATCGCCGGATCGACACCGAACAGATCTTGCAGCGTGTTGCGGTATTCCGTCTTGGTCAATCGCCGGATGACAAACGGTCCCGGATCCTTGGGGCTGAGGTACTTGACTTTGTCCAGCCATTTCATGAACATCCGACGCTCTTCATCACTCGGTTGCTCCAAACCGTCCGGTGGCATATCATGAGCCTTCACCCGAGCGGCGGATTTTTTCCATTTCTCGCTAAAGGCCGCATGCCCGGGGCTCTTCAGAGCCGGAGTGAAGCTGAGGCCGGCCTCCGTGGGGCGTCTATTCTGATGACACTCCAAGCAATAAGTTTTAATAAACGGAGTGACACGTTTACGAAAAAACTTTTCAGCGTCGGTTTTAGGGTCAACCAGCTGATCGTCATCTGCTGCTTGAGCCGAGCAAATCCCGGTAAAAAGACCTAGGAAGCTCAGTATTGCCACGGCGAGGCCGCGGAGTAAACGTTCTGGTGTGACTGTCATTCGAACACTCCCTAGTGGTCTGAGAACAAATTAACCCTGCTGGGAAGACTGAGCAAATCACAACCCGAAGCGTCAGCGAGGCGAATCGCGTCGCTGTCGCTTCGGGTTGTGAAAGCAGTCTTTCGTTATGCTCGAACCGCTAAATAACTGGCTGCTTTTCCGCTCATTGTAGTCTTCGTGAGCCGTCTTGTCGCCCGGCCTCCGCGGTGATCACGAGGAAAGTGGACGATGTGAGAAGTCCTTTCACGCGGGACTCGCCGCATCGCCCAGTATCAAAACCGTCATTCATTGTTCATGAACGTCTGTAACCGTTGAATTTTGTGTGCGGAAAAGCTAGGTTAGCAGCCGCTTCGCTCAAGGTCAGCGAACGCCCGATTTTTGATCTTTTCCTCTTTGAACATTGCGCGTGTTATGTTGATCGACATTGCCCGTTTCCGGATTAATTCTGGGTTTTTCTTGGTTGCCGTTTTGGCGATGCTCGTTTTGGCTTGTCGCTCCAGCTATGGACAGGGTTCGCCCGCGTCCGAGGGAAGGAAACGCCCTCCGAACGTGATCATTTTTTATACGGATGACCAGGGGTCGCTCGACGCCAATTGTTATGGCAGTGAAGACTTGATCACTCCGACGATGGACCGTTTGGCTGCCACCGGAGTCCGTTTTACCCAGATGTATTCTCCGTCGGCGATCTGTTCGGCGTCGCGAGCCGGTTTGATGACGGGGCGATTTCCCGCCCGAGCCGGTGTGCCCAGCAACGTCAGTGCCAATCCGGGGACCGAAGGGATGCCTCACAGCGAGATCACGATCGCCGACATGTTGCATGGCGCGGGATATCGCACGGCGCACATTGGCAAGTGGCATCTTGGCCACTTGCCGGAAACCAAGCCGAATGGCCAGGGCTTTGACTTTTCTTTCGGCCACATGCAAGGCTGTATCGACAACTACTCGCACTTCTTCTACTGGAACGGTCCGAATCGACACGACTTGTGGCTGAATGGTGAAGAGGTTTATCGCGATGGAGAATTCTTCGGCGACTTGATGCTGGAGCATTGCACGCGGTTCATTACGCAGCAGCAGGACTCGCCCTTTTTTGTCTACATGGCGATCAATTGGCCGCACTATCCGATGCAGGGCCCCCAGCGATGGCGTGACGCCTATGCGGGGCGCATTGAGGATCCCCAGCGCCGACGCTACGCGGAACTGGTCAGTACCACCGACGAGTTGATCGGTCAGGTCATTTCGCACTTGGAAGGACTGAGACTGCGGGACGAGACGCTGATTGTTTTCCAAAGCGATCACGGCCATAGCGTTGAAGAGCGAGCGTTTTTTGGCGGTGGCAATCCGGGACCGTACCGTGGCGCCAAAGGGTGTTTGTTCGAGGGTGGTCTGCGGATTCCCGCCATCGTTTCCTGGCCTGGTCAAATTCCACAGGGCGAGACGCGTGACCAAGCGGTGTTTGGTTGCGACTGGCTCCCCACCATCGCCGACTATGCGGGTTGTTCGTTGCCGACGGTCAAACTCGACGGGCGGAGCATTCGAGGTGTGATCGATTCGTCCGATGCCGATTCGCCACATGACCACCTGTACTGGTTACTGGGCAAGGGGCAGCGTGCCCAGTGGGTGGTACGTCAGGGAGATTGGAAATTGCTCGGAAATCCGCAAGACCGCCGCGCTCCCGATTCGATCACACCAGACGACCAGTTGTTTTTGGTCGATTTGAGCAAAGACATCTCGGAAACGACCAACTTAGCAAGCCAATTTCCGGACCGAGTCGCGCAACTGCAAGCGATCCATGAGGGCTACGTCAGCGAATTGGGTGACTGAGCAGGCCAACATATCGACGCCGAACGTGGTTAGTACTTGGGAAATATGTCGGGCGTCGGGAAGCGGTCTTCGTGGCTGAAGTCGAACAGGTATTCTTCTCGAGGCACTTGCATCTTGGGCCAGCTTTCCGGGCGGACTCGGGCGACTCTCGCGGGGCGTATGCCTTCGATGATGAGGTCGGTCTCAAAACGAATTCGGATGCCGCTGCTGCCGAGCGGGATGTCTTCATCTGCCTGTGAGACGTCGATGATGGTACCATTGGAGGCGACGTGGCCAGGGCCGTAGTGGCCGGCTGTATGCTTCAGGGTGTTTTCGGCTCCATTCATTTGTGCCCCGATGCCTTTTTTAAAGTCGGCGTAGAGCGAGGAGTCCATGCCGCCAAACAGCGTTGCCGTGACCGTCGCGCGGCCGAACTTGCCGTACTCGACGGCATCAATCCAGGCTGGCATCCAGCGACTCCGTATAAACACCTTGTGTGTCTCCGTCTGAAATCGAGCAGCGAGTTGACTGGAGGCTTCGTCTAGCCAGATGTCCGAGATGTGGAAGCGGGTGAATGCGCCACTGAGTCCATCGCCTGGTGCGGGCTTCCAAGTGATCCCGAGCAGAACCTCCTGTCCACCAAGATCCTTCTTGCCGCTGGCAGGCCAGGCATCTTCGGTGATCAAGTCCGCAACCGCAATGCGTTCGCGTCCGCGCCAGATGCGGGTGGCGGCGTCGAACGTCAACTCCTCGTCGCCGAAGTTACCGTCTCCGCCGTTCTTCGGCTGGCGACTGGCAATCATCTTCCCCTCGTCGTTTTTGAGTTCCACTTCTTTGAGCTTCCAGACCAATCCCTGGTCCAGGCAGTGACTGGGCTCGTCTTCGAGTAGGAGTACATGGTTCTCGGCGGGGGCGGTGCCGATGCCACGATAATGGCCCGCGTCTTTCATCTTGTTATCGATCGGCAACACCGGCACGGCCGAAGTATTCGGGTCAGGCGGAAGGAAGGCCCGGACGTGCATCACGGTCCCGAGCGGAATGTCGCGCAGGTCCGCCGGTGCTCCGTGATACCGGATGACGCCGTAGGGAAGCATGGCGAAGGGTTGCGGGTCGTTTCGGTAAAACTTGCCCGTCCCTACCACGCGGAGGCTACCACGACGGTTAGCATGGTCGACGAACACGAGTTCGCCACGGTAGGAATGCGCCATTTCCAAAGGGGGGAACTGACCCGCTTCGGGACGAAACGGTTCTTCCGCATTCGTCGCAGCGGACACAAACAGAAACAGCGCAATGCCGAGACTCAAGCCGAAAAGCTGACTGCGAGACGAGGAAATAGGAGTGAGGTTACGAGAAAAATTGGAATTCGGATCGGGATTGGGAGTGAGAATGAAATTGAAACTTGCGTTATCCATTGCGATTCGTTGAATTAGAGCGGATTAGGCCGACCAACATTAACACGATTGCGATCAAAAAAGTTTTGCCAATTCCAGCGGTTTCAGACCGATCTTCTTGTTGGTTACCCAAGCATCGAAGCTGATTGATTGCTAGTAGGTGTTGAACTTTTCATGGTCAAGATGCTTCAGAATAACCCCGTGAATCAGAGCTCTCAATCATAATCGATGTCTTTTTCTTGGTTCTCGTCTTAATTTAAAACGCAAGCTCCGTTTGGCTCGGCTTTTAATTTAATTTTGCAGATGGGGTCTTGTCCAACTCTGGCGACCGGAATTACGACTGCGAGTGGGATTTAGCTTGCGATTAAAAACGAGGCTTAAGTGATTTAAACTTCAACCACCGAATTGCTGTCGCCAAACTGGTCAATTTCAACACCCATCCGCTGGGCCATCATTAGCAGCAAATTGCTCATGTGAGCGTCCGGGTTCGCCGGGCGGCTGCAGAGTCGGTAGTGTTCGCCGGGTTGGTCGAGCCGGTAACCGTCGAAGTGGCCTTGGTTGAAATCGATATGGGTGCCATGCCGCAGGCCGAGGTCGGCTCCGCCGGCGAGCACCAGCGGGAGATTGGCGTTGCCATGGCTGTGGCCGTAGCACATACCGCTGCCGAACAGCGACATTGTCGAGTCGAGCAACGGCTTGCCGTTGACATCGTTGGTTTCCGCCAGCCGGCTAAGGAAGTAGCTGAACTGCTCGATGGCGAAGGTGTCATAGTTGGTGAGTTTTTCCATGTAGCCCAAATCGCCACCGTGGTGGCTGAGCTGATGGCGCGATTCCGTGATGCCGATTTCAGGAATGGCGATAGCCTGGCCTTCGCCACCCATGCTGAAGGTCGCCACGCGTGTCACATCGGTTTGAAAGGCGAGTACCATCAGGTCATAGACCGTACGGAAATAGTCACCTGCCATGGTTTGGGCGATATCGCGGTTGGTACGCTTACGATCGGCGTCCGAGACGGCGGGCAGCGGCGTGTCGAGCCAGGCATCGGCGCGTCGCGTGCGGATCTCCGCCTCACGGACGGAGGTCAGGTATTGCTGCATGCGTCCTCTGTCGGCGGAGCCCATTTTCCGTTCGAGCCGACGCACTTCGGCGAGGTTATCGTCGAGCACGCTGGCTTTGCGCCGCAAGGCCCGCCGCTGGGCCGCAATACCGCCTTTCGGTTCCTCGAATAGCGACGCAAAAATCTCACTGCAGCGACGAAGCGGTGGCAGCCCGACGCCGTCGGCTGTCCAGGCCAGCGACTCCTGGTTGATGGCGATTTCCATCGACGCATAACGAGTGTGCTGGGCTGTTATTTCGGCAATCTTCTGGTCTACCGAAATCGTATTGCGATCCGTAGGCCCAAGTCTACCGCCAGTCAGCCAGATTTTGATGCAGTTGTGATGGTGGCCGAGACCTCCCGGGTGATGCAGGCCGCTGATGGGGGTGATCACACCACGGTGCTTCTCCAAAGGTTTCAGCGACTTTGAGAACTCATAGTCTTTTCCAGGCGCGGTGATCTGGTAGTTCAGCGAGTGGACGCCGTTGGCCAAATAGATGAATGCACTGCGCCGGGGCGAGGAGGTCGGTTCCGCCGCCCGCAGCGGGATCATGCATTCCAGCATGGGCAGCGAAATGCAAGTGCCCATGGCCCGCAGCGCGTGACGACGGTTGATTAGCCAAGATTGGGAGAGAAAGCTCATGTTTTTTCTTTTTCGTTGATGGGCTCGGGGAACGCCTTGCTAATGCGCGGCGAGGAAGAAAATGATTAATGATTAATGGAGATTGGAAAATGCAAAATGGGGGACTGAATGGGGCCTAGTTTTTGTCTGTTCGTAATTGGTTGGACTTGGTAGTGACGAGCGACTTGGCAATGATCTTGCAGAGCTGGTCGCATTCATCACGAAGTAGCTCGAGTCGCTGTTCAGGAATCAACTCCGATTTGACGATCAGTCGTATCCAGACAGAGCTTTCGCGTAATTCCTTTAGGACAATTGCAAGTTTGTGAATAAAGTCATTTTTGCTTTCCGCTGCGCAGGCTTCAGCATAATTAGGAGCCGGTGAGGTTCCTGATCGCACAAGTTGACCTGCAACGTGCCTACCAAGCCGAGTGTTTGGCAATGCATCGACTGCTTTACCGACCCGAACAGCAAATGCCAGTAGCCGCTCTTCAATATCCGCGCCCTTTCGCTCTGATTCCCGCCTTTCACTCTGCATTTTTCAATTTCCATTAAATATTAATCATTCCCACTTCGCATCACCGTTTCCGCATCAGATCCGACATTGCCACCGCACGTACGATTTCTCTCACTTTATAATCGTTGGTCTTCGCTGCTTCAACGATCGTCGAGATGTCGTCCGCATCATCTACAGTTAGCACTCTTCGCAGGGCGTAGGTACTCAGATGTTCGATGAAAGCTCGCAGGAACTTGTCGCGGTCTTCGAGCAGTAGCTGCTTGAATTCATTGGCATCTTGAAAATCGCGGCCATCGGGCATCACACCCGAAGCATCGACCAGCGGGTCAGCACCTTTGCCACCTTCCACGTGTTCGCTTGTGCGCCACTGCCCCACGGCGTCATACTGATCAAACGCAAAGCCGAGCGGGTCGATGTTTCGATGGCAAGCCGCACAACTCGCGTTCTTTGCATGCACAGCCAGTCGTTGTCGAATGGTGATCTTGTCACCCTCGGGTGGAACCGGTTCGATCGGGTCAACGTTGGCTGGAGGAGGTGGTGGTGTCTTGTTGAAAATAGCTTCGCTGAGCCAGACGCCGCGATGTACGGGGCGATGACGCGTTCCGTCGGAGGTCAATCCGAGGACCGCTCCCATGGTCAGCAGACCACCGCGATGATGTTCGGGCTTCAACGAGACTCGCTGGAAACCCCCGGTATTCGGCTCTGGAAGCCCGTAGAAATCGCAGAGCCTGGCATTCGCCATCGTCCAGTCAGAATCGATGAAACCGTCCACGGGTTGGTTGTTGGCGAACATCTCACGGAAATACTCGACGACCTCGTTCCGCATACTCGTCTCGAGCCAATCGTCGTAGGCGGGGAAGAGTTTTTTATCGGGCGGGAACATGCCCACTCGGTGCAGTTGCAGCCATTGCCGCGAGAAGTCATCGATGAAACGATCGATTCGGCTGTCGGCCAACATCCGGTCGACTTCGTGCTCCAGCACGACGGAAATCTTGGTCTGTTGTCCAGCGGTATCGACGGACTGGAAGTCGGTCGTACCGAGGGAGCCGTTTTCCGCGGCTGCGAAGAGGTGGTTGTCGGGCATCGAACTCCACAAAAAATACGACAGCCTCGCAGCCAGCTCCCAATCGGTGAGCCGTTCGCGGGCCACCGGTTCACCTTCGACCAGGTAGATAAAGTTTCGTGAAGTCAGTACGCCTTTCAGGGCAACCCGGTAGGCATCGGCCGTCGTTTCGCCCTCATCGCGTTCGGCTTGGTAGGATCGCAGATAATCATCGAGTTCTTCCTGGATCACCGGCCGCCGCCAAGCGCGCCGGGCGAAGCGTTGCAGATGCTCCGCGACTACCTCGAGCGTCGCGTCGTCGGGCGGCAGCAGGCCTTCGCGCCGCGACTTTTCCGACTCCGTTACCAGCGGCCCTTCCCACTCGATCCAATCGAGGATGACCGTCGAGAAGAGGCCGTTTCCTTGGCCGTCAAACATCTGCGGGGCGTTCGGGTTCAGCAGCAACGGCTCGCTGCTGTGCGTAAAAATATACCCACCCCTGCTGGCGAGCGCATGGCGGAACGCACCGCCTTTCCGATCGTCCACCATGTCGGTGGCCACCACGCAGAAACCTAGGTTCGTCGGCATTTCCAAAAGTACCTCGAACTCATGCACTTCCGGGGCGTCCTCTGGCGCAGTGATATCAAATTCGATGAGCCCAGCGACGGTATCGTTACTCGCACCCGTCGCCTTCCCGATGCTCAGGTGAGCCGGCTGGCCGCCGGGCGGGCGAACGCCGCTGGCCTGGATGCGGACCTTGTAGAGCCCACTGTGCTGAGGACCGGTTTTCCCGAACCACCCAGGTGAAAGAGCCGTTTGGACTCGACCGGGAAAGAGCAGGTAACGCAGCGGCCGCTCGATACCGAGCCGGTCCAACGCTTCCTGTTGAGACTCCCCACCACCGTAGCGCAACTCGGCAGCCGTTTTGCGGACCTTGCGAGCCTCGCCGGACGTAGCCAAGAAAACGCGGTCGAGAATGACTTCTGCGGCACGATAGTAACGGTCAACATGAGATGGGGAAAGCGACAGTTCCGAGCCGATTCGCTCGTAACCGTGCCACAGCGTATCGTCGTTCAATTCACCGGGCTGAGTCGGATCGTAGCGAACTCCGAGCAGGTCATAGACCGTGTTTTGATACTCTTTCCGGCTGAGTCGGTAATGTGCCACAGGCGGGCGAGTTGCCATCCGCGCCGCCCGGCCATCTCGAATCAACGAATCGAGCTTCGTCACGAAAGCCGCGATTTCGTCTTGCGTCGGTTGCGGCTCACCTTCTGGCGGCATATCGCCCGCGTTGACCCGCTCGATCAACTCCGCCCAGCGATGGGCTTCGCCACCGAGTTGGAAATCGCGTGAGAGCATGTCGATGCGGAGTTCGCTCTCTTGATTGTCCGGGCCATGGCACTGGATGCAGTAATTCGACAGAAAGGCTTCAAACGGTTCCGCCGCGCGGATATCACTGGCCAGCCTGGGAGTAAGGCTGGCGATGACAATGGCGATTCGAAGGGTAGTGAGAGACATGGCGGTTGTTGTTCTTCGTTGCTTGGGTGGCCTGGCAAACTTCGGTTCGCCCTAAACGCTAGCGGTTAGCAACTCACTTCTCTCCTTCGATCACGTTGTTGCTGTCGCCGAACCGGTCAATCTCGACAACACATCCGCTGAGCCATCATCAGCGGCAGAGGGAGCGGAGAGACGCCGTGGGCAAACTCGGTTGGCGGCAAGCGGAGGGCGGATTGGGGCGGGCTAACCACCGTTGTAGCCGATCACGGGGAAGGGAGGCAACTTTTTTCGGAAACTTGTTCTTGCGGACAGGTGCAAGTACGATCGATTTTCCTGCGGCATCGCCATGGCTCCTGCGGCTGACAATATCGACACGAAGCCGCAGAATAAGTCAAATCGACCCATCTTGCCGAGCTTATCAAGTCTCATCAACGCCACGGAATGAACTGAACATGTTCTTGCTATGCAAAGTTTCGGTCTATCGCAGCGGCTTGCGACGATCGCTGTTAGCCGGTTTGTGGGTTGCTCACTTCGCGATGAGCTCGCTGCACGTGTCGGCTCAGTCAGCGAACGGCGATGACACGGCTGAGGCTGAGCCTCCCCCGAGCATCCAGATCGAGATATCCGATGAACCGAAAACGATCGACCCGGTCACGTTGCTGCCCGAGAAGCTGGCTGCTGATGTGACCGTCACGTTTCGTGAAACCTCCTTGACCGAGGTGGTTCAGTGGCTCCGCCAGCAACAGATTGGCGTGCTGATCGACGGTCGTGCTCTGGATGAAGCAGGGATTCTTACCAGCGAACCGATTACCGATTCGCTTCACGACGAACCGCTTTATCTGCTCTTGAATCGGCTTCAAACCGCTGGTTTGTCTTGGTATGTCAGTGACGGCAATGTCCACATCACGTCACTGCTTGATGCCGAAGATCGGTTGTCGACACAAAGCTATAACTTGGGAGAACTCCTCGATGCCGATTTCGATGCAGATCTGCTGACCGAAGCGATTGTTTATTCCGTGAGCCCGAGTACCTGGGAGTATTACGGTGGGCCGGCGAGCTATATTTTATTGGCGGACGTCCTCTTCGTCCGACAGTCCGACGCGGTTCACAGAGAGGTCGCTGGTCTGTTGGCGGCGTTGGGAAACCATGGTCGCCGCACGTTTACGCTCGATGCCCCCCAAAACGAGCGTCTGCGTCAACGTCTTCAAGAGACGATCAGCGTGAATCTGCGCGGTGTTCCGCTGGTCGATGCCATCGCTCGGCTAGCGGAATTGGCGGAAACCGATATCCGGCTCGATCACGCATCGCTACGTGGCACTTCGGTGCGGCTGCGCACTCCGATCACGCTCGAAATGACCGATCAACGGCTCCGCACGGCACTGTTGGCGATGCTGCGGCCGTTGAATTTGGCTTGGGTGACTCGCGACGGTGTGTTGTGGGTGGTCTCCAACGAGGACGCTGAGGACGTGACCAAGACAGCGGTTTATGACGTTCGGGATTTGGCCCGCGATCGTGAAGAAAGCGAGGCTCTGGCTTTGGCAATCGAAAGTCAAACCTCTCCGGATGATTGGGAAGCGTCGGGCGGCGCCGGCACGATGCAGTTTCCGAAGCCCGGAGTACTGGTCGTTTTCCAGACCGAGCAAAACCACGACGATGTGCTGCAATTGCTCGATAATTACCGTTTGGCGCTACGCAGTTCGAAGCCTCGCAAATCATCCGAACTCGATCCCAATGAAGTGTTGACGCATTACTACCGCATGCCTGCTGACATGGCTGGTGACCTGCGTGCGGCGTTGCCGTCGCTCCTGCAACCGGAAACCTGGCGCAGCGAAGATCGCCCCGATGCGCCGGGAACGATTCTGCAACTCAAGTCGCGGGCCGAGTTGATGCGCCCCGGCCAGTCCAAGAAAACGGAT
>SKZY01000298.1 GCA_007127095.1 Planctomycetaceae bacterium
CAGCTTCCGAAGCCGGCTTGCCGGCCTGTGGCAACTGCCGCTGCAGGTAGCGTTGGGGGCCCAACCGGGTGATCGATGTCAGCTCGACCACGCGATCGGCGGCGAGATTGCGGATCAGAAACTTGTTGTCCCAGTACGGTTTGCCCTCCAGCACCAACACCCCGATCGGCGATTCCAGTCGCTGCACCAACACCGTGGTTTGATTATCCGCTGTGGTCGCTTCCCCGGGCACTTCGGTCGCCACAAATCGGTACCGCTGAAGCGGAGCGGTCGGTCCTTCGGGTAACTCGAAACGGAGTTCCTGCGTCGTATCGTCACTCAGCCGCAGCGTTTGCGAGGCCAGCAACGCGTCGTCGCGAAACAGCGAAACCTGTGTACTGTTCCCTTCCAATCCGCTGTGCGCCACGCGTACCCGCAACGCCAACGGTTGATCGGGAAAGGCGATCATCCGCGGATTGCGGGCCATCAGTGAGAGGTTTTTCAAGCCGACATGACTGCCTAAAGTCAGAGTGTAGATCGGCGTCGCCAGCGAGTTCGCTTCGCGAGCGGACGCCGAGACAGCTTGAACCGAACCGACATTGTGAGCTCCATCACTGATCAAAAAGATCGCATGGCCCAGCGGCGAGCCCGAACGGATGGTTTGCCTCAGCGTATCCGCTAAGTCGGTCCGGTGCCCCTTCGGCCATTCGCTCTGTTTCGTCCCGTCGATGGGAAGCGGCAACGGAACGTCGGCGAATGCCAGCTTTTGCACATCGACCGTATCGCTGGAAGCTTGCACCGCGGCGGTCAATTCCAGGCCACGGTCCCAGCGAGAGATCGGCCGATTCGGGTCCGCATCCTCAACATTCATGCTGGTCGTCCCGTCCATCAACACCGTCAATCGTGGCTGACCCGGCAACGGCGGCAGCGGCTCAATCCAAATCGGATTCAAAGCGATCAGCAACGGCCCGATCACGCCCAGCGCCAATAAACCGGTGACACTCACCCGCTGTACCCAACCGACCGACCAGTCGCGGCGCAGCGCATAAAACACGACCGCCGCCACCGCGACCGCCGCCAACGCCCACCACAACCCGATCGGGATCTTCGGTTCGATTGTCAACACGTTGTCATTTCCCACTCATGCCTACACTCGAAAAAATCGCAGCGCCGTAATCTCCGTGACCAAACCGATCAGGCAGGCCACGATCAACCAGTTCCAAGCATCGTCCTCATCGCTGTCGTCTTGTGTCGGATCGCTAAACTGGACCTGACGACCGGAGGCCATCCGGTCGGTCAGCAAGTTCGCATCGAGCATCTGCAAATCTGATTCGACGGCCGGGGCGGCGGTCGCGACAGCCATCACCAAATCGTCGCTATGATGCAAACCATAGACGCCGGGCCCTGTCGGTTCGGGCCATGCCCAAACCAGTGACCCTTGACCGGCGGACCATTCCCACTGGCCATATTCCGTCGCCACCGGGCTTTCGTCAGCCAGTGGACCGGCACTGAGCACCGCCCCACGATCCAGACTGGGAGCCAACATCCGCACCAACGGTTCACCACAGGCGGCCGCATCGCTCCCGCCGGAACCACTCAGCAGTTGCTGGACCAACTCCGACAAGACCGGAACAAACGTCGTCTGCACGGGCCAGTTGGATTGCCCCAGGTCGGCGTTCAAGACCGCGATCTGACCGGCATCGACACCGGTCACATACAGCAATGCCGAGGAATCACTCAATTCGGCCAAAACCTGGTCACGCAGTCCCTCGGACGTCGTCCGCGTCGGCAGCCCGCCTGCGAACCGAACCGGGCGGAACAACGATTCGGCTTCTGAGCCGAGAATGCGAAACGGGGTTTGCCGCTGCTGAATCCGACTGACAAACAGGTCCTTGCGAATCGCCCCGTCACTTCCAGCCTGCAATCGTACGGGAGGCTCAAAGCCGGAGCCGAGTTGGACACTGAGGCGTTCAAAGTTCATCGCATCGACCAGTTCGGCAGCGACGTACAACAGCCCACGCCCGCGCCGCACTCGCGAGGCGAGGTGCCGGAGGGCGGCATCGTCGAGTTGCCCGGGATGGTCGATCACAAAGAGATCCGCCTCCGGCCACTGCGCCGTCGCGGCGCGTTGTGGGTGAATCCGCGTGACCTGCGATTGTGGTCCCTCGGGCGCAGCCAACGCGACTTCCAACGCCCGCTGCAAGTAGTAACTGCTGCCGCGGCCCTCGGCCTGACGGGTCACCATCACCACTCGCGGAGCCTCACGCACGAACACCGCCACCGGTCGCTCGTCGTCCTCGACAAGCACATCCAAGTTCGCCTCCAGATGAGCCTTTCCGTAAAACCACCCGGACGAGTCAAAGGTCACCATTTCCGAAAGCGTTCGCGTGCTCTGCGGGCCCAGTGAAACCGCGGCGGAATGCCCCCAGGGGCCGACCTCCATGCGGCACTGCACCTCTTTGTCGCCGTCCGAGTAATTCGCTAACTCAACAACGATTTTGGCCGCTTGGCCGGCGATCGGTTGAGAGTCGAATTGCACCGAAGTGATCGCGACGTTATCCAGCACGGCCGGCCGGACCGCATGCAAGCGGATTTGCGTCTCCTCGGGAATCGATTCGAGAAACAGCGAACCCCAGTTGTTGCGTTGAAAGTCGCTGATCACGATCAATTCGCGGACACGATTTTCCGAGCGGCTAAACAGTCGCCCGGCCAACTCCATCGCGGCACGCACATCGGCTTGTTCGGGTCGAGCCTCTGCCTCGGCGATCGCCTGACGCAACGAGGTGAGGTTTGGCGACAATTGATCAAATACCGCTCGCGGCTGGGCACCCGCCAGGATGACGTTGGCATGGACACCCGGCATGGCATCCAAGAACTCCAACGCGGCAGTACGCCCCTGCACCAACGAACTCGCCCCACCACTGAGCGCCGCCATGCTCTGGCTGACATCCAATACGATGACACGATCGGTACCGGCTTGAGCGGTCATCGGAACGCCAGCGCTGCGAAGGATCGGTCGCGACAGCGCCAGGGCCAACAAGGCCACCGCCGCCAAACGCAGCAACAGGATCAGCCAGTCACGGATTCGGCTGCGGGCCCGCCGCTGCTGAATCACCTCACTCAACAGCCGCATGGTCGACAATCGATAGGTGACCGGTTGGGGACGCGTCAACCAATGCACGGCCAGCGGAGCGGCCAGCGCCAAACTGCCCAGTGCGATTGCCCACAGGTTTAAAAAACTCATCGCTGCCTCAACCGCCGCGCCCAACCGATTCGCATTTCGTCTCGCCGTTTCAAGCGCTGCGCGCTACCAAGAACGATCGCAACACATCCAAATAGCTTTCCGAGGTGATCACTCGGTGATAGTCACATCCGACACCCAACAGCATCCCGCGAACGGAGTCCGCGAACGACTCAAAGCGGCGTCGATACTCCTGGCGGACTTCGACCAATTGGCAATTCACGATGGCTTCGCCTTCCCAGTCGAGGAACCGAAAGGCGTTGCCCTCGGGCAGATCGCGTTCTTCGGGGTGAATCAGATGCATCGCCACGATCTCCCAACCACGGGCGCGGAACTTGCGAACGCTGGCTATGATCGACTCCAACGAATCGACCAGAAAATCGCTCAGGATCATCAGCACACCGCGGCGGCGGGCGCGAATCAGCAGATCGTCCAATCCCTGGGCCAGATCGGTTGTGCCGTCTGGTGTTAAGTGTTCAATCGTCTGCCGCACCAAGGCACCGTGCTGAGCCGACCCGGCTGGCGGCAGGTAATCCGTCAATCGCTCGCGGACCACGCCCACGCCGACCGCATCCCGCTGGATCACCAGCAGGTGCGCCAGCGCCGTAGCGAAATATTGGCTCCACTGCAACTTCCCGCCGCTGCCATCGCTCGCCGAGCGGGCTCCGTGTGTCATCGATGCGCTGCAATCGATCAACAGCGTGCAGCTCAAATCGGTCTCGTCCTGAAACAGCTTCAGATAGGGACGCCCCATCCGTCCCATCGCTTTCCAGTCGACGTGTCGCAGGTCATCGCCGGGTGCATACTCGCGATAATCGACGAACTCACCGGCCCCGCCGCGCCGCTTGGTCGTATGTCGCCCGCTGTAATTCCCTTCGACCTGACGTCGGGTCACGAACCGCATTCGCTCCATCCCGGCCAGCGCCGTCGGCTCGAAAAATCGTCCGCTCAATTGACTCTGCACCATTTTGTCCACCCTTCGATTCCAGCGGGCCCCGTCGCTCGCAGAAGATCCTTGAGCCGTGTACGGGAAAAAGTGTCAGGCACCTTTTGCGAGGAACTCGCCCTTCGGGTGCTTCACACAAAAGGAGCCAGACACTTACTTTCCCATTCGATTCTTAGCGTCACTTCTTCAAAAGTTCGTCGATCAAGGTGTTGACGCTGTATCCGTCGCCGATCGCACGATGATTCATGATGATGCGATGCCTCAAGATCGGCAGGGCGACCGCGCGGATGTCGTCGACAATCGGAGCCGTTCGGCCCTTCAAGAGTGCCCGCGCCTTGGCCGCCAAGACCAGGTTTTGGCTCCCTCGGGGACCGGCGCCGAACGCCACATACTGCCGAACCGATTCGATGGCTTCAGCCGATTCGGGCCGTGTTTTCCCACAGATCATCACCGCATCATCGACGACGGCATCGGCGACCGGCACCATCCGGACCGTTCGGCGCAGCTGCAAAAACGCGTCTTGGCTCAA
>SKZY01000353.1 GCA_007127095.1 Planctomycetaceae bacterium
CCGATGGCCGCTTCGCGGCATTTGGAAACAAAAATCTCGGCCAGAGCGTTCATTGCGGAAACGATCGATGCTTGGAACCGAAATCGAACGATATCGGTAACGATCGATGGGTGGCGCCAAAATCGATCGATATCGGTAACGATCGACGGGTGGCACCAAAATCGGGTGGCACCAAAATCGCCGGCACCAAAATTGCCGCACTCGGTTCCCTCCTTCTCCGAGCCGCGAAGCCGGCGGCCGGAAGTAGCCCCGGGTGAGCGCAGGCTCGCTCTGCGAGCCAAGCGTAACTGCTGGGCCTACGCCACGACGGCGACTCGCTACTGATGCAAATGATGACCACGCTGTTGGCCGTCAATTCGCGCCCAGGCGTGAACCTGAGCGACACCGAGCTACAACTGGTCGAGTCGATGTTACTGGAGTGCCCGGCGGCGGATTAATCTCGGCTTTACCAATCACTCGGGCATCGGGTGGCACGTCGCTGAGGTACATCGGGTGGCACGTCGCTGAGGTACGAAGGGCTCTGGGCGTGCCACCCAGAGCTCCGCCGATCGACTCGATGTCTCACTCAACCCTGTTATTGTAGCTGCTGGATGTCATCCTCAGCGGAGTGGGTCATCGAGGTCTTCGATGCCGAGCGATTCGATCGAAACCTCCAAAGCGTCTTCCGGACTCGGTGAATCGCCAACGTGGCCCGGCGGTGAATCGGCTGGGGTCAGCGGACGTTCGGTGCGGCGGACCTGGAACTTTCCCGCGACGACATTCACGACCTCAACATGAGCCCCGCGGTCGATCACACCGGAGAGACTGACCGCATCGATGCGGGCGCCACCGATATCGATCACCCCGTTGGGCAACAGATCGATTTTGGCCACGCCGACCTTACCGATCCACTTCGATCGCGCCGCCTCGACCTCCCCCCGCCGATCGTCGTCGTCGGCTGGGTCGATATTCAGCATCCGCCGTCCGATCGCCGTCCGTGGCCAAACCCTCAACGCGATCGAAATCACCAACGGCGCTAATAGGCTGACCGAAATCAGGATCAGTCCACCAGCCGTGAAACTGTGCAAAAACCCGATCACGATCGCGGCGATCAACGCGGCAGCGGCCGCGATCCCCAACAGGCCACCACTGGGGATGAACAGTTCAAGTACCAAGAGGACGAAGAACAACAGCAGCAAGCCGCCGGCGTGAAGCAGAGTCATGACGAGCGGTTATTCCAGCGGCGTGACGACGACTCGATTTCCCATCACCCGAATCACCCTGACCGACTGTCCCGCGGCAACCGGATTCCCGTCGGTCACTACCTGGATCAAGTCCTCGCCAAACTTCACTCTGCCGGAAGGCATCAAGGGCGTCGCGGCGACTCCGACCTGGTCGGCCAAGTATTCGAAATCGGCCAGTCGCTCGGACCGTTCGAGCCATTCATCGGCCGGCGCCTCCAACGCCAAATCACGCATAAAACGCGTATGCGGCAAGAAGATTCGCAGGATCGCCAACCCGACCGCCACCGCTCCGAAACTGGCCACCACCAACCACAAGTTGCGGGTCAGTTGCTCGTACTGATAAGCGTTACGCGGGATGACGAAAGTCTGACTGGTCAAGACCACGCCGAGCACCAACAGGCACAACCCGCCGATTCCGAACACACCGACCCCGGGCAACAAAAAGATCTCGATCCCGATGCAGATCACGCCTAATGCAAAGGCCAGGATTTCCAGCCATTCGGCGGTCCCGTTGAGGAACTGGATCCAAAAGTAGAGCGAGAAACAGAGCATCGAGATGAAGCCGGGGAAACTCAGCCCCGGAGCGCCGACTTCGATCGACAGCGTCATCAGCCCGACCAACAGTAAAAATACTGCGACGCCGGTCAGACTGCCGAGCCATTCGACGAAATGGATGACACCCCGCGGCGCCAATGGGGCAGGGACCTCGGCCAAGCCGACCAAACCGGCGACTTCGTTCAGTGAATCAGCCACGCCTTCGGCCAGCCCCAATTCCACCGCCTCGGTCGCCGACAAGCCTTCGCTCAAGTCGAGCCTGTCGCCGCGTTGCCAAACATCCGCGTCGGCCTCTTCCGCCGCCGATTCGAACTCTTCCCCAGTCGCGTAGCGAACTTCTCCGGTCCGCCGATGGGTGTAGCGATGCACCTCGAGCGACGGATCGAGCAACCCACGGACGATCGCTAACGGTCGGGAAGCGTCGACCGCGATCCGCTCGATCGCGGCCCCCAAATCGTCCAGATCGTCACTGCGGATGAACTTCGCGCCGGGACCACCGAGACGAGAATCGGGATGGATGTAGAGTGGCCGGCAGGCGACCGCGATGACCGATGCGTCCCCCAACGTCTGGCCAGACACATACCCGACGACACGGCGGATCGGTGGCGCGACGGTCGATAGCGTCCCCGCCAATTGGACGCTGCCGCCCAAATTTCCACCCGGGCTGTCGATCGAGACAACCCACATGTTGACCGCCCCTTTCTCGGCCGAGTTGATCAGGTTCAATTCCCAGCGGCGGACGCGGTCGGTACTGATCACGCCGTTGATATCCAGCAACGTACCGACGGCGGCGGCGCCGATCATCGATTCGCCGACCGAC
The DNA here is from genome assembly GCA_007127095.1 of Planctomycetaceae bacterium. Classification (GTDB taxonomy): domain Bacteria; phylum Planctomycetota; class Planctomycetia; order Pirellulales; family Pirellulaceae; genus UBA6163. The sequence continues at coordinate 2,599 of SKZY01000353.1, forward strand.
TTGAGTTCCGCCAACTCGAGTGAGCGGCGGACCTGGTCGATCGATTCGACGCTCTGAGTGGCGATCCGTGAATCGCGCAACCGTGCCGCCGCGATCACCAGCGGCTCGCCAGCGGCGGCCCAAACATCCTCCCGCCAACCTTCGCCCTGACGCCGCAATTCGATCAATTCCTCGCCGCTGACGAAACGGCGTTTGCCGTCCAGCGTGGTCGCCTGGACGAGCTCCAGTGAGGGTCGGACCAAAGCTTCGGCGACGGCAGGGGCGAACAAAGCTCGGCGGGCAGCGATCGCTCGATATGAGGCGACAATCGATTCGTCACCGTCAGCCCCTCGCTCCGATGTCGCTGCGTCACCGATCGAAGCCGCCGGATGAACGAACAACGCGTCACAGGACAACAGCGGCAATACGGCGTGGCCACGGAGCGAACCGCGGACGAATCCGACCACCCGGAGCGGACGCAGCGCCGGCTTGGCGATCGCCCGAGCGAGCCGCAACGCCTCCTCAAACTCGGTCGCCGCCCCATCGTTGTCGTCAGCATCCCATTCCAGCACGACCGTCCGCCGGTCGCCACGCGGCAACCCCGGCCCCGTCTCACCACCGGCGATCGCGGTCAACTCAGCGACGATCCGTTCAACTCCCGCCGCATCCAACGGTAAGGCGACGCGGACCCGCCAACCGACATCCGGTGTCGCCGCCGGAACATCCGCCTCCGGAGCGTCCTGGGCCGCAACCGGCGAGACCGCCACCAGGGCGAGCATGGCCAACCCGATCAGCGAGACAGCCCCGGCCGCCAGGGAGTTTGCAGGAGGAAAACGACGGACGATCGGGCTGGAGGGCATCGGTAGGTGGCGATCACGATGAGTGAAGGTGACGACTTCTAACCCTTCCATCTTAACGTGATCAGCAAGCCGGGGAACTTCGCCCACTAGCCGGGGGGCGCCGGCACGGGGAGGGTTTTGAGCCGGGGACGCCGTTTTTTGCGAGTCTTCTCAGGAATCATGCTCCGCATCGACTCGAGTTTTCCGAAACACAACAACCGGTCACCCGGTTCGAGTGTCCGTTTCAACCGCGGATTCGGTATCACCGTGCTGCCACGGTACAGCGTCAGGACGTTGATATCCTGTTCGGAAAGGCCCGAATCGTCGATCGACTTGCCGACGAACTCACTGCCGGCCGGGATCGAAATTTCAGTCACGCCGTAGCCACGACTCACCGTCAACCGCTGGCGGATATCGATCTCGGGGAAATCAACTTGAGCGGCCAGGTAGTCGATGATCGCCCCAGCGATGTCGAGCCGGGTCACGGCTTCGATCCCTTCGAGCCCCGGTGATGAGTTGACTTCCATCACCTGCGGCCCGTCATCGGCTTCCAGCAGATCGACACCGGCGACCCGCAGCCCCATGATCTGGGCACTTTTCACGGCCGCGTCCTGATAACTTTCGTCCAACTCGATCGCCTCGGCGGTTCCGCCGCGATGAACGTTGCTGCGAAACTCTTGCCCCTGAGCGGTCCGTCGCATCGCCGCCACGACGCGATCGCCGATCACGAACGCCCGCACATCGCGGCCTCGACTCTCCGAGACGAACTTCTGCACCAACACGTTTTGCTTTGTGCTGTGCAAGGTTTCGATGATCGCTTCGGCGATCTTGACGGAATCGGCCAAGATCACCCCGACGCCCTGGGTCCCTTCGAGCAATTTGATGATCACCGGCGCGCCGCCGACCCGCCGGATCGCCGGCAAAACATCCGACCGATTACGGGCAAAGGTCGTCTGCGGCATCCCGATCTGGTGCCGACTGAGAATCTGCATGCAACGCAGCTTGTCGCGTGAATTGCCGATCCCGGTCGAACTGTTCGCGGTGAAGACGTCCATCTGCTCGAACTGGCGTACCACGGCGGTGCCGAAGTACGTGATCGAGGCGCCGATCCGCGGCAGGATCGCGTCGTAGGCGCTGATCACCTTACCGCGGTAGTACAGATCGGGCGTCCCGGCCTCGAGGTCGATCGAAAATTTCAGCGTGTCGAGTATGCGAACGTGATGTCCGCGCGACTCTGCCGCTTCGAGCAATCGCCGCGTGCTGTAGCATTTGGGACTGCGGGAGAGGATTGCGAGTTTCAAGGTGTCCGTTCCAAAGTAAGAGTCATTCGTCGCATCAGTAGGTCGCTTGGCTCAGCCACTATCGGGTTCAGCGATTGTCGGGCTCAACGATTGTCGGGCTCAACGATTGTCGGGCTCAACGGTCATCGGTCGTCGAACGATCTTCGGGGCGCATCAGCGGATCCGTCGGGTTCACAGCCCCGGGGGCGTCCCGCCGCTCTGTGCGTTGACCACGCCGTGACTTTCGTGGCCGACCGCCGAGGTAAGACCGCCCACTGTCGATCAGGAACCGTCCCCGAATCGCCTCGCGGCCGATCAGCATGCGAAAACCCATCGCGTCGCGGTTAGCCAATGTCAATTCGATCGGCAAACGGTGGCCGATCAAGTCCAACGTGGTCAGGATCACGAACCGCTCCGACGCCACACCGTTGCTACTCCGCACCCGTCGGCGATCGAACACTCGAGCCTCACAACTTTTGACCAGCCGATCGTTTCGCTGAATCGGATGAACCTCAAACCGAACCCACGGTTCGCCGGCCCGCTCGAAAGGCTCGATGTCGAAAGCGTGTAAACAGCTCGAGCGAGCCCCCGAATCGATCTTGGCCTTGACCGAGCGAATCGCCAAATCGTGCAGCCCGACCCACTCTCGCCAGCCGACCCGCGGCATCGCATCGTGTTCCAAAAACTCATCCCCCCGAAGCCGCAAAACCGGTTTCGGATCGCGGCAGCGATCCGAACAACCCTTTTAGTCTTCGCTCTGCTGGCACAAAAGTCTAGGCTCTGTCGGAAAAGCGGGCTGACCCTCTCCGGACCCGCCGCTGTTCGCTCCATAATGGGGATTCCCGCTGATCGTCGAGTCAGCCGCCATTTCATCCCCCAGCCTCAGGCCCAACCGCAATGATCACCCGACGCCAGTGGCTCGCCGCCACCACCGCCCTTTCGATTGCCAACGCCGTCCCAGAATCGAAGGCGGCAACGCCCGATTTCGGCTTTCGCTACCTGGTCGGCTCGTCGATGTACGGTTACGCCGACCTGCGAGAGATCGTACCCCAAGTCCGTGCGACCGGAGCGACCGCGATCGATATCTGGCCGATGGTGCACGGCAACCAGCGTGAACAAATCGACGAGATGGGTGAAGCCGCCTTTACCGAACTACTCGCCCGCCACGACGTCAAATGCGGCTGCATCACCCAATACAAGCTGGGCCCGTTCGGGCTGCGTGAGGAGATGCGTTTCGCCGAACGCCTGGGGTGTCGAACGATCGTCACCGGCGGTCGCGGTCCGACCGGGCTGCGAGGCAACGAACTCAAGTCGGCCATCGCCGAGTTCGTCGAACAGCTCAAACCACACTTAGCGATCGCGGAAGAAACCGGCGTGACGATCGCCATCGAGAACCATGGCAAAAACCTGATCGAGTCGCCCGACGCACTGAAGTGGCTCGTCGACCTGCGACCGTCCGAACACCTGGCGATCGCGTTGGCCCCCTATCACCTGCCGCAGGACGCGGTCCGATTAGCCGAACTGATCCGTCAAATCGGCTCTGCAATGGCGGTTTTCTACGCCTGGCAACACGGCACCGGTTCGACCACCGAACAACCCAAAGAACAGGAACTGCTGCAGTTGCCTGGCCGAGGGGAACTCGATTTCGGCCCGGCGGTCGCGGCGCTACGGGAAATCGATTACCAAGGTTGGACCGAAGTCTTCATGCACCCCTACCCACGCGGCCTGCCGATCGTCGCGGGTGTAGCCAACGTGACCGCCGAAATCCGCCGCTCGGTCAACTACCTCGATCAATTATTGACCGATTCCGCCACGGCAGACTGATCGCTGGGCGCCGCTGCAACCGCTCGCTGGGGCTGCGTTTTCACCGACTTCGCCCGGCGTTTATCGCGCGGCTCGATGATATCGGTCGCCAAACCGAGCAGACCGAATAATCGGATCATGTAGTAGTTCGGGTCGAGCTCCCACCACCGATGCTGAACCGAGGCGCTCGCGGGGTCAGCGTGGTGGTTGTTGTGCCACCCCTCGCCGCCAGTCAGCAGCGAAACGAACCAATTGTTGCGACTGTCGTCACCGGTGGAGTGGTTCTGATACCCGAAGACATGCGACAACGAATTGACACTCCACGTGATATGCCAGACCCAAACCGTGCGAGCCACGATTCCCCACACGACGAGGCTGGCGGTCAGCCGTACGGCTTCGGGGCCCCAGCCATACCAGAGCGTCGCCACCGTGGCAGCGACCAGCGTCAGGAACACCGCGTGTGCCAAGAAAAACACCCCCGCGGGACTCGGCAACTTCTCGATCCAGCGGTAGTACGGATCCGCCAGGATATCGCGGGCATACTTTTCGAACAGTGAAAACGTCTGCAACCGGCCGCGACTCTCATGGACCAACCAGTTGACGTGCGACCAAAAAAAACTGACCCGGGGCGTGTGTGGGTCCTCCGGCTTGTCGGAATAGCTGTGGTGACGGCGGTGCCAAGCGACCCACTGCGTCGGCGTCTCCTGCGCCGCACACATGGCGAACGTCACCAACACTCGCTCGAACCACTTCGGACACCGAAAACTGCGATGAGCCAACAAACGGTGATAGCCGATCGGGATCGCCAGTTGGCCGAACACGATCACTCCCACCAAAAAAGCGACGACGCCGGCCCAACTGAAGAAGTAGGGGACGAAAACCAGCAACGAAACCAGGTGCAGCGTGACAAAGAAAACCAGATAATCCCACCGCAGCGATACCTGCGGTCGCCCCGCTTGAGGCCGACTTTCGTTCACCGCAACGGGCCGGTTGTGGGGAGGGTCGAGCCGCGACGATGCATCGTCGCTTTCCACCAAAGTAGTAGCCATTCTTCTCTTCACGATCGAGGCAACCGGCGAATCCGACCGAAGCCCGAATCGCCATCGGCAGGAAGACGACTCGCGGTTATGAATTGCTCTTTAGACCGCAGGCGCCCCGGCTACGGAACCCCTAAACGACGAAAAATTAGGCTGTCCCGAGCAACTCGATACCCCTCAATGGTCATAGACCGCAAAGTCGCTGCCTCGGTTGGAACGATCAACCCCCTTGCCGCCGCGGACGGGTGAGCTAAGCCCCGTCGCTGCGGCCGTGGTTCGCGGCTCAGGGGACTGGCTGCGGCGATCGAAGGTAGGCGAAGAGATCGCGAATCTGTTGTTCACCAAGCGAATCGAGCAAGCCGACCGGCATCAAGCTCTGCGGCACGGCCCCCAATTCGAGGATCTCTTCGCGAGCGATCGTTCGCGTCTGACCGGAGGCGTCGCGGATCACCACGACCTGTCGGTCCGAGTCAGCGATCAGCCCGTTGATCGCTCGGCCGTCATCGGTCAACACCAAGTAATTCTCGAAGCCCTCACGGATCTCGAGCCCGGGATTGACGATGTGAGTGACCATCGAACGGACGTCCTGACGCTGGTAACTGGTCAGATCAGGACCGCTTTTGCCACCCTCGCCGAACAGCTGGTGACAGACGCCACAGTGAGTCGTAAACAGTTTTTTGCCGACCCGCGGATTGCCGATCCCCGAACCGATCAGGCTACGAAAGCGATCGATGTCGGCTTCCATCTCAGCAGTCGTCACGCCGCTGACGCTGCCCCAATGGACCGCCACATCGGCTCGAATCGCCTCGTCGCGGTGCAGATGAATCTTCCGCACGACAGCGTCCGGAACCGATTCGGCGGCGATCTCGCCCGCGGTGATCGATCCGAGCAGTTGGCGGGCCCAGACCGTTCGACTGGCGAGTAGCGATAAGGCCGCTTCACGGATCGGCCCCTCGACTCGCCCGAGCATTTCCACGATCCGCTCGGCGATCACTTCGGCGTCATACCCTTCCAACGCTGTCAGCGCCGCCAATCGGACCGACTCGCTTTCGTCACCGGTGGTCGCCAGATCGAGAATCGCTTCGCCCGCAGCGGCCGGCCGGACGTCGCCGATCAGGCGAAGATACTCGACCCTCAGCTCATTTTTCTGCTGGCGATCGGTGACAACCTGCAACGTTTCGGCGATCGCCTCGGGGTCGCCTCGTCGGACCCGCAGCGGCAGCGAACCGCCACCGGTTTCGGTCATCGCGTCGACCAAGTCGTCAGGCAGACTCGCCAATGATCGGCCGCGAAACGCGGCTTCGAAACCGGCTAGCAGACGCTGCCCGGCATCGCGATCCGGCGCGGCTCGCAACAAGCTGGCACAAACCATCAAGTCGCGCCGCGACCCGGCCGCCGCAAATCGTCGCATCAAGCGCTCGGCGATGTCTCGCCTGGCGACCTCGGATCGCCACAGCGACGGTTGCCCCGTCCACCACCGCACAACCGCCTCCGCATCACGGCTGACCTGCGTCTCGATCGCCCACCACAGCATCAATGGCAATCGATCGTCCTCGGCTGCCGCGGGATGACCGATCAAGGCTTCGATCACCGCCAACCCGGAGCCGACCGCCAATCGCCGTGCCGTCGCGGCGAGTTCCAGACGGACGTGTTGATCCGGATCGTGGCGTCCCAGTTCGACCAAACGATCGAGGACCACGTCTGCGGGCGAACCCGCTTCGCCGACAAACCGGATCATCCACTCACGGAGTTCGGCGTTACGGTGCGAAAGCACCTCGAGTACCCAGTCCTCGTCGAAACCGCCCATTTGGCCAAGAACCCACAGTGAAGACAGCGCAGCGTCGCGAGCGGGCCGTGGGGCCTCGGGATCGCCAGCGGCGACCAACTTCCTCAGCTTGGATGGGGTCGTATCGTCGGCCAAGGCGATCACTCGTCGTATCGCGGTCTGCCGTTGCCAGCGGATCGGCGCGCCCAACCGGTCGATCCATCCACCGAGATCCTCGGGGCCGGGTAACGCGGGGCTGCCGGGTGTGTCGGGTCCGCGGAGACGGTAGATACGACCGCTTTCACGGTGAATCCGCCCTTGAGCGTGCGAAGCGTGATCGATCCGCTGCTCATAAAAATCGGCGACGTAAAGCGACCCGTCGGGCCCTTCTTGGATGTCGACGGGCCGGAACCACGTGTCGCCGTCACTCCACAATACATGCTCCACATCGGTGGTCTTGAAGCTGCTGCCATCAGGTTCCATCCGACTCAATACGACACGGCCCTGCAGCGGCTCAACACCGAACAGATGCCCGCGGAATCGCGACGGCAACGAATCACTCTCCTGGATCACGAACGTGTGTGTGAACCGTTCCGCTCGGTGATGCCCCATCGCTTCAAAAAACCCGAACGCGTAGGGGTTGGACAATTCGCCGTGCTTGCCAAATCCTTTGCGATAATAGCCTCCCGGCAGGTAGTGAAACCCACGGGTATCACCGCCGTTGTGACCGGAAAAAATCCGGCCGGCGGAATCGATCTCGACCCCGAAGGCGTTTCCCCCGCCCTCGGCGAAGACTTCATAACGTCCCGACGAAGGGTGATAACGCCAAATCAATTGGCCGATCGACCGAACCGGGTCATCGCTGCTACCGGAGCGACGGATTTCAGCGCTGACCGTACTCCCCTGAGCACCGTATAACCAGCCGTCGGGGCCCCAGCGAAGACTGTTGGCCAGCGAATGTGAATCCTCCAAGCCGAAACCTTCGAGATGGACTTCCGGGTCACCGTCGGCGATACCGTCCCCGTCTCGGTCGGAATAGAACAGCAAGTGCGGCGGGTTGAGCACCCACACGCCGTCTCGATCCAACGCCACCGATGTCGCCAGACTGAGCCCTTCGAGAAAAACATGATGTGAATCGTAGACGCCGTCGCCGTTGGTATCCTCGTGGACGCTGATCCGGTCGGCGCCTGCAAAATGATGAGGTGGTGGAGCTGGCTGCCGATCCCAAACCGTCCGCAGGAATTGGTCACGGCTGACCGCGGTCAACCCAGCCGGGTCGGGGTATTGCAAGTATTCGACCAACCAGAGGCGGCCACGGTGATCCCATTTCATCGACAACGGTTGCCCGATGACGGGATCGGCCAGCACCAAATCGAGTTCCAGGTCGTCAACGGTGCGGAGCCGCTCGACCGCCTCGGCCGGTGGCAGCGGCCCGGCATCGTCGGCCAACCTACGGAGCTCTTGCTCGGCCTCATCGATCGGCATCGTCGTTTCGAACCATTCGGATTCGGGGACATCGAACCGTGTCGACAGCCGAGCGATCGCTTCCTCGTCTGCCGCAAAGGCTTGCCAGGGTCCCGCCATCGGGATCGCCGCATCGGGGCCGAACAGGACCGGCGCGGCGACATTGAAACCGCGTCTGCCGTGGTAGTGAAAAACCCGGATCGCGACCACATTCGGTTCACCAGCCAACAGCGTGCCGGGCGGGATCGCCAAGCGATGCGACTGACCCAAGCCACTACGGAACTCAGGCGGGAATGTGCCCAGGACGCCGACCCGCTGACCATTGACGAAAATTTGCCGGGCATCGTCGACCGCCTCGACAAACAACTCGACTTCCTCATCTGCCCACCCCGACGGTGGTCGGACAACCGCCCGGAACCAGACGACTCCCTCGTCGATCGCCAACGGCCCCGCCGGCGGACGCTTCCAAACATCGGGGATCGGCGCGGCGATCGGCTCCGCGGCGTCTTCCGCAAACAGACCGGCGGCACAAAAAATTGCGAGTGCAAAAATCGACGCGACCGCGAGGCGGCGCGGCATGATGGCGGAGGCCAACGTCATCGTCAAATTACTCAGTGGCGGGAAACTGACCCGCCGGGCAAGTTGGCGGACAGCGTGGGCGAGGTGGGAAGAACCGCAGATGCAGCTTCAAACCCGATCATATTAACCCACAACCACGCAGTGTGTGCGAGCGTATCCGGATCCGCCCGTCCAGGAGCCGCGTCGCTACGGTCGCTTCGTTAGCATCGAGCGGAAAAGTTAAGTGCCTGACACTTATCTATCTCCGGCACATTGCTGAGCACCGATTCAGGGGAACAGATTGCCGAGCCAACCGCCAATGTGCGTTTCCGCCTTGGCCACCTTCAGTCGGTCACCGGCTCGTAACGCGTAGTCCGAGTCGGGCCGCACATCACCCGTCTTGGGGTGAAACCGAACCTCCATCGGTATCCCCATCGGGGTCGCCGGCGTCGCTCGGTAAACCGTCGCCGCGACTCGGCCGAGCTTGCGTTGGATCCCGGTCTGACTCAATAAATCGCTGACAAATACCGAATCGCCGTCTGGCGGAAGCGGCAGGACCCGAAACGGCTCCGGGTCGCCGGCCACCTGAACGACGACCGAGTTTTGAGTCTTCGCCTCGCGGAGTCGCTGGAACACCTCGCCCGGATCCGCTGCCGAATTTGCTGGAACCAGAAAACTGCCGCCTTCCCAGCGATTCCCGTTCGATAAGCTCCAAGGCGAGCAACCGGCCGCCGACAGAAGGGCAACGATCCAGCCGATCACGGCGAACCTTCGCCGGCGATACGCGGCAGCGGCGAGACGCTCAGCCCGGAGTCGAACCCGAAATTGCCCCCGAAATTGCCCCCGAAATTGCCCCCGGGTGGGCGTCGATTCACTGCTCACAATCCGTTGTCCTTGGTGACTCGCCGACAGGAAAATAGTTCGCCTAAACCCTTTGGCGTTGCGATCCGACGCAAGATCGATATACTCCCGGGTCTCAGTGAACCATACACCCAAACGTTTTTTCGTTTCGAGATCAATACGATGGCTCGGCAGTGTGAAGTCTGCGGTAAATCCGTCCAAGTCGGCAACAGCGTCGAGACCCGTGGTAAGGCGAAATACCTCGGTGGTGTCGGTACCAAGGTGACCGGGATTACCCGGCGAAAGTTCGTCCCCAACCTGCAAAAGGTACACGTTACGCTGCCGTCGGGTCAAAATACGACCCTCCGTGTCTGCGTTCAGTGCATCCGTAGCGGCGCGATTCGCAAGACGGTCAAGACAAAGCCGTTCGAACTTTCGTCTTCGAAGCCGACCGGCAAGGGCAAGTCGAAAGCCAAATCCAAAGCGACCGCCTGATGGAGGCCGTTCGACGTGTCACCGCTGTCCCACGATGAAATCCGCAAGCTGGCTCAACTCGCCCGGCTCGAATTGTCAGTGGCGGAGGCGGCGGAACTGGCTCCGCAATTCGCCAAGGTGTTGGAGTTCGTCGAGCAGCTTGACCAACTGGACACCAAGAATGTCGACCCGATGACGACGGCTCTCGATGTGATCAACCGCTGGGCCGACGATATCCCCGTCGAATCGCTGTCACGCGAAGCGGCGCTGAGTAACGCCCCTGAATCGGACGGCGAGTTCTTTTTGGTGCCTCCCGTCCTCAGCAATCCCGCCGGCTAGCCTCGCTCCGGCGGGGCCTCGATCCGGAGGGCCAACTCCGCTGCGACCATTTTTTGCCTGCTGCGGTTTTTTATCATGGCCAAGGTTGTTCTCGCGATGAGCGGCGGCGTCGACTCGAGCGTCGCCGCCCACCTGCTGCTCGCCGCCGGTCATGAAGTGATCGGCGTCTTCATGCGGCACGGCGAAGCCTCCGCCGCGGCCTGCCAGGTCGATGACGGAGCATCCGGCTTTCAGTTGCCGGTTGTCAAGACCGGCGACAGCAAGCGTGCCGACCACAAACAGGGTTGCTGCACCGCCACCGATGCCGCCGACGCCCGCCGCGTGGCGGCAAAGCTTAAAATCCCGTTTTACGCACTCGACCTGCAGAGCGACTTCAGTCGGATCGTCGACTATTTCGTCGACGAGTATATCGCCGGCAGGACCCCCAACCCCTGCGTCAAGTGCAACCACTGGATCAAATTCGGTCGGCTGTTCGATTTCGCCGCCGGGGCCGGGGCCGAGTTTGTTGCTACCGGTCATTACGCACGGATCGTCGACGACTCAGCGACCGGGCGGCCGAACCTGCGGCGCGGGCTCGACGGACACAAGGACCAATCCTACGCCCTGTTCGGGATCGACCGCGAACGTCTGCAACGGATGCTGCTGCCGGTCGGCGATTACGATAAGCCAGAAATCCGGCGACTCGCGACCTCACTCGGCCTCAACGTCGCTGGCAAAAAAGACAGCCAAGAAATCTGCTTCGTCACCCAGGGACACCACAGCGATTTCGTGAAGGCCAAACGGGGCCCGGAGGCCGCCCCCACAGCCGGCGACTTCGTGACGACCGATGGCCGGGTCCTCGGTCAACACGACGGCTACGAAGCCTTCACGATCGGTCAGCGAAAAGGCCTCGGGATTGCCTTGGGCGAACCCCACTTCGTCCTCCAAATCGATCCCGAATCTCGCCGTGTCGTACTCGGCACCAAGCAACAACTGCTTCGCGGCGGGTTGGTCGCTACCGAAGCAAACTGGCTGATCGATACGCCGCCACAGGACGAACCGTTCCGCTGTCGCGTCCAAATCCGTTACAACTCCGACGCCGAAGACGCCGTGGTCACCCCCACCGGCGACGACGGCTTCCGCGTCCGCTTCACCGATCCTCAAGCCGGTATCGCTCCGGGACAGGCGGCCGTGGTCTACGACGGCACCCGAGTCCTCGGTGGCGGTTGGATCAGCCACAGCGAAGCCTGAACTCGGCCGCTCGATCGGTGCTCAGCGTTCCGAGATCAGGAGCGCTACACCCTCTCGCAACCGATCGATCGATACCCCGATCGCCTTCACGATGGTCGGATCCCCGATCGCTGCCGAATCGGTGTCGCCATTATCCGCGGCGGCGTTCTGTGGCATGTCGTCCGATCTCAAGTGCATCCCGACGACCCGGCCGCGAGCATCCAACAACGGTGCCCCATCGGCAGCCCGCAGACTTAACCGGTCGTTCTCGAATCGATACTCAATCGCCCCCGATTCCGTATCGATCGACGTAACGGTCGCGCGATGCGCACGCTGACTCGCCGGAGCTCCGCCGAACACGGCGGCCGACATCCAAATCGAGTCGCCGATTTCAAGCAATGTGTCGGACACGTCCAACGGATGGAACCGCTTCGCGCTCGCTCCGACCGGCACCACAACCATATCGAGTCCGATCCAATCGTCGGCTGCCGTGCCGTCGGCGGCTAACTCGATCGGTTGATCGACCCTTTGCGTCGAGTCGGAAACACCGAAAGCGTCGCTGACGACAACTTGGTTAACCATTTCTCGCAGCGTCCCCGGTTCGATCCGCATTGTCAGACCAGCTTCTGGACCGAGCAGATGATAGGCGGTCAACAGTACCGGTTCGCCCTGTTCAGCGAAGCGGATTGCGAACGCCGTACCGATGATTTCCGAGGTCGAATGGTCGCCGGCTGCCGTAAAGAAAAAGGGACGCCAAACGGCAAAGTCGGGCACATCAAAGGGAGTCGGATCGGCTTCAGCCGGCATCGCCAACGGAGGAGCTTCGCTGCGGCGACAGCCGATCGCCAAACCGCTCAGGATGATCGCAATACCGAGCAAAAATCTCATTAATCCACTTCTACCAATTACAACTAACTCTTGCACACACAAATAGGAATTGGCAGGCGAGTACGAAACTCGTTGTACCAATCAGCCGCAGGGCGTTGGCCCAGGTTCCTCCAAACACAATCGTTCAACAGGAAGAAACCATAACCCATACCGTACGGCTGAATTGAATACCGAGGTCCTTGCACGCACCTGCTGATGTCAATTCGCATCCGATCGGATCGATAACTTACAAGCCGCTCTCGCCTTCTTCGATCTCGGCATCTTCCTGACGGACCTGCTCGAGCACCTGATCGGTCCGCTCAACCGGTTCGCTCTCACCCCCACAACCAGTCATCAGCAGGCCTAACAAAAGGCTACAAACGGCCACTGCCAATCGGATATCTATCTTCACTTGCATCATTTATCAATCCTTTAGAGGGCGGTTTGGTCGATCACTTGGCCATCGTCGGATACGCACAATCGCATCCACGTGGTCGCGTCGATACTGAAGCTGTAAAAACGGACCGATCCGTCGACGAACACGGCGTTCAGACCACCCGAGTGCGGTGATCCGAAGTAGCGGTTCCAATTGGTCGGGGCCGAGGGATTCAGCGTACGGTCCGACGGGGTCTGCGAATCGGGTTTGGGTGGGAAGTGCCAACGAATCACACACTCATCCCAACCGGGATTATTCCAACGTTCGTTGTCGCCGCCGTCGCGACCATGCTCGGTATACCCGAGCGCCTTTTCGGCGAACACGATCGTGTTGCTGGTCCCGTCGCGGATCTCGGCCAACGTCCGTCGGTCGCCGTCTCCCGGCCAGATGATCGGACCGGCGATCCCTCGCGTCAGACCGCCATTGCCACGCGATCGAGTCGCGATTTGCGGTGCGCCGAGCGGGGCTTCGGGAATGAAGTTGATCGTCGAATCGGGACGACCACTGTAGAACCCGCCGTTACCGGCGTAGTCGACGCGTCCGAATCGGGCCGA
>SKZY01000123.1 GCA_007127095.1 Planctomycetaceae bacterium
ATTGTCGGTTTGTGGGATACGCACGGCGACTTGGACCGCGCGACCGAGCGGTTCGGCCACCATGCCGTCGTCGTCTCGACGATGGCCGAGGCTGAGGAACAGATTCGTCAACTGATCACCCCGGAAAAATCGGTAGCGGCCCAACCGACCGACCGAGAGCCTGACGCGATCAGCGAAACTCTGCGGCCCCAGCTTGTTAAGCAAGGAACATCATGAACGACGATTTGGAGGACATACTCGATCGGCTACGAAATGTTCTGTTGCGAAGCGATTCGGCGGACGAACTCTGTCATACGCTCAATTACATGGGAGTGGAAGAAGAGGAAGCGGCCGGGCGAATCACCGACGAACGAGAGTTTGACCGTGCGACAGAGCACACGACCAGTCATCACTTGTGGCTGGGATTGGAACGCTTTTGTGATGACCTCGAACAGGCGAGACACGTCGCAAAAGTCGTTTTGTCACAACCGGAGTTATCGTGGACTCTTGGCGCCATGGTCGAAGCCTGCGGCGGCTGCGATGAAGCCACCTTCCTCGATTACGATTCGCTGCCGCAATCTGCAACCGTGTGGGCGAACCAATTATCGAGACTGATCGTCCCCATGCGCCCTGAATTGTTGCGAGCAATCGCTGCGATCAGAGACCAGGCGAGTGAATCGATTGACGAGCCGGCCGACAACAACGGGAATCACCGTTCGGAATCGGGTCTGACATCTCGTAACAAAGCGATCATTGTTCCTGTAAGTGAGATCGCTAGGCGTCTGAGAGTCACTCGCTGCGTCGTTCAAAAGTGGACGCTCGAGGAGTCGTTCCCGAAGCGTGTCGATGCGTCGGAAAAGTCGGTCTTCAGGTGGTCCGAAGTCGTTACCTGGCGGATCGAACACGGCAATCGCCGCGGCTCAACCGAGTAATCGACGGAGTCGCTTTTTAGTCCCGGTGAACTCCATGGCCGGTTTCGACTGCCGAAAAAGGGCGAGACGTTCTCCATTTTCTCGTGCATCGAGGCCGTCGATCCGATAAAATCGAGTTCCCGCCTGTTTTCGCTCCCGCCTTCGAACCCGCCAATGCCTGCCATGCCCCATCGCATCGGACCTCGCCACTGCGCGTCTCCGCCCCGATTCGCGTCGCTATCCGTTGTCCCGCTTCAGCGACTGCTGAGCGTACTTGTGCTCGGTTTTGCTGTCGGCTCATCGTCGATCACGTCAGCTGCTGACAGTGTCACGGTCGCTGACAGCGATCCGCTTCCGGCGACGGTGGCGGTTTCCGACCAGCCGGTCAGCTTTGAACTCGATATCCAACCGATCCTCGGGGCGACCGGCTGCAACACCGGCCCCTGCCACGGTAAGCAACGCGGCCAGAACGGTTTCCAACTCTCCTTGCTCGGTTTCGATTCCGATTACGATTACGACGCCTTGGTGCGTGAAGGGCGGGGGCGGCGGATTTTTCCCGCAGCGCCCGAACAGAGCCTGTTGGTCCTGAAGGCGACAGCGACGTTGCCGCACGGCGGTGGTCGACGTGTCGAGGTCGGTTCGGAATCGTACGACAAATTATTGGCCTGGATTCGCCAGGGCGCGCCGCGGCAAATCGAAGATGAACCGACGCTCGAGCGGGTGGAGTTGGTCCGCGATAAGTTTTCGCTCGCTCCTCAAGAAGAGGACTCGCTGCAGGTCTTGGCCCACTACAGTGACGGCGCGACCCGCGACGTGACGTCGTTGGCCACCTACATGGCTAACGAATCGACGGTCGTCGGTGTCGATGAGGCGGGTCGGTTGACCGCTGGCGTGTTGCCGGGCGAAACCGCGGTCATGGCTCGGTACATGAACCACATCTCGGTCGCCGATGTCGTCATCCCCCAGACCGAACCGCTACCCGAGAACGCCTTCGCTGATCTGCCCCAGCATAATTTCATTGACGAGTTCCTTGATGCCAAGCTGCAGGAATTGGCGATCCTGCCCTCCGATCCCGCTCCGGATCATGTCTTTTTACGGCGGATTTTCACCGACCTGATCGGCCGCTTGCCGACGCCCGAAGAGACACGTGATTTCCTCGCTCAAGCGGACCGTGTCGACTCGGATTCGGCTGTCGATCCGACTGAATATCGCCAACAATGGATCGATCGCCTGCTCGATCGTCCCGAATACGTTGACCATTGGTCCAACCAGTGGGCCGACCTACTGCGGCCCAATCCTTATCGGGTCGGCATCAAGGCCGTTCTCAATTACGACAATTGGATCCGGGAGCAATTCCGCGAAGGGGTTTCGTACGACGAGTTCGCCCGCCGGTTGGTGACGGCTCGCGGCAGCACTTGGCAGAACGGCGTCGCGACGCTCTATCGCGATCGCCGCGATCCTGAAGAAATCGCGACCATGGTCAGCCAACTGTTTCTCGGTATCCGGTTGGACTGCGCCAAGTGCCATCACCACCCGTTCGAGAAGTGGAGCCAACGCGACTTTTATCAATTCGCAGCTTACTTTTCGCAGATCGGTCGCAAGGGCACCGGACTTTCACCCCCGATCTCCGGTGGCGAAGAGATCGTTTTTTTCTCCGGCTCCGGTTCGGTCAAGCATCCGGTGACCGGCGAAGTGCTCGAACCGCGTCCGCTTTACGAAGTCGGCAGCGAGCCGTCTGGAAGTGAAACCGCTGGCGGTTTGGTCGCCGAAGGCCAAGACCCTCGAGAGGCGCTCGCCCGTTGGATGACTTCGCCGGACAACGAGTTCTTTGCCAAGGTGCAAGTCAACCGGATCTGGGCGGCGTTGATGGGACGCGGCTTGGTCGACCCCGTCGATGACCTCCGTTCGACGAACCCGCCGACGCATCCCGAGCTGTTCGACGCCTTGGCCCAGCATTTTCAAGAGAGCGGATTTGACACCAAGCAATTGATCCGCACGATCGCCAGTTCGCGGGCTTATGCCACCAGTTCGCTCCCGAACGATTCCAATGTCGGCGATCGGCTGAATTATTCGCGTCATTACCGGCAACCGCTGCGCGGCGAAACGTTGCTCGACGCGATCGCCGATGTCACTCAAACACCCTCCAAGTTCACCGGCATGCCGGCCGGGTCACGGGCGACTCAGGTATGGACCCACCGCGTCAAGTCACTGTTTTTGGACACCTTCGGGCGACCGAACGAAAACCAGGACCCTCCGTGTGAACGGATGGAAGACATGACCGTGACGCAGTCACTGCACTTGATGAACGACCGTGAGATCGATTCACGGATCCGTAGCGATAACGGCCGGGCGGCTCGTTTGGCGGCCAGCGACCTGTCCGCCGAGGCGATCACCGAAGAACTTTACTTGGCCACCTTCTCCCGTTACCCAACGATCGAAGAGGCGGCTTTCGCATCGACTTTGATCAATTCCGCCGGTGAAGAACGCCGCGGAGCGATCGAGGATTTGATGTGGGCGATGATCAATTCACCCGAGTTCACGATTCAGGATTGAGAAAGGACAGCAAACCATGTCACGATTACGGATCAATTGTGAAGGCGTTTCGCGTCGCGATACCCTCCGACTCGGCCTCGGCGGTCTGATCGGCGGCGGCTTGACCGGGGCGCTGCGAGCGACCGCGATTGCCGGGCCATCGACGTCAGATACCCCCAAGCGACAAGCCGATTCCTGCATCCTGATCTGGATGGATGGTGGGCCCAGCCACTACGAGACGTTCGATCCCAAACCCGAAGCTCCGGCAGAGATCCGGGGCGAGTTCGGCACGATCCCGACCAAGACCCCGGGGATGCAGTTTTCCGAATTGATGGTACGGCTGGCCGATGTCTCGGACTCACTCGCGATCGTCCGCTCGATCCGGCACGACCAGGGGAACCACGGGGCCGGCAATCATTACATGATGACTGGCGCGCCGACGCGGATCCCAGTCGGCTGCGGGGCTTTCGTCAGCTTCCACCCCAGCCTCGGTAGCGTCGTGTCGCACCAAGTTGGGGCTCCGAACGGAATCCCAGCCTACTTTTCGATCCCAAATATGTCGCGTTCCGGCGGCCCTAACTTCCTCGGTTCGAGGTACGCCCCGTTCGTCGTCCCCGACGATCCCAACCGCGATAACTTCAGCGTCCGTGACGTGACTCTACCGCCAGGGCTCGCTGATTCCCGGTTCTCACACCGCCAATCGATCCGTAAGCAGGTCGACCAGATGATGAGGATCAATCACGAAGCGGCCGGTGACCCGACCGTCGGCGGTGACGAATTTTTCCAGCAGGGTCTGCAACTGATCGGTAGCTCCGAAGCCCAAGCCGCCTTTGACATCAGTCGAGAATCGGACGAAACGCGAGACAAGTTCGGCCGTCATCCCTTCGGCCAACGAGCGCTATTGGCCCGCCGACTCGTCTCCGCTGGCGTACCGTTTGTCACGCTTTACCACGGCGGCTGGGATCATCACCGCGACATCTTCCAGTCGCTGCGGACCAAGCTTCCGCCATTCGAAGCGACGATCGCGGCCTTGATCGAAGACCTCCGCGATTCCGGGATGCTCGAGAGGACGATGGTGATCGCGTTGGGCGAATTCGGCCGGACGCCGAAAGTGAACTCGCGGGGCGGTCGTGACCACTGGTCCAACGCGATGAGCGTTATGTTCGCAGGTGGCGGGACTTCCGGTGGCCAAGTGATCGGTGCCACCGATCGCCAAGGGTATGCAGCGATCGATCGCGTACTGGCACCGGAAAACTTCGCTTCGACGGTCTACCGGAAACTCGGTATCGATCCGGCACAAATCCTCTACACGCCGCAGGGCCGACCAACCCACTTGGTCAGCGACGAAAAGCCGATCGACGAACTGATGGGCTGATTGACCGATTCCGAGAGGTTGGTTTAGGCCTGCAGATCGAGATGATCGCCGGGTAAAAAGTCGAGCGTTTCGCCCCCTGGTTCTTTCTCAGGATCGTCGCTCATATCCAGGTCATCGACAGTCTCGCGACGTTCAAACGTATCCAGAGATTGGCGACCGTCGGCGTCGTGATCGCCGGTCGCGTCGCCGCGTCCGGCGGCGACCGTTTGGCCGACCGCGTCGGCCGGCCTGACCAAACGTTCGCCGACAGGTGTCCGGCCTGATTCCGCAGCGGCGGCTCGCTCGGTTCCTGCTAATCCGGTCGTGATCGTAGTCGCGTGGATCGGTGGAATGCTCATTGGAAATCGACTCTCGGTGAAGATCGACCAGCGATCATCGGACTAACCGCTGACGCAATTCGCCCAGACGATCGCCTGGCTTCCAGGACGCTTCTGCTTTGTCGTCGGATGGTACCAGCCACTCCAGCTGGCGACCGACGGCGTCGAGCGCCCGCCGATCGACCTGCGGGTTGGCCAGCGGCCCGCGAACGTTCAACGTCCACAACGTGTATCGGCTGTCGCCCAGCGATCGCGTGACGTGACTCCAAACGTTGTGCGGACTGACCCGTGTGTTGAAGGACAAATCGACTTCGTGTGACCGATTCATCGTCCCCGATCCGTCCAATGCGATCAGGTCTCCCCACAACTTTAGCTCGTTGAAGGTAACGCTATCGTCGTAGAGCGAAAACCGGGCGGTGACGTCGGTGAACGCGACCGCTTCGGACGGTTTAACACGCAGCATATTGAAGACGCTGATCAAGGGTGGTAACTGATAAAGGTTCGCTTGCGACAGCTTGGCGTTGCCCGCCCCCTTCAACAGATGCGACGCCCCAAGGACCCCTTCGATACGGGCCTGTCCCTCGGCCTTCCCTTTCATGCCTCCGTCGGGCTGGCCCATCTGCACCAGCAACGACGTAATATCGGCATCATCGATCGCGACCAGCACGTCGAAGCTGCCGTCGCTGAGCACAACTTCGCCCGATAGCGATACCGAACCGCCGAACGCATTGCCATGGATCGCCGGTGGCCGCCCGCCGAACGCCGGATCCCGATTCGGTCCGTCGGCGCTCTCGTCAGCCGCCAGCATCACCAATGCCTCACCGAGCAACAAACGATCGTCGTGAATTCCGAACGGCCCTCGAATCTGCGTCAACTGATAGGAATGGATGTGCATCGAATCGATCAGGACATTGCCATCAGCGACGAACGATTGCGAATCGCGTCGGCCGCGGATGTTGATCTCACCACGCAGATCGTGAACCGGCCCGATGTCGCCGATCCGATTGCCTTCCAACTGCAACACCATATCCCAGTTCACCGTCGCGTCGGGATGTCGGCTGTTGGGCAGCAGCATGCCGACAGTTCCGCGGGCGCTGAGCGGCCCCTTTAACTGCAATTTCTGAAAGGCACCACGGACCTCCGCCGGGAGCGAACCGATCAACTCGGCATCGGGGTGCAGTCGGCTGCCACTGTGGATGTTGAGATCCATCAGCCACTGGCCCGATTGGGTGAGCGAACATCGCCCATCGGCCGAAATGCGGGTCGAATCGTGTCGGCCATCGACCGAGTGGATCAGCACCTCGTCGCCGTCAAACCGCAGGGCGCCTTCGACCAGGTCGATTCGATACGGGATATCCGCCGGTCGCAGACTGATCGTACGGTTGTCGATCGTCGGTCGCGCGTGCTGAGTCGCCGAGACGACGACACGGGGAGCCGACCAACTATCGGCATGCAGCACTTCGACTTCGGCTTGATCAACCACCCCGGTCGGTGACAGACCGTCCCAAGTCTCTCGGGCATCGTTCGACAGCGCCGCCCGAAGCGTCTCATCCAAGGGCAAATCACGGGCGCGAAATCGAAGTGCCAATTGCCAATCGCCATCGGTCGGATGGGGCTTGCCATCGGGCATCCCCAAAAACCGACCGTCGCATAAGATCTTGGCATTGTCGCTATTGCCGGCCTGGAATCCGACGATCCGCACCCAATCGTCCAGTACGGTGATCTGACCGCGGACGTCATACAGCGGGTAGGGAAATTCTTTATATCGCAGCGTCCCTCCGCTGATTCGCAGGTCGAGCGACTTACGGGCAATGCCTGCCGTATCGGTATCGAATCGAGCCGCGACCAAATGCAGACTGCCACTGGGCTGCAATGAACGGACAAACTGCTCGAGCCGCGAAGTCGGCTCGCCTCGTGGCGTCAACGCGTTGATCAGCGGCGAATCGATCGGGATCGGCCCATCAGCCGCCAATTGCAACCAACTCTTCCCGACACGCCCCCCTAACAACTGTTCGAAAGCCACGCTCAACGATTGTCCGGCAACCCAGCCACGGAGTTCATCGGTCCACGCCGACTGATCATCAAACTCGATTCTCCCAACCAACTGGGCGACCGGATAAGGAAAGTTGCTCAATTGGGCGTCGACACCACGGAGCTCTGCCGTGCCAGCCGAAGTCCACTCGGACCCCGACTTCGACCACCGCAAATCGAGATCGATCGGGCCTCGAGGCCGAATCTCGTCCCAAGCCTCGCTGAGTGAATCCGGCAGTCGTTTGGCCAACCGCTCGTTAACCATCAGACCGTCGGCAATCAACCGCCCACTGACCTCGGCCGCTGAGTCCCAACCGACTCGGGTCGCGGTCAGCCTAACCGACGCGTCTCCGAATCGGGCCGTGGCGTCGTGCAGCCGTATCCCAGCGGGGGTGATGTTGACCGCCGCAACCACACCTTCCAACGGTACAGGCAACTGCAGATGGTCGAAACGGGCATCGCGAATCCGACAATCACAACGAAAATCGAGCCCCCCCGCGACAACCTCGTCCTCCGCCAGTCTCTCGGCGGTCGATGATCGCTGAGCCAACCGAATCGGGGCGGATTCGATTCCCGCCGCGTCGACCGGGTCGGAACTGCGCGGGTCGGAATTGCCCAGAGGCCGTGTGAAGTCGAAATCGAAGTCGGTCAGGGCACTTAGCCCACGCAACTCGGACAACCGATCGCCGATCCCCAGTGGCAACCGGTTGAGCAGATTGAGATCGACCCGCAATCCGCTGGCCGTACCGGCCAATGACAATTTGCCGGCGTCGATATCGCCACGAAACCGCAACGAGTCGACGAATGCCCCCGCAGCGACCACGCTGAAGTGGCCGTGGAGCGATTCGAGTGTGGGGGACCCCACGACCGATTCGTCCCCGACAGTTACCTCTCGCTCGGCGACGTCCAAGGTCACCTCGATGTCATCGAGTTCAAGCGGGCGTGCCTGGCCGCCGAAACGGCGATGTATCCGCAGCTTGCCACCACGGATTTCCAGACGCGGGCACGAATCGTTCATTACCAACGGCGGCCACAGCAGTTGTGGCGACCACTGTCCATCGGCGAGACGCCAGAGATCCGCGACAACGTCATTGGCGATCATCTTGCGAGGACGGATCGGCGACGAACCGTCAAGCAACCGATCGAGATGCATATCGGTAAAGACCTGCAAACTGCCGATCGCCAAAATCGGCCGTGACGATCCCACCGCGGGTTTCACATCGAACCCGGGCGTCGCTTTCGGGTCCGACCCGGGTGGCAGCAGAAACTCGATTCCCTCCAACACGACCACGCCATCACGGGCCACACGTCCGCTGCGAATCCGGACTTCCAGATCGGGATAGTGGGCCTGGAACTTTTCCAACAACCGGTTGCGGATCTGATTACCGACCGTCTGCGGGGCCAAGAAGTAGCCGGCAATGATCAGGTTGAGCAACACCAGCGCAGCAAACAATCCCCGCGAAAAAACGGTCTTCGGGCTAGAGCGACGATCGGCATCCTTGCCGCGTTGGGTCATGCGTGGCGGTCTCGGGGGCAAGCGGTCTTCACACGGATATTAGCCCCGACATCACCCCCCCAGCCAGCCCAAAAAATCGAAGTAGCGGTAGATCCAAGGGTGCTGCCAGGGCGATTCGAGCGCCGTCGATACCGAAAACAGACTCGCCGCTACCGTCCCAGTGACCAACCATCGACCAACGCGATTGCCCATCAACCGCTCACAGGCCGGCACGGCGAGCCAGATCCAGAGGGGTGCAAACCACAACAGCCAGCGGAAACAACAACTGACCCCGCCATAATTCCGGTCGATTAACGGGCGACTGATGTAAAACGCAAAGCAGATCAACGTCGCCAGCAAAATCGCGATCGCCAGCCACCAGCAGTCGGCGGCGGTCCGGTCGCGGAGCCGGAGAAAACAACCCAACAGTGCCAGCAACCAAAACGGCGTTATCGAAAAGATACCGTGGTGCCCCAACGTGGCGTGGAACGCATACACCCGCCGTGACGGCTCACCACGATCGACACCACTCCGCTCCGTCATCCAGTAACTGCCCGGATAGTCGTACCAGTGATCCCAAGCAAAGAGTTTCCATTCGGCTTCAGCAGCGGGTTCGACGCCCGGTTCCACTCCCGAAGCGCCGTCACGCCTCAGCACGAACCGTTGGTTGCCGTTGGCCGTTTCAACCACCCAGCGACCTCCCGCTTCATCCTCCGTCAAACGCAGTGGCTGTTCGCGGTTCACCGGATGAATCGCTCCGGCATCCAGCAGCAATTCGTGTAACCGATCGGCGGCGGGCACGCCCTCGGATTTCAAGCCGGCGATCAACGGCCCGTCACCACGATGGGCGTAAGGCGGGATCAGACTGCGATGGGCCGCCCAATTGGTCGCAAAAAATGCAGCGGCGACCAGCAACGCCCCGGGGATGAACCCGACGATCGTCGCCCGCGGCGATTGACGCATAAAGAGTCCCGACCACAACACCAGCATCAACAAGGCCGGCAACTCACACGCGACGGTGAACGCGGCCAACCATCCGGCGGCGAATGCCGCTGCGGTCGACTGCCGACCACGGCCCGACGCGGGCTGCGGCAAACCGTTGCTGCGATCCGTCCACCCGACCGACAAATAGATCGCCATCACCGCCGCGGTCGCCGCCGCGGCCGGCAGATGGTTGCCGAGCGACACCGACATCGGCAACAACATGGTCCCGAAACAGGCGAAAGCCAAAGCGGTCAATTGAGCGATTTCGTTGACGTTCGATCGCCGGATCACCGTCCAGGTCGAAAGCAGAAACACCGCCAAGGTGGGCAGATTCACGATCGCCAAGACGATCCGCGTCAGATAGATCGGCTGGGCGGTCAGCGTCATTCCCGAGACCGCTTTGACCGCGGCGTAAACCGCCGCAACCAGGATCGTATACAGCGGCGGTTTGCTGCTGTAATCGTGCATCACGCCGTCGGTTCCGGTGTGCCGAACACGATCGATCGATTGCCAGGGACGGCGTCTGCCCGATGGATCACGGATCGCCATCAAACGGTCGATCTCGAACTTACCATCCTCGACCAGAGCCGCCACGGTCGCCCAGCGACTCCGGTCGTTAGCACTCAGGAACGCCGTATCTCCCTCGGCACTCAAAACCACCGCTATCCGGCCCGCGGAAAGGGCCAACGCCATCGCGATCATGATCGCCGCAATGCCGCGCATCAACCGAGCTCCCCGGTCTGCTCGGCGATCGACGCCGGCCTGGTTTGTCGCCGAGTCACCGACGTGATCAATTCCGCCAACAAGCCGGCCGCCAGCCACTGAGCCCCCAGCAACATCGCGACAATGCAGTAGAAAAAGACCGCCGTTTCATGCAGATGCAGCGGTTCAAGACTTTCGATCAACCTGGTCACAACCCAGGCCACGGTCAGATAGACCAACCCGATCGTGCCGAGTGCAAAACAGACCAAACCCGCCGAACCGATCAGGTGCAGCGGTCGCTGGGCAAAGGTGGTCAAAAAATAGATCGTCAGCAGATCGAGAAATCCTTTGATCAACCGCGAAACACCGTATTTCGAATGTCCGTAGGGACGGGCGTGATGCTCCACCGCAATCTCGCTGACATGCCAGCCACGCGCCGCGGCGAGTACCGGAACGAAGCGGTGCAGTTCGCCATACAGCTTGACCTCGTCAAAGATCTCACGGCGATACGCTTTGAAACCGCAATTGTGATCGTGCAACACGACCCCGGTCAGCCGCGAGACGAGAAAATTGAATACGGCACTGGGCATCGTCTTGTGCCAAGGATCGTTCCGCACCCGTTTCCAACCGCTGACGACATCCGAGCCGGCTGCCACCTGTTCCAGAAAGCGGGGGATTTCCTTCGGATCGTCCTGCAGGTCAGCGTCCATCGTGATGATCAAATCGGTGCGAACCGCCTCGAAGGCCGTCGCTAACGCAGCCGCCTTACCAAAATTCCGCCGCAGCCGAATTCCCGACGTGGTGGCGCTGCCCTCAGCCAGCGACTCGATCGTCTGCCACGACCCGTCACTCGAACCGTCGTCGACGAACATGACCCGAAAGCCGCTGATCTTTCCCGCAGCTAGCTCTCCGCCAAGCGCCGCCTGAATGCCGCTGTGAAGCTCGACAAGCGAAGGTTGCTCGTTCAACAACGGGATGACGACGGTAACCGTGGGCGGAGTAGGCATCGGCGAAACCACGACAAAACAAGGGTTTAGATGTCGCTACGTTAATCGCTACGGCCGCTGGTTCCCACCCCCGTGACAGTCCAGCGATGTACCGACCAACGACACGGCCGACCCGAGAAAAAATCGACGTGGCGTCAAAGTCGACATAATCCCTACTTTCATCTGCAGTTAACCGACGGCGAATGCCGAACCCTCCGATAGCCACCTCTCACCCGATCGTCGGGGCCCGATTCAGACGACACCGGCCCCTGACCACGCGACAGGATTGATGATGTATCCTCACCCCCCCAAAATCGCTGTCTTGATCATCGTTTCGACGATCGCTTGCTGTTGGTCGAACCGCCCCGCACACGCGGAAATCAGCTGGGAAGCCGACCTGCGGACGGCTCACACCAAAGCGACTCAAGAGGGCAAGCTGATGCTGTTGCACTTTTACAGCGACAAATGCATCTGGTGCGATCGACTCGAAGCCGGTGCGTACCAATCCGCCGAAGTCGCTGAGGCGATCGAGCAAGATTACGTCGCGGTCAAAATCCACGCCGGCAAAAATCCCCAACTCGCCCAATCGTTTCGCGTCAAAGCCTACCCGACCGACGTGATCGTCACGCCGGCAGGGACAGCACTATCGCACCGTACCAGCCCTCAAATCGCTGACCAATATGTCGCCATGTTGGCCCAGCACGCCGAAAACCGGCCGCCCGCGGCAAACCTGCCCGCCGAAGCGGCTACCGCTGCGGATTCAAACCCCACCATCGCCGCATCGACCCCAGCAACTGGCCCGGAAGCCACGCCTGCCGCGGCCACGACCATGACCCCCACCGCGCCCCAGCCTTCCTCAGACCAGATCGCATCCGCGGCGGTCACCGACCAAACCAGTGAACCTACAGCGACTCCGAGTGAACGATCAGCGACTCCGGTGATCGCCGCATCGAGTCGTTCAGCGGCAACCGACCCCGCCCCGGCGGCCCAAAAACTGGCGATGGACGGCTATTGCGCCGTGACGTTGCTGGCGGACAACCGCTGGACCGAAGGCGACCCGCAGTTCGGTGTGATCCACCTCGGCAGCCTCTATCTGTTCGCCGACGAAGAGAAAATGGCGACGTTCTTAAACGATCCCGAACCCTACACCCCGGTGCTCAACGGCATCGATGTGGTGCGATTCTTCGAGGAAAAACGGGTAGTCGCCGGGAAACGCGATTTCGGTGTCCGTGACCCCGAGTTCAATCGCATGTTCTTCTTCGCCGACGAAGCCGCGATGATTCACTTCGAAAACCAATATGCCCGCTACACCGAAGCGGCGATCAACGTCACCCGGCAAGCGGTCGCCGATGCCAACCCACGGCGGTAACTACTCAGATTTCGACCCAATCTTCGCCATTGCGGAATCGCAGCTTGTAAAAATCGGTCCGCCGATCACGCCAGTTTTGCACACTTCCGGTCGCCCGGTGACGACGCAGCAGTTCCAGATCGACGTCTTGGATGATCACCGTCTCGATGTTGGGATTCGATTCGCCACTGATCCCGTCGCGGGCGAACATCACGTCTGACGGCGTCAAAATTGCGGTTTGGGCATAGTGGACGTCGGCATTTTCGACGAACGGCAGGTTGCCGGTACAGCCGGCGATCGCGGCGTAGACGTGGTTTTCGATGCACCGCGCCGCGGCACAGTTGCGGACCCGCAAGTAGCCGGCCCGACTGTCGGTGTTGAACGGGACGAAAAAGATATTCGCCCCTCGCGACGCCGCCATCCGGCCCAACTCCGGGAACTCGCAGTCGTAACAAACCTGGATCGAAACCTGACCGCAATCGGTATCGAAGATCTCTAACTTATCGCCGCCGGTGACACCCCACCAACGCTTCTCCGACGGCGTGATGTGCAGCTTCGACTGGCGACCGATCGACCCGTCGCGGCCGAACAAAAAGGCGACGTTGTATAGCAAATCGTCTTCGATGACGAATTGCGAGCCGCCGATGATGTTGGTGTCGTACTTGATCGCCATCTCGGTGAACAGTTCGAGATACTGCGGCGTGTAAGCCGCTAATTTGCGGGCCGCTAACCCCGGGCGATCAGGCTCCATGCACGACAGCAATTGCGTGGTAAAGAGTTCGGGGAACAGCAAGAAGTCGCACTGATAGTCGCCAGCGACATCGACGAAATATTCGGCCTGTCGAGCGAACTCGTCAAAGTCGGCTACCGGCCGCATGTGGTACTGGACAGCACCGATCCGTACCGGCTCGACCGTCCGATGAAAGTGTTTCCGTTTGCCACTGCGATAATCGAGATTTTTCCATTCCAAAAACGTCGCGTAGCCGCGAGATTCCTGGTCGCTCGGCAGGTAATTCGGGATCAGCCCCTGCAGGGCGAAGCCGTTGGCCAGTTGGGCCGTCAGGACACGGTCGAACATCGACTTGTCCATCACCCCTTCAACGTATTCGCGGGCCGACATCTTGTCGGCGTGTTCGCCATAACCCGGAATCCGACCACCGATCATGATCCGTGCCAGGTTTTTCTGACGGCACAACTCCTTCCGCTCGTCGTACAAACGTCGCGACAGACGCATGCCGCGAAACTCGGGATCGACCATGATCTCGATCCCGTACAGCGTATCGCCATCCGGCGTGTGATTGCGGATGTATCCGCCGTCCGACAACTTGTGGTAATTATGCCACTCGGTCTGGTCGTCGTAGCGGAGTATCAACGAACTGCTGCTGGCGACCAACTTGCCGTCGCATTCGATCCCGATCTGGCCCTCGGGGAAAATATTTAACTGACTTTCGAACTGCTCAGCTGTCCAAGCCGGGATGCCGGGAAAACAGGTCCCTTGCAGTTGAACGATCGCCGCATGGTCATCGAGCGTCAAATTGCGAACGACGAGGTTCCACTCGAAGTCCTTCAGGTTGATTTCGTCCATGTTTCCTGCGTGCGATATCTATATTGAAGGGTTATTGACCAGGATTTTAAGGGGTCACAGGACTTTAAGGGGTCAGGTCTCAATTGTGCGAAGCACCCGCAGGGCCGTGCCGGCATTGAGACCTGACCCCTTAAAAATCACTCGAACCGTAGCGGAAGTCGCCCAGACTTTCGAGCCATCGGCAAAAAATCGAAACCCTTGGCGAGTTCCACTACCCAAAATTGAGCTGTAGCAGACCACTTAGTCCGCTGTTGTAGCGTAGACCGCGATCTCGTCGAGCCGTCCCTCCCAATTGAACCGACCGTCGCTCGAACCGCCAAAAAACCACTCACCGGCCCACTCGGGGACGTCACCGTCGACCGCGACGGTGATCTCCGGTTCGGAATCGCCGTCCAAAAACACCGATATCTGTTCGGGGGAACGGACCAACCGGACGTGGTTCCAACGCCAACGTTTCAGCGAAGTTCGGCCACCGACCGGCTGCTGATCGCCGAGCTGCAGGATCAGCTTGTCAGCATGCCCCGACATGCCGCCGATGCCCAATTGCTCGGCTGCCGCCGGCCGACTGAAATCGGTCCCCCGCGAATAAAACCAACCGGTGACATCGCGACCGTCGCTCGGCATCCCGTTCCAGATCCACAACGAAACTTCGTAATTCGTCGCCACCGGGCCCAGCCGGGCTCGCATCCGGCCGCCCGCGAAATGGGCCGCCCGATTCAATTCTTCGCCTCCGGTAAACTGATCCGAACGCGGACCTTCCAGAAAGAACACGACACCTGGCTCGTAAATCGCATCTCGCTGGTTGCCCGATACGTCTCGCGCCCGCGGTCCCGCCAGGTCGTCCATTCGCCAATAAGCCAGCGGACGTCGTTTCATTAACTGCTCGGCAGCGGCCCCCAACGGTTGAACGTGCGGCTTCCTCGTCTTCCCGGCGACCGTTTCGAGCAAACTGAGTGCCACCGCGGTGATTTTCGGTTCGGCGTTCACTTCCAGCCCCGCCGATCGTGCCGGCCAGGTGTTGTAGCCTCCCAACACGTGTTGCTCAGGCGGCGGGATATAACCGTCGCCACCGTTGGCCAATTCGATCACCATCGTGTGCCGCAAAGGACTCTGACGTTTCAACTTCAGACCGGTCAACGCGTAGGTCTCGTTGGGCGTCGTCGCGATCCCGATATCACCGATCCGGATCGCTTGCACGACGACTTCGGTGTCCTGAGCCTCGTGCAAATAGATCTGCTCGCGGGCATAAATTTCTTCGCTCGTCTGCGGCAACCGGTCTCCCATCCGCTCGACGATCTGCTGAGACCACTGCAACAATTGGGCGTCGGGGACGCGGTAGTTCAAGCGAAACCGACTCTCTGCCATCGCCAATTCGGGCGCTTCGACGAACTCGATCTCGCGATAAGCAGTCATCGCCAATTCGATCAGTCCCGCGGAATAATCGTCGATCGAAATCGTCTCGAACTCCGGCGGCGTCTCGCGGGTGTAGTCTCGCCGCCAAATGTCGCCGCTGCAGCCGTGCGACATGATCCCGACCACGGGCTTTCCGGACAGACGCTCGGCGGTCCCGGCCTGCTCCTCGGCGGTCAACCGCGTCTGAATCCCATCGGAAAAGAGTCCGAAGTAGTCGGGATTGATCGCCTTCACGCCGCTGAAATAGTGCATCGAAAAGTTGGCCATGACCGCGATCGGACGACCGTCGAGCGTTTCAAAAGCGATCAGCGACAATTCGGGGTCTTCGGGCCCCGACGGGCCGGTGACATCATCCCAATTTCTGCCCG
>SKZY01000409.1 GCA_007127095.1 Planctomycetaceae bacterium
TCGGCGGTTTGGCGAGTTCAGTCAATCGCGGCAGGAAGATATCGAACGAGGTCCCCACGCCGACATCGCTGTTGACGTCGACGACGCCACAGCTCGCTTGGACGATGTTGAAAACGATCACCAAGCCGAGTCCGGTCCCCTCGCCGGCTCCCTTAGTCGTGAAGAACGGTTCGAAAATTCGCTGTTGGGTTTCGGCCGACATCCCACACCCGGTGTCGGCGATGGTCAGCCGCACATGAGGGCCGGGAACGATGTCGACATGTCGGCTCGCGAACGACTCGTCGAGTTCGACATTGGCGGTGCGGATGATCAGTTCGCCACCGGTCGGCATCGCGTCGCGGGCGTTGACCGCCAGGTTCAGCAGCAATTGTTCGAGGTGTCCGGGATCGGCTCGGATCGCGCCCAGGTCGGACGCCAGTTCGGTCGTCAGCCGGATGTCTTCGCCGATGATTCGGCTCAATAGGCTCCCGGTCTCGGTCACCAAAGCGTTCAGGTCGACGACACGCGGGGCGAGCACTTGCTGGCGACTGAAGGCGAGGAGTTGTTGCGTGAGGGCGGCGGATCGCTCGCCGGCGCGGAGGATTTCGCTCAATAATTCATGCGCCGCGTCGTTGGCGGGAGTCGACTCGAGCAGCAATTGGCTGCAACCGTTGATCACGGTCAGTAGGTTATTGAAGTCATGCGCGACCCCGCCGGCGAGTTGTCCGATCGCTTCGGCCCGTTGCGCTCTCAGGACCTGTTCCTCGAGAATTCTCCGCGGCGTGATGTCGGTCTGGACGCCGACGTAATGGGTTACCTTGCCGGCGTCGTCACGGATCGGCGAAAGCGATAATTCGTTCCAGAAAGAGCTGCCGTCTTTGCGGTAGTTGAGAACTTCGACGGTGCAAGATTCCTCGGCCTGAATCACGGCTCGAATCCGTGCCACCGCGTCGGCAGAGGTTTCTTTGCCTTGCAGGAAACGGCAGTTGCGACCGAGTACTTCGGCGGATTGATAGCCGGTCATCCGCTCGAAACCCGCACTGACGTAGACCAGCGGTTGGTCGGGATCCAGGTGGTCGCTGATCACGATCCCCTGTGAGGCTGCTCCGATCGCCCGTTCGCGCAAGCGGATCGCCTGTTCGGCCAAAATCGTTTCGGTGACGTCTTGGGCCGTGCCGGAGATCCGATACGGTTGTCCGGCATGGTCGGTGTAGACACAGCCGATCTCGTGAATGAATCGCGGTTCGCCGCGGACGATCACGCGATAGGTATGATCGAAACGGTTGACGGTTCGGATCGCCTGGTTGATCGTCTCTTTCGTCGATTCGACATCGTCGGGGTGAACGATCCGCAGGAACGACTCAAAGCTGTGATCATAGTTCGCCGGGTCGATCCCCAAGATTTCGTACAACAAGTCGGACCAGGCGGTTTGATCGGTCTGCAAGTCACGGCTCCAGAAGCCGAGCCGCGCCAACCGGACTGCTTCGGTCAGCCGGTTCTCGCTGGTTCGCAGCGATTCTTGAACACGCTGGCGTTCGATCGAGTAGCGGATCGAACGGGCCAGCGTACCGTCGAGGATCTGGCTTTTAACCAGATAGTCTTGGGCCCCGGCGGTGACGGCTTCGAGGGCGAGTTGTTCGTCATCCTTGGCCGAGAGGATCACGATCGGAATGGTGGGGGCGACGCGATGCAGTTTCAGGAACGTGTCCAGGCCTTGCGAATCGGGCAGTCCGAGGTCGAGCAGGATGATGTCGAAGTCCTCGGCCGTGACGTTTGCGCTCGCCTGCTCGAGACGGTCAGCGTAGGTCAACGAATAACCCGCATCGTTGATCGCTTCGCGGGTCAGCAGGGCATCGGTGGGGCTGTCTTCGACGAGCAGGACTCGCATGGTACTCCGGTTTTCAGGTGGTCATGCTCGCGGCTTGAGGACGCCGCGTCGGACCACGAGTTTAACCCACAGAGGGACGCGACTGGGGTGGGTGACGGCAGTCGGATGGTAGTGTCGCGACGGCGAACCAGAAGGATTCGATCGAATTGATGATGTCGACGAATTTGAGAAAGTCGACCGGCTTGACGACGTAGCAATTGGCGTGGCAATCGTAGGCACCGAGCACATCCGCCTCGTGTTGTGACGTCGTCAGGACCACGACCGGGATCGACTTCAGGGCGTCATCGGCTTTGATCTCGCGGAGCACTTCGCGGCCATGCTTCTTCGGCAAGTTCAAATCCAACAGGATCAGGTCGGGAGTGGCCGCATTCGCAAAATTCGTTTCCTTGCGGAGGAACTCCAAAGCCGCGACCCCGTCGGTGACGTGATGGAGCCGGTTGAACATTTTGGCCGACGAGAGCGCTTCTCGCGTCAGCAACGCGTCGGTCGGGCTGTCCTCGACGAGTAGGATTTCGACCGGCCGAAGACGTTCATCGGTTGCCGTAATCGTCATCAGCTACTCCCTGTAATCCGGAATCGTAAAGAAAAAGCAGGAACCATCGCCGGGGGGCGATTCGACCCAGATCTGACCGCCGTGTCGGTCGACGATTTTCTTGCACATCGCCAATCCGATACCGGTTCCCGAAAACTCATCCCGCGTATGCAATCGCTGGAACAGGATAAAGATGCGGTCAAAGTAATCCGATTTTATCCCGATTCCATTATCCTTGATCGACAACCGCCAATTTCCACTCTGAGCGACCGCCCCAATATGAATACGCGGTCGCTCTTGCCCACGAAACTTGATCGCATTGGCGATCAGGTTTTGGAATAGCAGCACCATCTGGCCCCGGTCCGCGATTACGGTCGGCAGCGGGTCGCAGGTGATGTCGGCCTGACTGCGGTCGATCGCGTGGTCGAGATTTGCGAGCACGGTGTTCAATACCTCGGCGAGATCGGTCGGACGGGGCGGTTGATCGTGGGTGCCGAGCCGAGAATATTCCAGCAGGTCATGGATCAGCGTCCGCATCCGCTGGACCCCGTCGACGGTGTGCGAGATCAACTCATCGGCCGCGGCGTCGAGTCGTTCGCCGTATCGCCGTTTCAACAGTTGGACACACCCGGAGACGGCTCGCAGCGGCTCTTGAAGGTCATGAGAGGCGACGTAGGCGAATTGCTGCAGGTCCTCGTTGCTGCGGGTCAATTCCTCCTCGATCCGTTTGATCGCTGTCAGGTCGGTCATGCCACCGATCATCCGGACGGCGATTCCTTGTGGATCACGGATTACGTAGCCGCGATCGAGCACGAAAGCGTAGCGGCCGTCCCGGCGCCGGAAGCGGTACTCGCCCGACCAATGCTGGTCGCTGCCCTGCTGGGCTCGGTGGATGCTACTCAGAATCGATTCACGGTCATCGGGGTGAATGCAGTGCACCCAAAAGTCGCTCGTCGAATCGACGTCTTCGGGTTGATAGCCGAACAGCGTCGCAAACTCCTCATTCCACCACACTCGGTTGGTCGCCAGGTCCCAGTCCCAGATTGCGTCGTTGGTCGCCCGTGCCAGCGCCCGAAAGCGTTCGGTCGCTTCCCGGGCCGCTGCCTCGGCAAGTTTTTGCTCGGTGATGTCGCGGGCCGAACCGACGACCCGAATCGTCCGCCCGTCATCGCCCAGGATCGGATAAGCGCGGTCACGGATCCAGCGGATCTCGTTGTCAGGCCGCCGAATCCGATACTCGATTTCGGTCATCCGGCCAGCCCGCTGTTGGGCGTCGGCATCGTTGACGGTCGGACGATCGGTCTCAATGACCGGATCCATGTACGAGTGAGGGGAGCGATACAGGCTTTCACAACTCCGCCCCCAGACCGTCTCGTAGGCTGGACTGATGTATTCCGTGCGGTCGGCAGCGAGGTCGTGGTTGTAGAAAACGTCCTGGATGTTCTCGGCCATTTCCCGGAACCGCAGATCGCTCTCACGAAGCGACTGTTCGGCCTGGCGGATCTCGGTAATGTCCTGGAAGTAGACCGCTAAAGCGTCCGGTGTCGGGTAGGCTCGGACCATGAGCCAGGCCCTCAACGGGGCAAAGTACTGCTCGAAACTGACGGTTACCTGATCCTTCATCGCCCGTCGATAATGGATCTCAAATGGTGAACCGACCGCCTCAGGGAACTGCTCCCAAATGTTCTTTCCGAGCAGTTCTTGGTGGTCGCGATGCAGCAGTTGCTCGGCCTTTCGGTTGATGAAGGTAAAGTTCCACTCCGGGTCGAGCGTGATCAAGGCGTCGCTGATCTTTTCAAGCGTGTCACTCAGTCGCGTGCTCAGTTCTAGGATGCGGGCCTGCGTGCGTCTCGATTCAGAAATGTCTTGGCAAGCGCCCTGTACCGATCGGATGTCGCCGTTCCGATCTCGAACAGCCTCGCCGATTGCTCGCACCCAGCGGGGGTTGCCCTTGGCTGTCATGATCAGCAGCTCCGAGTCGAAGCCTTGTCCTTCACGACAGCAGGCTTCGAACGCTTCGCCGATCACTTCACGGCTCTGCGGTTCGTAAAAGTCGAAAGCTTCCGCCAGGCTGATCTCGTTCTCGGGATCGACTTCGAAGATCGCGTGCATCTCCTCGGACCAACTGATCGTCATCGAGGGAATTTCGACTCGCCAGGCGCCGACTCGGCTCAGTCGTGATGCCACCCGTAGCTGTTCACGGTTGCGTAGGAGTTCCGCTTCGACACGCTTCCTCTGCGTCACGTCTCGCGCCAGGACGACGCAGGCGGATCGGTTGTCGAAGGTCA
>SKZY01000296.1 GCA_007127095.1 Planctomycetaceae bacterium
CACATCGTCGGCGAGCGTACAAACTGGAACGCATGTGTCGGCCTCCGGCCTTGAGTACCGCTGTAGGCAATGGTCCGGTGGCTGACGCCACCGGCAAAGATTTGTCGGCCTCCGGCCTGGGATGCTGGCTTCTCGTTCCAGCCCGATGAGCGGCATGGAATCTGCCGAATTAATCGCAACCGGTCCACCGCATCGGAAATTTAATTCCCACCTTACCGACAAAAACCAGCGCACTCGAGGTTTCGTCGCAACCCCAAATTTTTGACAGCCCAGACTGATGCCCTGCGTTGTTCCGGCACTTGTCGAGTTAGCCTTGCGGGGCGGCCTTGGCGAACTTTTTGGGTTTGCGGAATCCCGGCGGCTTGCTGGCGGCGAACTTCCCTTTTTTCTTCGGCCCGAAGTCCCGCCGCGGCGCCGAATCGTTCGAACGCGAATCGATCGAAAGCCGCAATTGGCGTCCGGAAACCCAGGTTCGCGACAATTGGTCGAACACCGCCGGCGGCATTCCGGCGGGCAGATCGACGATCGAGAAATGGTCGAAGATATTGATCCGGCCGATTTCCGCGCCACCCAATCCGGCTTCGTTAGCGATCGCCCCGACCAGGTTACCCGGTTGGACGCCGTGGACCCGGCCGACTTCTAGCCGGTACCGTTCCATCGCCGAATCGCCACTGCTGCGGGGGCGTTTGACGAAATCGCCACGATCTCGATCGCCGCGTTCTTTCCGGCCCGGCTTGGTCGCGAAACTCGGCTCTTCGATCGGGCGAGCGAAGAAGCGCCGGTCGCCGATCGCCATCACGGCCAAGGCGGCCGCGACTTGAGCCGGTTCTTGTCCGGTTTCGGTGCAGTATTGTTCGACCAGGTCGGCTAGCGTCGCCAGTTGACGACTTTCCATCGCCACGGCGATTTCGGCTTTGAACTTTTCGGACCGGGTCTTGTTGATCAGTTCGATCGCGGGCTGTTCGATCTGTTCGATCGTTTGTCCGGTGGCCCTTTGGATCGAGCGGACGGCGTGTCGCTGCGATGGCGTGACCAGCAGGATCGCGACGCCTTCGCGACCGGCCCGACCGGTACGGCCGATCCGATGGACGTAGGCTTCCTGGTCGTGAGGCAGATCGTAATTGATCACGTGACTGATCCGATCGACGTCCAGTCCGCGGGCGGCGACGTCGGTCGCCACCAAGATGTTGATCTCACCATCCTTCAGTTTTTCGACGGTCCGCTGCCTTTGGGCCTGAGGGATATCGCCATTGAGAGCTGCGGCGTTGAAACCGCGCGCCGTCAAGCGATCGGCCAGTTCGACCGTCCCCAGCTTCGTCTTGACGAATACGATCACACCGTCGGTCTGCTCGACTTCGAGTAACCGACTGAGCGTTTCGACCTTGTGCTTGGGCGAAACGACAACGTGTTGTTGGCGAATCGTCTGGGCACTTTTCTGTGATCGGTCGACCGTGATCGATTTCGGGTCTCGCAGGTGCTTTTCGGCGATCTCACGGATCGGACCCGGCATCGTCGCGGAGAAGAGTGCCACCTGGCGTTTTTCGGGAGCCTGGGACAGCACCCATTTCACGTCGTCGATGAACCCCATCCGCAACATCTCATCGGCCTCATCGAGGACCAACGAGTGGACACTTTGAAGGTCGATCGCTGATGACTTGATGTGATCGATCAGCCGTCCCGGGGTACCGACGATCACGTGGACGCCACGCCGCAGCGCCGACAATTGCGGCTGATACGCGGCGCCGCCGAAGACGGCCAAAACCTTCAAATTGTTCAACCCCGAGCCGTACTGCTCGAAGGCTTCGGCGACTTGGATCGCCAATTCGCGGGTCGGTGCCAGGACCAAGACCTGCGGCGATTTAAGCTGCAGATCGACCTTGGCCAACAACGGCATCGCGAAAGCGGCCGTTTTGCCGGTGCCGGTCTGGGAGCAACCGACCAAGTCGTGACCCGCCAACAAAATCGGGATCGCGTCGGCTTGGATCGAGGTCGTTTCGGAGTAGCCCGCCGCGGTGGCGGCGCGCACGATCGGCTCGGGAAGCCCGAGTTCTGAAAACTGCATCATTGGTCTCTGGGTTCGGAGCGTCGGCTCCAGGACCAATCGGGCGAGCACCTCATCGCAATTTGACTTGCGGGGTGAACCTCGAACTTAACCGTTGGGACCCTGGCAGTGGTCCCGCTGGATCCATCGCTCGGTAATCTTGATAGAAGACAGGAAGAAATGCCTGTCAGTCAGGGTAAGGTAGCGGACGGGGGTGGGTTGTCCAGTCCAAACGCAAAGATTCACGGCGGTGCAGGTCGGCTGGGCGGCTTCGATTCGCGGTCCCGGAATCTGTCCTCCGCCGCGGCGATCGACCGAACCGGACTGGCGGTTTACAATCCGCGGAGCCGTTTTCGGCCGTCTGATTTCCGCTAACCCCGGCCCCGAACCCATGCAACAGCGTCCTCTCGCCGGCACCGACATCCGGCTTTCCGTTCTCGGTTTCGGCGCTTCTTCGATCGGCCAAGAGTTCCGGCAGGTCGACTTGAACGAAGCGTTGCGGAGCGTTCAAGTCGCGATCGATGGGGGAGTTAACTACATCGATACGGCCGCCTATTACGGCCGTGGGATGAGTGAATTGCTGCTCGGTCGGATTTTGCCGACTTTGCCGCGAGACAGTTACACCTTGAGCACCAAGCTGGGTCGTTTTGCCCCTCAGCACTTCGACTTTTCGGCCCGCCGGGTGGCGGAGAGCATCGACATTTCGCTCGAGCGGATGCGGATCGATTACCTCGACATCGTCTTTTGTCACGACATCGAGTACGTCGATCTGAAACAGATCGTCGACGAGACACTGCCGGCACTGCGTCAACAGGTCGCCGCCGGCAAGGTCCGCTACATCGGGGTCAGCGGCTATCCGATGAAGATGTTTCGCCACATCCTCGAACAGACCGACATCGACGTCATTCTGACTTACAACCACTACACCCTGCAAAACGACATGGCGCTGTCGCTGTTGCCGTTGTGCGAGGCCAAGGGGGTCGGTGTGATCAATGCCGCTCCATTCTCGGCGCGGCTGTTGAGCGATTCACCGCTGCCGGATTGGCACAAAGCGACCCCCGAGGTCCGTGAAGTGGCGAAATCGGCCGCCGAACATTGCCGAAAAAAGGGATCGGACATCGCCAAGCTGGCGTTGCAATTTTCGATCGCTCATCCCGGTTTCAGTTCCTGCGTCACCGGCAGCGCCAACCCCGATCGAGTCGAACAGTGGCTCAAATGGATCGACGAACCGCTCGATCAGACGCTGGTCGATGAGGTACTGGAAATCTTGAAACCGATTCACAATTGGGTTTACTGCGAAGGCAAACCGGAAAACAACGACCTCGATTGACGTCGGCATCGTCAGTCCTCTGATCAACCCGGACCTGCGGATGACCCTTGGTTTGCGGGGGAACGTTCGCCGTCCGGGAAATAGGGTTCCAAATGGACCAGTACGTCTTTGACCAAGGCGAACTGTTGGATCAATTGGCTCTTGACTCGGTGTCCGATCTGGTGCCCTGCATCGACGGTCATCTCGGGGTCGACTTGGATATGGATATCGACCAGGTATTCGATACCGGTCTTTCGGACCCAGAGTTTTTCGACCGCCTCGACCCCCTCGACCGCTTCGGCACCCTGGCGGATTTGATCGACCATCCACGGGTTCGCTTGTGGGTCGAGCAGTTCGCCGGTCGATTCGATCAACAACTTACCGCCTGACCAGAGGATTGCGGTGACGACGAACAGAGCCGCGGCGGCATCGGCCCAGGCGTATTCGGGGCCGGCCCAACGGATCGTCCCCAAACTGATCAAAACGGCCAGCGAGCAGAGAGCGTCGCTGCGATGGTCCCAAGCGCTGGCGACCAGGGCCGTCGAACCGGTACGCCGACCGATCCTGCGGTTGTACCAGAACAAACTTTCCTTCAAGACCACGTTGCCGCCGGCGATCCAGAGCGTCCAGAGCGGCGGGCCGTTGGTGACACGGCCAAACCGCTGCAACGATTCGCTGGCGATGTACAACGCGGTGGCGACGATCAGCACCGCGACATAGGCGCCGGCGACCGCCTCGACGCGAGTGTGACCGTAGGGGTGTTCGTCATCGGCCGGTTGTTGGGCGTACCAGAGAGCTGCCAGGGTGACGATCGAAGAGAGCGAATCGCCGAGCGAGTTGACCGCATCGGAAATCAGCGCGAAGGAACCGCTGAAGCCGCCGGCGACGAGTTTCACCAGGCCCAACGCGGTGTTGATGGCCAAGCCGATGCAGGTTGCCCGGACCGCTGCGGTGTAGAGCGGTTTCGCGCTCGCGATGGGCGTATCGATCGATTCTTCCGTCGTGATCATTCGAGTCCGCCGCTTTCCAGAAATCGTCCTCGTGGCCCTTGGTTAGGCTGCCGCCATCACGGTCGGCACTCGGCTGTTGCTGTCTGATAGCACGTTTCAACGCCATGGCGGGAGCGGTGCGGTCTCGCGTGGCGTGGGTGGTGTCGATAGCGATGGCGTTGGACATGATCAGTTATACTGTGGCCTTGCCGCGGATCGATCACTCCTTACCTCCTCGCCAGCCTCTTTTCGCACCCGTTCTCCCTTCCTGCCCCCACCGCCCCTTTGTTGATGAGACCCACCATGAAGAGCCGCCGTCTGGCTGTCCGCTGTTCCATCGTTTGGCTGGTCGCGATCGGCGTCCTGCCGATTCTTGACCGTTCGCAAACGAGCGTCATTCGGGCGCAAGAGAGCGAATCAGAGGTTGCCTCGGAGCCGGTTTCGGTACTGTCCGAGACGTTGCCCAACGGCGCGTCACCGTCAACGATGACCCGTGATTCGCTACACCGCGAAGCGAATGAGCACTTCGACCGCTGGCGGGAGGCTTACGAAGCTCGCACCGAACCGGAGGAGATCGCCGTTTATCAGCAGCGCTTGAAGAGTGAATTTGTCGAGCGGATCGGTGGGTTGCCGGGGCCACCGCCGCTGCGGGCCGAAGTGACCGGGACGATCGAGAAGGACGGTTACCGGGTCGAAAAAGTTTTGTTCGAGAGCCAGCCGCAGTTCTACGTCACCGCGGGACTCTTCCTGCCTGATCCCGACAAATTTCCGCCGCCATGGCCCGCTGTGGTGGTCGTCTGTGGCCATTCGTCGGAAGGCAAACAGCAGCTCGGTTACCAGACCGGGACGGCGCTTGCAGCGCTCAACG
Source organism: Planctomycetaceae bacterium (assembly GCA_007127095.1). Lineage (GTDB taxonomy): Bacteria > Planctomycetota > Planctomycetia > Pirellulales > Pirellulaceae > UBA6163. Next base: position 5,208 of record SKZY01000296.1, read on the forward strand.
GGCTGGCCGCGATGATCGTCGACCCGATCGGCCAGGGCGAGCGACTGCAAATGTTGACTCCCGAAAACCGATCGGCGATCGGCGGTCCGACGACCGAGCACACCGTGTTGGGAACCGGTGCGATCCTGGTCGGTTGGAATACCGCCCGGTGGATGATCGGCGACGCGATGGCGGCGATCGATTATCTGCAATCGCGAGACGACATCCGTGGCGACCGCATCGGCTGCATGGGAAATAGCGGTGGCGGGACCCAGACCAGTTACTTGATGGCTTTGGACGACCGGGTCACGGCGGCGGCGCCGAGTTGTTACATCACCAGTTTCCGTCGGTTGTTGGAGACGATTGGCCCACAGGACGCCGAGCAGAACATTTATGGACAGATCGCGTTGGGGATGGACCATGCCGATTACCTGATGATGCGAGCTCCTAAACCGACGTTGATCAATTGTGCGACGCGAGACTTTTTCGACATCAGTGGCACGTGGGGCGCTTTCCGTGATGCCAAACGGCTGTTCCAGCGACTCGACGCCGGGCTCAATCTCGATTTGATCGAAGTCGATGCGACTCACGGCTGGCACCCGATGATCCGCCGAGCGAGCGTCCAGTTCATGGTCCGGCACCTCGCCGGTCGGATCGATGACTTTGTCGAACCGGAGATCATCCCGCTGTCGGTCGAAGAGATGAACGTTACGCCGGAAGGCCAAGTGCTTCGATTGCCGGGTGCGGTTTCGGCTTTCGATCATGTACGGGCCGAAAGCGAGCGGTTAAAGGCCGAGCGTGAAATCGCTGGGCCGGCCCCAGCGGCGCTGCGACAGACGGTCCGCCAGGTGGCGATGATCGGCGAATTGGCCGACCTGGCTGAACCGCGGATCGAACTCGCCGACGACGTCACGATCGGTGAGCTGAATTACCAACGTTTGATAGTCGAGGTCGATGAAGACGTCTGGCTGCCGGGCTTGTTGGCTCGACCTGAATCGGATGCGAGCGACGCAGCGGCGACAGAAAAGTCGGTGACCTGTTTGCTGCTCGGCGGCGGCAAGGCCGAGGCGACCGGGGCGGGCGGCGAGATCGAACGACGTGTCGCCCGCGGCGAAACTGTGCTGGCGATCGATCTTCGCGGCGTCGGTGAAACCGCCCCGGTGGGGCAACGTTGGTATCACCAGCGATTCGGTGCCAACGGCGGCAATTCGGTGCTCGCCTATCTGCTCGGTAAATCGCTGGTCGGTCTACGCGCCGAAGATTGTTTGAAGGTCGTCCGCTGGCTGGCCCATGCCGAAGGGGTGACCGCGATCGACGTCGTCGCCAGTGGTGAATTATCGACGCCGGTACTCCACGCCGCGGCGTTGGAACCCGACCTATTCGGTTCGCTGGAGCTCCGCCAAGGTCCGGCTTCCTGGGCCGCCGTCGCTGCGGCCCCTGAACGCGAAAACCAGGTTGCCGGGTTGGTTCACGGCGCGCTGCGGCACTATGACTTGCCCGATTTGGCGAGTCTGATCGCCGACCGGTTGACCGTCCGCGAAGCCGAGTAACCCAGACGCCTTGGCCAACTACGATCCTGATCCAACTCCATTCCGCTATTTCTTCCCACTGAGGCACCCGATCCGATGAACCTTTTCCCAGCCTGCTGTCGCTCGGCTTGTCGCTTCTTGGCGGTGTCGATGTTCGGCATTGTGGCCAGCTCGGCGGTCGCGGCCGACACGCCAGAGAGCCACTCCGCCGTTGTGTCGGCCGGTTTCATTTATGAATCGGCGCCATTCCCTTCCTGCCATGCCTCGACGATGGCCGAAACGCCTTCGGGCATCGTTGCCGCCTGGTTTGGTGGGACCCATGAAAAGCATCCCGACGTCGGGATTTGGGTCGCTCGGCGGGTGGATGGTGAGTGGACCACTCCGGTCGAAGTTGCCAATGGTGTCCAGCATGCCGACCTGCGTTGGCCTTGTTGGAACCCGGTGCTGCATCAGGACGCCGACGGTCCGCTGGTTTTGTTTTACAAGGTCGGGCCGAGCCCTTCGACTTGGTGGGGGATGCGAATCGAATCGACTGATGACGGGCAGAGTTGGAGCCGGCCAGAACGGCTGCCCGACCAGATTTTCGGCCCGATCAAGAACAAGCCGATCGTGCTGTCATCGGGTGAATTGCTCTGCCCGACGAGTGACGAAACGTCTCAATCGCCGAGTCGTTGGACGGTCCATTTCGAACGGACCGCCGACCTGGGGCGGACTTGGTCACGGACCGGACCGCTCAACGACGGCCTCGAATTGGCGGCGATCCAGCCGAGCATTCTGGTTCACGGCGATGGCCGATTGCAGGCCTTGGGCCGGACGCGGCAGGGCCGGATCTTTACGATCGAATCGGATGATCAGGGGCGATCGTGGGGCGAGATGGGGTTGCTCGAACTGCCCAATAACAATTCGGGCACCGATGCGGTCACGCTCCGCGACGGCCGCCATTTGTTGATCTACAACCACACCACTAAGGGCCGCAGCCCGCTGAATTTGGCGTTATCGTCGGACGGTCGACAATGGCAAGCGGCATTGGTGTTGGAGGACGAGTCGGGCGAATACAGCTATCCGGCGATCATCGAAGCCGCCGACGGGACGGTGCATGTCAGCTACACCTGGAAACGTCAATTGGTAAAACACGTGACGATCGATCCACAGCGACTGACGCTGCGGCCGATCGTCGATGGCGAGTGGCCGCAGTCAGAACACTCAGACGCTCGATGAGTCGCCCGGGGCGGTGATGTGCTTGGCGATGTAGGCGGGTTCGCCCATCCGCTTGATCAGGTCGAGTTGGAGTTCCAGCCAGGCCATATGGCCTTCTTCGTCCAAGGCGATTTTTTCGAACAGGACGCGGGTCCCGATATCGCCATCGTCCGCGGCTTGGCGGGCGGCAGCGGTATAGAACGAAATCGCTTCTTTTTCGTCAGCGAGATCGGCTTCGAAAACTTCGGCAAGTTCTTTGGCGAGGGTCGGTTGGCGGGCGAACACCAACTCGGGTTCGCCCTTGAGAAAGGTGATCCGAGCGATGAACGCGTCGGAGTGCCCCAACTCTTCCTGCATTTCCTCTCGCATTTTGCCGGCCAGCCGATCCATGCCCCAATCGGCCAGCACGCAGGCGTGAAGTTGATATTGGTGGGCTGCGGTCAACTCCATCGCCAACGACTTTTGGAGGTTCTTTAGCGTCGCGGTGTGATCCATAGCTGTTTTTCTTTGTTTGTTTCGGGTGGTTTCGATGACTGCCGACCTGCAAATCGGCATTTAGCTCGCCGGCGGCCGCGGATGTCGACGGGCCTGGAGCAGTCGGCCGGACGACGAGCGTCAGGTTACCAGGAGCAACGTGGTGATCCAACGGCGGGACGTCCGCAAGGATCGGCGAAGCGTCAACTTGCGGGGCGACCAGCGGCGTCATAAAACAGGCGAGCTTGTCTGTCCTTTTCGATCCGTGAAAACCTACTCGGGGCAACGCATGACGTACCAAATCCGGCAGCTCAATCTTGGCGGGATACTCGACCAAGCGATCGCGATCGTCAAAGACAACTTCATGCTCTTGGCGGGCATCCTGATGATTGTCTGGGTGCCCTATCAGTTGATCGCCGGTGCGGTCAATCTGGTCATCATGCCGGATATGGCGGCAGCCGAGTCGGAAATGGATCTGGCAGCCATGCAACAAGAGGTGGTCGTCAACCTGATTTACACCCTGCCGTTGACGCTGATCGGCTTATTCATCGTCCTGCCGCTGACCAATGCCGCAATGGTTTTCGCGGTCGCGCAGCTCTATCTCGGCTACACGATCACTCCGATCGAGGCGATCCGGCTGGGGCTACGGAAAATCGTGCCGTTGGTTGGGACGTCGGTTTTGATGGGGTTGGCGATCTTTGGGGGGCTGCTGCTGTGTCTGATCCCCGGCATCCTGGCGGCGCTCTGGTTCGGGCTCGCCCAGCATGTCGTGATCCTGGAAGACACCTCGGGGGTCGCGGCGTTGAAGCGGAGCAAGACGTTGATCACTCCCTATTTGGGAACCTTTTTGATTCTCGGTGTCATCCTGACGATCATCGGAGCGATGATCGGTGGCGGTTCGGCCTTGATCCCGATTCCCTGGCTACAGATGCTGGTGATGGTGGCGTTACAGGGGGCAATGACGCTGTTCTCGACCGCGGCGTTCGTCGTCTTTTATTTCTCCTGCCGCTGTGGCATCGAGAACTTTGATCTGGAATACCTGGCCGCGTCGGTCGGTGGCGATGCCGCCCCGCCCACGTCCACCGATTCCCCCTTTGCATAAGGTCGTCACTTGGCGTCCGCGATGACTCTGCGAGCGATCGACGTGCTGGGCGCCGAGCGGTCTGCCGTCACGGCGGTGGCTTCCGATGAGGAGATCCGCAGGCGGGCCGCTGAGGTACTCGGACGTGACGAGTACCGGCTCGATCGGGCGATCGACCCCGAAGCGATCGGGATTTGGTTGCGGATTTTGGAGTGGGTGCTGCAGCCGATCGCCTGGCTGTTCGATGCCTTATCCGGTCTGCCCGACGCGATTCGCTGGCTGATCGTGGTGGTGCTGATGGTAACCCTGGTGTTGTTGGTCGCGCACCTGGCGTGGTCGTTCGTCGCCGCGATCCGTGGGGTCCCGTTGCGACGGCGTGCCAACGACGGCGTGAAGGATCCGCAAGTGACGCCCGAACAATTCGAACAGGTCGCCGGCGATGCGGCGGCAGCGGGCGATTACATCACCGCGGCGCGAGTCTTGTTCCAAGCGTCGTTGCTGCGGATCGAGCGTGCCGAAGCGAAGAAGTTGCGACGTGGGATCACGAACCGAGAACTGCTCCGGCGGTACCGCGGGTCTCCTTTGGCCGAACCGTTGGGCCGTTTGATCGACACGATCGAGGCGAAGTGGTACGGGTACGAGACCTGTTACGCCAGCGATTACGAGCGGTGTCACCACGACTATGCTCAGATCATTTCGTTGATTCGGGGGGCGAAGTCCGATGCCGTCGGTACGTAGCCTGATCTCGCTTTCCGTCGCGATCTTGGTGATTTCGCTCGTCGCGTCGTGCCTATCGATGTTGCGACCGCCCGATTCGGGCGGCCGGGGGCGGGACAGCTATGGCACCGAAGGACTCGGCTACCGCGGATTGTTCGACACCTTGGACGAGTTGGGTGTGACGGTCGAGCGTCGCTTTGCACCACCCGGACCCGAGATCGCCGCACGACGACTCGCCTTGCTCGGCCCCGATCCCCGGCTCAGCGGAACCAATCCGGTCTATCTCCGATCGTTGTCGTCTTGGCTGAATGATGGCGGTCGATTGATGATCGCTACACGGCGAGATGGCCGGAGTGATCGGGTACGGTCGTTGGCCGACGAGGATGAACCGTTACCGACACTCACCGAAATATTCGACCTGGACGATGTCAGGATCGAACCGCGAACGCGTCTGCCCGATGGCCGGGTCGAGGAGGGCAGGTCACGCTCGAGGCCGCAGCGGGAATCGCTGGCAGAGGAATGGACACGGGCTTTTACCGAATCGGTCCGTCCGCCGCAGGTGGTCGATGTCGATGGCAGCGGGTCGTTGTCGCGATGGTCCGAATCGATCCGGCGGTTAGCGATTCCTGGGGCCAGCCATCAAACGCTGACCTGGGAAACTTCGGAACCGGACGGCACGATCGGTTATCTCGATGCCGACGGCAACCGACAGGTATTGGCCGCGGAGTTCGCTCGGGGCAACGGCAGCATCGTATTGGTAGCGGACAGCGAATTATTGAGTAATCGACACCTCGGCTTGGGCGACAACAGTCTGTTCGCGGTGCGTCTATTGACGCCCGACGGCGGGCCGGTCGTATTCGACGAGTTCTATCACGGGCTCGGCGTGCGTGGTAATCCGCTCTACCTGCTGACCCGCCCCGGCTTCGCCACGGTAGCGGCTGGGATTTTGGCTGGTGTGATTCTGCTATCGTGGCGGAGGGCGGTGATGATCGGGCCACCGTTGGCCGACCCAGTGCAACCGCGGCGGGACATCGGCGAGTACTTGAACGCCATGGGGCATTTTTTCTCGCGCGGACGCGTGGCCCACCCCTTTCTGGTCGAGGAACTGCGAGAAGGGGTGGTGAGAGAATTAAACATTGCGGCGGGTTTGCCGCCGGAGAATCGCGACCTCGAACTGGTGGTCGGTGTGATCGCTCGGCGAGACGTCGGCCGGGCCGAGCGGATTGAGGGGACCTTGCGAGCGATCGATGCCGACCTGCAAACGCGTCATCATTGGACCGAGTCACACACATTGGACACGATGCGGAGATTAACAGCTTGTCTTTAACCGACCGAGTACAAACGATCCGAGACGAATTGGCCAAGGTCATCTTTGGACAGGACGACGTGATCGACTTTTCGCTGGCGGCGTTATTTAGCTGTGGCCACGTCTTGCTCGAGGGCCCTCCGGGGGTCGCCAAGACCTTGTTGGTCAAGTCGATCTCGGCGGCCTTGAACCTTGAATACCGTCGAATTCAGATGACTCCCGACCTGTTGCCCAATGACATCACCGGATCGTCGATCTATCGCGAGGATTCGGGTACGTTCGAGTTTCACCGGGGGCCGATCTTCGCCAACTTTTTGCTCGCCGACGAGATCAACCGTGCCTCGGCGCGGACCCAATCGGCGTTGCTCGAAGCGATGCAGGAATTGCAGGTCACCTACGACGGCACCACCCATTCGCTACCGGCACCGTTCTTGACCTTCGCGACCCAAAATCCGATCGAGCAAGAAGGCACTTATCCACTGCCGTTGGCCCAGCTCGATCGTTTCATGTTCAAGCTGATGGTCTCCTACCCGTCGGCGGAGGATGAAGTCCGGGTCTTCGCGGCGCACCACGCGACGTCGGGGCTGTCGTCGCCGGAGCGGATGCTGGTGCAGAAGGTAATGGGCCCCGAGGACATTCTCGAAACGCGTCAGTTGATCCGCGAGACCTTCGTCCGCGACGAGGTATTGGCGTACGTCCAGCGATTGTTGCAAGCAACCCGCGACGACGATGCACTCGATGTCGGTGGCAGTCCACGGGCCGGGCTGATGCTGTTGACCGGCGCCAAGAGTTTGGCTCGCTTCCGTGGTCGCGAATATGTCATCCCGGACGACATCCAAGAGGCGTTCCTGCCGGCGCTGCGGCACCGGGTCGTTTTGAGTCCGACGGTGGAGCTAGAGGGGACCACCACCGACGAGGTGTTGGGCCAAATTCTGGAAATGGTCGAGGTCCCGCGGTGAGCCGATCGGGCGACGGCGAATCGCCGATCCTCCGTCCCGGACCGCGTTTGGTCGCGGCCGTAGTGGCGCTGACCTTCGTGGGCTTGCTGGTGTTCGTCCATCCGGGGTTACTGGTGTTGGTGATCGCTGGCGGGGCGGCACTGGCGATCGCCAGCCGTCGCGACGCTCGGGCGGCTGCCGATGCGCTGCAACAAATCAGGCTGACACGGCGGATGCCTGGGGTGATCGGACGTGACATCGCCTTCGACGATGAATTGACGCTCTACAACGATGGGGCAACCGTGGTGCAGGGGGAGCTCCGCGAGGTATTACCGAGTGAGTGTTTGCCGCGGTGGTCGGTCTTCGCGTTCGAACTCGCCGCCGATGGCGAGTCGGGGTCGACGGCGAGTTTCGCCACCGAGTGTCGGATCCCGATCCGCGGTCGGCATCGGTTCGGACCGGCTTGGGTGCGAGTCGTGGGGCCTCTCGGTCTGTTCGAGGCGCAGCGGGCCGTCGGTGCGGACGGGTCGATCAAGGTATTGCCGGAGACCTTCGCCTCACCCGAAACGTTGGAAAAGGACCTCGGAGCCCACCAACTGTTGCTCGACAAAGCGATGCGTTCGCGTGAGGTCGGCGCGGGAACCGAGTTCGTGTCGCTGTTTCCTTACCGCCTCGGCGATGACCCGCGGCGGATCGATTGGCGGGCCACGGCAAAGCACCGTTATCCGATCGTCCGCCGCTACCAGATCGAGCGACATCGTGACGTACTGATCCTGATCGACAGCGGCCGGCTGATGGGGGGGCAAACCGATCGCGGCACCAAACTGGACTGCGCCGTCGACTCGGCACTGAATCTCGCCCGGGTCGTGTTGCAGGGTGGAGATCGCTGTGGGATCGCCGTCTTCGACAGTACGCTCCGCGGTTATCTGGCGCCGATGGCGGGCGAGCGGGCATTGGGAAATTTGGTCGACTGCGTCTATGACCTGCAGACCGATTGGCACGAAACCGACTTCACGCGATTGTTCGCCGAACTGCAACAGCGGCAGGCGAAACGCTGTCTGTTGGTCGTACTTTCTGACATGGGCGACGTCGAGACGTCACGGTTGCAGGGGGCTGCGATCGCTCGGTTGAGTCGTCGCCACCTGGTGTTGTTTGCAGCGTTACGGACACCGCTGCTGCGGCGGGTAATCAGCCGCCAGGCCGAATCGATCTCCGCCGCCGCATCGCAGGTCGTCGCGTTGGGATTGCTCCGTGACCGCGGCCATGCGTTGCATTCGCTGCGACACGGCGGAGTTCAGGTACTGGATGTCGAGCCACAACAAGTGACCTTGCCGCTGATCAATCGTTTTATCGAACTGCGGCGTGAGAATCGGTTGTAGCCTCGTAGCGGAAGTCGCCAAGACTTTCGAGCAGTCAGGCAGAACCGAAACTCTTGGCGAGTTCCGCTACCTTGGTGTCAGAATCGGTCGTAGTCTCGTAGCGACAGTCGTTCAGGCTTTCGAGCCGATATCCGTGAGCGGCATAGGCGATCCAAAAGACGGCGGTCGCGGCGGCGAAGGCGAATCGTGCGCCGGTACTCCAATGGCTTTGCCTGACATAGCTTTCGATCACCGCCGCGACGGCCAGCATGCCGATCACGCCGATGCAGGTCAGCGCCGCTTCGCGTCCCGCGGCCGTCAAGGCTGCCTGACGGGTCCGCAGACCGGGCCGGACCACGGCCTGGCCGAGCATCAGACCGACGCCACCGCAGAGGATGATCGCACCGATTTCGGTGATGCCGTGAGGCAGGATCCAAGCCCACATCTCGCCATAGATCCCCGCCTGGTGATGGATCGCGGCGAACACCCCGATCAACACGCCGTTGAAGAGCATCAGGAACACCGTCGGCACCGAAGCCAGGATTCCGGTCGCCATCGCCAGCAAGCCGACTTTGAGGTTGTGCTGAAACAGCATCGAAGTGAACTGGAACTTCGCACCGCCGCCCTGGTCGCGGCCTGAGCGGAGGACACCGAGCAACTGTTCGGGACTCGATCCGGGTTGTCGCAGATCGCCTGCCGGCCAGAGGGCGTGCATCATCAACGGATCGGCGAGAGCGGCGAAGTAGCCGACTGTGGCACCGACGAAAAACAGCATTGCTGACGTCAAATGGGCGGCGCCGCTGCGGGCGATCACCCGGGCGAAGCCGCTGGTCACGAATGCGGTCGCGCCGGCGAAGGGACTGCGGCGGGGTGGTAAGTAGATCAGGCTATGGGCGGCGGCGGCCAATCCGTTGAGGTATTCCGTCAAGTGCGGGTCATTCGTCATCGTCGTGACGCGAGCCAAGTGGACGGTCGTTCGGCGATAGAGCGTATCGAGTCGTTGTCGCTGCTCGGGACGCAACTTACGGATCGATTTACGGCCGAGCCGAACGAGTTCTTCAAGCTCCTCCCAATCCTGCTTGTGACGACTCATGAAACTGCTCATACTCGATCCCTCCGCGGGTTTTCCGCGATAGCGTTATCCATAAATGGTCGTTGAGACACGATTTTCGACCGATCCTTTTTCGTTTGCGGACCCTGCCTGGTGACCACGACGCGGCGTGAATCGCTCGCCTTTGAGACGCCCGAAAATGTCCGGGTCCGGTACCGCGCGGCCGGACTGGGGACGCGGTTTCTCGCTTGGCTGGTCGACCAGGTATTCGTCTGGTTGTCGATCATTCTGATCCTGATCTTATTGATCGTCGCGGCGGTTTCGTTCGGAGCGGTCTACGAGGACCTCATCGATGTCGATGGCGACGAAGACGAGGTGCTGGGGTATTTCCTCGGGATCTTCATGGTGATCGCGGGTTTGGGCAGTTTCGTCTATTTCACGGTGATGGAGTTGGCGATGCGAGGCCAGACGATTGGCAAGCGATTGACGCGGATCCGCGTCGTTAAAGTAGACGGTTTCGCGCTCGACAGCACCAGCATCCTGCTCCGCAACATCTTCCGCATCATTGACAATTTCCCGCTGATGTGGATTATCCCCGTCGTCTCCAAGCGGTCGCAACGGGCCGGCGATATGGTCGGCGGAACCGTCGTCATCACCGACGACGCGTCGGCGTTGACCGGCGTGCGGATGCGTTTGGCCGATCGGGGACCGCTCGACGCGGAGTTTCGCTTCGATTCGCCCGGATTGCAACGACTCAGCGGACGCGATTTCGAAGCGATCGAACAACTGCTCGACCGTTGGGATTCGATCCCGGCGGAGCAGCGAGACCAATTAGCGGCTCGGTTGGTCGCCGCGGTCGTCGCAAAGACGCGGGTCCCCGAACCACCGCAAGATCGCCGAGCGACCTTTCTGGAAGACCTCTTCGCCGCCGAACTGCGGCGACAGGCCCGCGCACTCGGCTGAACCGCGCACTCGGCTGACCATCCACTCATTGCCCCCACCGCCATCAAGAGGAGTTCAACATGGGTTTTCTGGTTCAGGACAAAGTCGCTTTGGTGACCTACTCGGCATCCAAAGCGGCCGCCTATTCGATCACCCAAGGGCTGCGCGACAAGTGGCACGATCAGGGGACGCTGGTGGTTAGCGTCCACCCGGGACCGATCGCTACCGACATGGCG
>SKZY01000271.1 GCA_007127095.1 Planctomycetaceae bacterium
TCACTTCGATGGCACTGGCCGCCGAAGTGGAGACCGATTCGCCGCTGCCTCCGGAATCGGCTGCGGCGACGATGGAGGTACCCGAGGGGTTCCGTGTAACGTTGTTTGCCGGTGAGCCCGACGTCCGACAGCCGATCGGATTTTGCTTCGACGATCGCGGCCGATTGTGGGTGGCTGAGGCTTACAGCTATCCGCGGCACCAGACCGAGGGTCGTGACCGGATCGTGATCTTCGAGGACACCGACGGTGATGGCCGGTTTGACAAGCGGACCGTCTTCTACGATCGGCTGAATTACGTCACCGGAATCGAGGTCGGTTTTGGTGGGGCGTGGGTGATGTCGCCACCTTATTTTTATTTCATCCCCGACGCCGACGGCGACGACGTTCCCGACGGTGAACCGCAGCTGCTGTTGGACGGATTCGGCACTCATGCCAACTCCCATAATCTCGCCAACGCGTTGGCTTGGGGCCCCGATGGGTGGTTGTACGGAACGCATGGCCGGACCAATTGGTCGACGATCGGTAAGCCGGGCGCCGGCGAGTCGGAGCGTGAAGTGTTTGATGGCGGCGTCTATCGCTACCACCCGACGCGTCACGTCTGGGAACCGTTTGCGGACGGGACCACCAATCCGTGGGGAATCGATTGGGACGATTATGGCCAGGCCTTCGTCTGTAATTGCGTCAATCCGCATCTGTTTCATGTCATTCCGGGGGCGCATTACGAGCCGTGGCGAAACCGTCAGTCGAGTCGTTATGCCTATGAGCGGATCGAGACAATCGCCGACCATCTCCATTTCGTCGGGACCGAAAACGTCCGCGACGGTCTCGGTTCGGACGACGAAGACATCGCCGGAGGGGGGCATGCCCACTGCGGCACGATGATCTATTTGGGCGACAATTGGCCCGATCGGTATCGCAACCAGGTATTCATGCACAACCTTCACGGCAAGCGGATCAACCAAGACCGGCTTCGCCGCAGCGGTTCTGGTTACGTCGCTTCACACGCCCCCGACTTAATGCGGTCGGCTGACCCCTGGTTTATGGGTGTGACGCTGGGCTACGGCCCCGACGGCGCAGTCTATTCGAGCGACTGGTCGGACACGGGCGAGTGCCATTCGGTTCGCAACACCAACCGGGAGACCGGTCGTATTTTCAAGATCAGTTATGGAGAACCGTCGGCGGAACCGTTTTTGATCAGCGATCTATCCGACGTCGAACTGGCCGAATTGCAGACACACCGCAACGAATGGTACGTGCGACACTCCCGACGCATCCTACAGGAGCGGGCGGCAGCGGGGTCTGACCTATCTGAGGCCTACGCCGTGCTCAGGCAGATTTTCGAAAATGACGCGGAAGTGCCGCGAAAGCTGCGAGCGATGTGGACGCTGTACGCCAGCGGCGGCGCCGACACGGCCTTCTTCATCAGGCAATGGGCCCACCCGAGCGAGGACGTCCGTGGCTGGGCGATCCGCTTGGCCCATGAGCGACCCGAGATCGTCACAGCAGAGATGCTGAGGGCACTGTCGATGATCGCTCGTCAGGATCGTTCGCCGTTGGTTCGACTATCGATCGCCAGCGTTCTGCAACGGATTTTGCCGGGGCAAAGGTGGGACGTGGCAGCGGCGTTATTGTCCCATGGCGAGGATGCCTCCGATGCCAACCTACCGTTGATGAACTGGTACGCCATCGAGCCGTTGTTCGCCGAGAATGTTGAACGATTTGTCTCCTTGGCCCGCAACGCCCAGATCCCGCTGGTCCGCCGTCACATCGCCCGCCGGGTCGCCGAAGCGGGTTCCGCAGATGGCCTGCAGGCGGTCGTCCGGATGTTGGACAGCGACAATCCCGCCGCCAATCACGATTTGATCGAAGGCATTTTGGCCGGCTCTCAGGGCCGCCGTACGGTCCCGATGCCGACTGCTTGGCCGACGGTCTATCAATCGCTTCGTCGATCGCCCGAAAGCCGTCGGGCGGCGACTCGGCTGGCCTTGTTGTTCGACGACCCGGTGGCCGTCGACCTGTTGCGGCAGGAAGCGAGCGACGCGCAGCGGACGCCGGAATCACGGAAAGAGGCGGTACGCACGCTGGTTGCCAAAAAGCCAGCGGGGCTCGACACCGACCTGCTCAGCTGGCTGGACGATGCGGTGATCCGCGGTGCGGCACTTCGCGGCTTGGCCGAATACGCTCACCCGGATACCGCGGCAGCGATCCTCGATCGATACCCCGATTTCGATACCGCGACTCGTCAGGATGCACTGCAGACGTTGGCCTCGCGGACGGCTTGGGGCGAGCGGTTGCTCGACGCCGTCGAGCGAGGCGAAGTGCCGCGGACCGATCTGTCGGCCTTCACGGCCCGCCAACTTCGGAGTCTTGACGAAGAGACACTCGGCCAACGGGTGACCCGGTTGTGGGGCCAGGTCCGCACGACACCCGCTGACAAGCGGGCGGCGATCGTTCGCTATCAAAAATTGGCTACGCCGCAACGACTAGCGATCGCCGATCGCGGGGCGGGACGGGCGATCTTCGCCGCTCGCTGCGCCAGTTGCCACCGGCTGTTCGACGACGGGCCAGAGGTCGAAGTCGGTCCCGACCTGACAGGATCGCAGCGGACTCACCTCGGCTACCTGCTGGAAAACGTGATCGATCCGAGTGCCACGGTATCGAAAGATTACCAGATGCAGGTCATTCAGACCGATTCGGGTCGGGTGATCACTGGGCTGCTGATCGCCACCGGCGAGCAGTCGCTGACGTTACAAACGACGACCGACCGAGTGATTGTGCCACTTGATGAGATTGAAAGCCGGCGGACATCACCCCTGTCGGTGATGCCCGAGGGATTATTGGAACAGCTCAGCGACGCTCAGGTGATCGAATTGCTGGCCTATCTTTCGGGGCCGGGTCAGGTGCCGCTGCCGGAGTCATTCGAACCGCCACCTGTTGCAGACTCGCCTGAATCGGGCGGCTCTCCTTGACCTTGCGGCGTGCTGTCGTCCTGCGAGACGTTGCGAGTGAGCGACGAATGCTCGGGCGAGGGCGGCGAAGTCCAGGGATCGACCCAATCGGCCCAGCGGTCGAGGTAGGCGACATAACCCGGGTTGGAATCGCGGCGTTGCTCGAGCCAGTCGTGGGCTGCGTGGACCAATTCTTGCTCGCGTCGCCGATTGATCCGTCCCATCACCACCATGGAGCGGAGAAAGACGAAGTAGGTATCGAGCACATCGCAGCGACAGTAGTCACTGATTTGTTGCAATTCGCCGCGGCGGTACATCTCCTGCACCTGATCCCCTTTGATCGCCATCTTGCCGGGTTTGGCGACCAATTGGGCGGCGAGGTCGAGTCCGCCTCGAAACCAGGTGGCGTTGAAGTTCGTTAGAAACTCGTGGAGATCAAAATGGGCATCGGTGTTGTATCGGTTACGACACTGCTTGTAGCTCGGCCCGCCGAGGTTGAACCAGACCGGGATGGAGAGGCCATAGCGGAAGGCCGCCAATTCCATCAGCGGCAGGTCGAAGCCGCGACCATTGAAGGTTACCCATTGTGGTCGCCCGTATAACTCCCAGCCGCGCCAAAAGTTCTCCGTAATCACGTGAGGTCGAAAATCGGGATCGTCAAGTGAAACGATATCGATCAGATCGAGATCACGGCCGACTTTCGCGATCACCACCGCGGTCGGGATTTGAAACGTGTAAGGGATGAAGGTCTTACCCGATTGCTCGACCAATTCGGCCTGAAATCGTTCGATCGCCGCTTCCGAGGAGAGCCCTTCTTCCGGATACTTGACGGCCGCGATCAGATCGCCATCGGCCACGCTCTCGACGTCAAAGATCAGGTGCGAGACGGGGTCCATGGTCTCTCCGGAAGTCACGAAAAGGGGTCACTATCGACGGCGTGGGCGACAGTGTAACGTGATTCGTCACCCCGATGGTGCCGCACCGACGCCCGTTGAATCTTTCCGCTGCGTCGCTTCGCTTGCCACGAACCGCCGGCTCGGTCATCGGAAGCTATCGTCTATGAGGAGTCCCAACGTGATCCAATCGTCCCGTCTGCTCGATCGGTTCCTGCGTTATGTCCGGGTCGGCACCGCTGCCGACCCGACCGCCTCGAGCTACCCCAGCAGCAGCGGCCAACTCACGCTGGGACGGATTTTAGCGGACGAATTGCGGGCGATCGGTGCCGACGACGTCGACCAGGATGAGTCCGGCTTGGTGTGGGCGACGATCCCGAGCACGGCGGGCCCCGGTTTGCCGACGGTCGCGTTGATCGCTCATCTCGACACATCGCCCGAGGCGCCGGGAGACGATGTTACCCCGCAAGTCGTCGAAGCCTACGACGGGGGCGTGGTACGGTTGCCCAACGGCTTGGAATTGAACCGATCGAACTCGCCGACGCTGGGCGGATTGATCGGCAAAACTCTGATCACGACCGACGGTACAACGCTGCTGGGCGGCGACGACAAAGCGGGTGTGGCGATCATCATGGAGGTCGCTCATCACCTGATCGAACGGCCTCACCTGATGCACGGCCCCGTGAAATTAGTATTCACCTGCGACGAGGAGATCGGGCACGGGACCGACAAGATCGATCTGGCCCGACTCGATGCCACCGTCGCTTATACGGTCGACGGCGGCGGTGCCGGGATGATCGATGTCGAAACCTTTTCGGCCGACGCGATGCGGATCAGCTTCATCGGCCACAACATCCATCCGGCGATCGCCCAAGGCCAGATGATCAACAGCCTGCGAGGGGCGGCCGCCTTTATCGAATCGCTGCCGCGCGACGATCGCACCCCGGAAACGACCGCTGGCCGTGACGGCTTCATTCATGTCCATGATGTCCACGGTGGGGTAGGGCGGTGCGAGGTCGATCTGATTTTGAGATCGTTCGACGCTGATCAACTTGACGAGTTCGCCGACTTAGTCCGCGATTTGGCGACAGCCGCCGCGGCTCGCTCACCAGGCCTGAAGGTGAAGCTCGAACGTCGACGGCAGTACCGCAACCTGGCGGAGGGGCTGCGGAAATTGCCCGAATCGATCGGCTTGGCGGTCGCGGCATTCGAAAATCTCGGTCGGCCGCACCAGCAGACGATCGTTCGCGGCGGCACCGACGGATCGCAATTGACCGAGAAGGGGCTCGCCACACCGAACCTTTCCAGCGGCCAACACAATATCCATTCGGTCTTGGAGTTCGCCTGTTTGGACGAAATGGTGGCAGCGAGTGAACACCTGATCGAACTGTTGCGGTTATGGGGCGATCGTCGGTCCTGACGTCCGCTGCCGGCAAAGGCGTTGTGCCGGGCCGTACCCGACGGTTGACCGAGTGGTCGTCTCCTTATTATTCAGTCATCACAAAAACCCATTTTGATATCGATCGATCTTCCATGATTCCGTTTCGGGCTTTCCGACTGGCTGGCGCTTCCGCTCGCTCAGTGCGACTGGTCGGCATCCTAGCCATCCTTGGCATCGTCGGCTGCGACGCTGCAACCGATCGCTTTGCTGCCAACGAGTTGCACGGCCGTGTGGTTTCGTTCCGCGAATCGACCGGGGTGGCGGCGGCGGTGGAGGATTCGGCGGCGGTGGTCGGCGAACTCTTTGGCAATCCTGACGTGCCGCTGCTGCCCGAGAGCTTTCCCGACGGTTTGATCGATTTGGAGAATTTACAGCGAGCTGCCGGGCCGGTATCGAGCGACCGTGAAGACGTCCACTTCGGAATCTATCGAGCTCATTGTGTCGTCTGTCATGGCTTGGAAGGCGGCGGAGCGGGTCCCGCGGCGGCTTTACAGAATCCTTATCCGCGAGACTTTCGCGCCGGCATCTTCAAGTTCAAAAGCAGCCCCCGGGGGGAGAAGCCGCTGCGAGCCGATTTGACCGATCTGCTGGTCCGCGGCGCTCCGGGCACGTCGATGCCCTCGTTCGCGAGGCTACCCGAGGAAGACATCGAGGCGGTGGTCGACTACGTGATCTATTTGTCGATTCGCGGCGAAACCGAACGTCGATTGCAGCGGTTCGCCGTCGCCGAACTCGGCTACGGTGACGAGCGTCCCGACTCAACGGCGGACCGATTGTTGACCGACGGGGAGGGGCATTTCCAATCAGCGGAAATCGGGTCGGCGGTGTCACAGATCATCACCGATGTCGCATCGGCATGGATCGATGCACGACCAGTGGAGGTCCCGGCACCGCCAGTTTACTCCGCGGAGGCCGAATTGGACGCGGCGATTGAGCGGGGACGTCAGCGGTTTCATGGACCGGTGGCCAATTGCGCATCGTGTCACGGCAAAGATGGGAACGCCGACGCGGTCACGCTCGATTATGACGATTGGACCAAGGAGCAGACGACGCGATTGGGTTTGACCCCGAGTGACGCGGATCAGATCGCGCCATTGCGGCGGGCCGGGGCGCTCCGCCCGCGAGCGATTCAGCCGCGACGCTTGGCTTGGGGAGTCTACCGGGGGACCGCTGACCCCGAATCGCTTTACCGTCGCCTGGTCGTCGGCATCGACGGGACGCCGATGCCGGGGCTGTTGGTCCAGGAGGCGACTGGCGCTACCGGAGTCACATCGACCGAAGTTTGGGAGTTGGTCGCCTTCCTGCTGTCGCTCGACGGCCGCAAGGATCTGCTACTCACCCCCTCATCACGTCAGGAAGGATGATTCGATGAGGCTGAGTCGAGATGCGGGTCGGTCGGCCGGGGCGATCGCCGGTTTGGCGGTTGGCGTCGTCGCCATGTGGAGCTTGGGTTATGGTGGTTTGATTCCACTGTTCTGTTTCGGTGCGGGCGGAGCGGTCGCGGGCGGAATGACGGGCGAGTGGATTTTCCGGGGGTCAAGACTCGATGGTTGAATCGGCGCGGGATCACTCAGCAGCAGAATCTTTACCGCCGGGCCGATGGTTGCATCGCTGGTCGATCGTGATCGTCGGATTGGTCTGGCCGCTGATCTGGGTCGGTGGTCAAGTCACGACCTACGACGCCGGGATGGCGGTGCCCGACTGGCCGGGGACCTACGGCTACAACCTGCTGCTGTATCCCTATCAGACCTGGCTGCTGGGCCCGTTCGACCTGTTCATCGAGCATGGCCATCGGCTGTTGGGGGCATTGGTCGGACTCGTCTCGATCGTCGCGGTCGGCTTCGCCTTTTTCTCTGAACCGCGGCGTTGGGTTCGCTGGTTGTCGGTGCTGGTCCTGTTGGCGGTAATCGGCCAGGGATTGCTCGGGGGAGCCCGCGTGGTACTCGCAGACCGAACGTTGGCGATGCTTCACGGATGCACCGCGGAAATTTTCTTTTCGCTCTGCGTCGGGCTGATGGTCGTCACCAGCCGTTGGTGGTGGGAACGCGATGGGAGCGAACCCGAGTCATCCGGCCGTCGCGATTTTCGTCCGGGGGCGGGGCTGATGACAGTTTCGCTGGCGGTCTGTGGCCTGGCCTATCTACAGGTTGTGCTGGGGGCCCAATTGCGGCACGTCCAACCGACCGCTGCTCCGGGCGGGTTCACTCACCTGGTGATGACACACATCTCGACCGCCTTCGTCATTTTGGCATTGGCAGCCTGGTTGGCATGGCGGCTGAGCCGAGCGGCGGGTCAGAACGGCGAACGATCCGCCGGGTGCGGCGATTTGACCCTGTCGCGACCTGCCTCACTGCTGTTAATCTTTGTCTTGTGGCAGATCTTGCTCGGCTCGGTGACATGGGTGGCTCGTTACGGCATTCCCTGGTGGGCACAGGTCGGCCCGCGATCGGCCTCCTATCTGGTCAAGAGCCAGGCCTTTGCCGAGTCGCTGATGATCACGGGGCATGTCGCCACCGGGGCGCTGGTATTGGTCACATCGGTATTCCTAATGCTGCGACTGTGGCGGGTACGTTTCGCCGCGAACCAGGCTATCGAGCGTGCCGGTTCGGCCGCTGTGGTTCTGTAATCGATCGTTTGACTTGAAATGAGTAGTGGTTTGATGAGCGTGAGTGTCATGGTCCCACCATCGCCCGGTTCGCCGTCGACCGAGGTCTCGGCCCACGTCGTCGGCCAAGCCGGTTGCCGGTTGCCGGCGGTCGAAGATCGCGGGGGGCAAGGGCGAACCGCGTCGCAATCGTCTTCGTTGGCCGAGGAATCGATAACGCTGGCGACGGATCGGTCCGGGCTGGGCGATTTGGTCCGTGACCTGGTGGAGCTGACCAAGCCGCGGATCGTGACGATGATCCTGATCACGACGGTAATCGCGGCGGTGATCGCGGCGGGCAGTTGGATTTCGGCTACTTTGTTGATTCAGCTGGCGATCGGTGTCGGGCTGGTCGCTGGCAGTGCGGGGGCGATGAATCAGGCTTGGGAACGCCAACTCGATTCACGGATGGAGCGAACCCGGCGGCGTCCGCTGGCGGCGGCAAGACTCCGGCTGAGCGGTGGTGTCGCATTTTCGGCCGTGTTGGGGATCGTCGGTACGGCTTACTTAGCGGCGAGCGTCGGATGGATCCCGGCGGCGCTGGCCGTCGCTACCTGGGTGCTCTACGTGCCCTGTTACACTCCGTTGAAGACCCGTTCGCAGTGGAACACGGCGGTCGGTGCGATTTCGGGGGCTTTGCCGATGATGATCGGGTACACGGCTGGAGGAGGTTCGTTGACAGACCCCCGCGGCTGGCTGTTGGTCGGCATCTTGGTCGCCTGGCAATACCCGCATTTCATGGCGATCGCTTGGTTGGTCAGAAAGCAGTATGCGGCAGCGGGGATTCGGATGACGACGACGGTCGATCCATCGGGCCACCGCGCCGGGCGTCAGAGCGTGATCGGAATGCTGGCATTGGCCGCCTGCTTGGTAGCCTTGGTGTTTCTGCTTTCTCCCGGTTGGAGCCCGATAACCGGGCTGCTGGTCGCTGTGGTATTGGCGTCGACGGTCCCGATGATGGCCGCAGCGTTTCGGTTTGCCCGCTCGCGAGATGACCTGACGGCCCGCAAGCTGCTCAGGGCGTCGCTGCTTCAATTACCCGCTTCGCTGATGCTGATGACGTTAGCGGCACTCTACTGGGGACGCTAACGATGATTTTGCCTGCCGATTCGTCGCGGGATGCGGCCACGATCCGCTGTCGAGATGTGCATCACCGTTATGGCGATCACGAGGCGTTGCGGGGTGTCGATTTGGAGATCGATCGTGGCGAGATCTTCGCCTTATTGGGCCCCAACGGGAGTGGCAAAACGACGCTCTTTCGGCTGCTCAGCACACTCGTACCGGTTCAGCGTGGCAGCATCGAGGTCGCCGGACTGGATGTAGCGACATCGTCGCTGGCGGTCCGCGGTCGAATCGGGATCGTCTTTCAATCGCCGAGCCTCGACAAAAAATTGTCGGTCGATGAGAATATCGCCTGCCAGGCGGCTTTGTACGGGCTCTCGGGCGGACGGCTCGCGGCACGCCGCGACGAGGTGCTCGCCCAGATGAAGTTGACCGATCGTCGCGGCGAGATTTGCGAGAAACTTTCCGGTGGACTCAAACGCCGAGTCGAACTCGCCAAAGGCTTACTTCACCGTCCCCGCGTGATGCTGTTGGACGAGCCGAGCACCGGGCTGGACCCTGCGGCCAGGATCGACCTCTGGCAGACGCTGCGTACGATGGCCGATCAGGGGATCACGGTGGTACTGACGACTCATTTGCTCGAGGAGGCGGAGAAAGCCGATCGGTTGGCGATCATGTTCCGCGGTCGCTTGATCGCCGACGGCACTCCCGGGTCACTCCGCGGGGAACTCGGCGACGCCCTGATCACGGTTTCAGCGGTCGACCCCGATGAGGCCGAAAAGGTGCTCCGCGACGAATTGGGGCTCGACACCCAACGAGTCTCGGGTCAACTTCGAGTGCGAGCCGAGAATGCTGCATCGTTGGTCCCCCGAATCGCTGACCGATTAGGTTCCCGGGTCGAGTCGATTACGGTCGGTCGTCCCGGGCTGGAAGACGTCTTCATCGCCAAGACGGGTTATCGGTTCGATTGATCGCCCGATTCCCGCTGTCGAACTCGATGGCGTTCCCGATCCCGTGCCCCACGGCCCTCCTGCCCGCACCGCCTGCCCGTCTCCCAACGTGACCCCGCACTGAGCATGTCAACGATCACCCCTCCCCAGCCGAGTCAATCGCAGCCCGCCAACTCCCATCCCGAGGATAGTTCGGTGGCTGAGTATCGGCCTAGTGGCACTGCGGCGGCCTGGATGTTGGCCAAGCGAGAGTGGATTCGGTTTTTTCGGCAGCGAAATCGGGTGATTTCTGCTGTCGTCCAACCGTTGTTATTTTGGCTGCTGTTCGGCACCGGCCTGCAAGGTTCGTTCGTGGGGGCGGGTGACCAGAACTTCATGGAGTACTTTCTGCCGGGGACGATCGCATTGATCGTCTTGTTCACGGCGATCTTCGCGACGATTTCGGTGATCGAGGATCGGCGTGAAGGGTTCATGCAATCGGTCTTGGTCGCTCCGGTCGGGCGGTGGCCCGTGTTGGCCGGCAAGGTTCTCGGCGGCTCGACAATCGCGTGGGTCCAAGCCGTGGTGTTCCTCGCCTTGGTCTATCTGTTCGGCGCCGCGTCGCTCTCCACATCAGTGTTCGGCGTTTTGGCACTGTTGGCCGTCGTCGCCATCACGATGTGCTCGCTGGGAATGATCGTCGCCTGGCCGATGGACAGCACCCAGGGTTTCCATGCGATCATGATGTTGGGGTTGATGCCGATGTGGCTGCTGAGCGGCACTTTCTTCCCGATCCCGGCATGGGACAGTGGTGCGGGGGGAGGCCAATTGGCTCTCGGCGGGCTGATGCGGGCCAACCCGTTGACCTATCCGGTCGTCGAATTGAGGCGTTTGCTCTACCCGGCGGTCGATTTTTCGGCCAGCGGTTTTGCCCCGTCGTCTCCGATCTGCTGGTCGGTTTCGCTGGCTTTCATGGTCATCACCACGCTGATCGCCTGGTCGCTGATGCGAGGCCATCGGCGGGCCGACTTAATTTCCTGAGGTAGATGAAGCGATGCGTATTTTTTTGCATGTGGTCACGATCCTGCTGCTAGGTGTCGTGTTGGGACTGACGATCCGCGAGTTTCGTGGTCGCGGCCCGACCGCCGACGCGGAGCGGGTGGTTTTCAGCAATGACGGCCCGCTCGACCCCGACTCGGTCACGGAAGACGAACCGGCGATGGCACCGGAGGGTTGGATGACCGAATTCGAGCTGACCGAACGAAGTGGCGAGCCGGTCAGCAGCGACGATTTGTTGGGGCAACCGTATGTGGTCAGCTTTTTCTTCAGCACCTGTCCGAGCATCTGTGTCCAGCAGAACCAAAAGGTGCAACAACTGCAGTCCGAGTTTGCTGACAGCGGGGTCCGCTTCGTATCGATTTCGGTCGATCCCGAGACCGACACGCCGACTGCGCTGCGGGAATACGCCGCCCGATTTGGGGCCGATGCCGACCAGTGGCTGTTTTTGACTGGCGATTTGATCTACATTCGCCGGATCGGTGCCGAGATTTTTAAACTTGCCGTCGACGAGAAGTTTCACACCGAAAAGTTCATCCTGGTCGATCCGGGCGGACAAATCGTCGGATATTACAGTTGGCCCGAAGCGAAGCAGTTCGAAAAGCTAAAGGTCGACATTCGTAACCAACTCGAGCGGGCGGCTTAGACGATGTGGCAGTTTTTGGCGGGCAATCTGCCACACGCGACCGCGTCACTCAACGCCGTCGCCACGGTGCTGTTGACGCTCGGACTGATCAAGATCAAGTCGGGGCAGGCCCGAGCCCACAAAAAGCTGATGGTTTCGGCACTCGCGGTCAGCGTCCTGTTTCTGCTGCTCTATTTGCTGCACAAAGTGGCGCTGTACCAGACGATCGGCGAGTTCAACAAGCGGTTTCCGACGGTCGAGCAGGGGGTCCCAGCGGCGGCTCGGGTGACCTATTTCGCGATCCTGCTGACCCACTTGCCGCTGGCGATTTTCGTCCCTGTGCTCGCTTTCAGGGCGGTCTATTTGGCGGCTAAGGGACGAATCGTGGCACACAAGCGGTTGGTTCGCTTTGCGTTCCCGATCTGGATGTACGTCTCGATCACCGGCGTGCTCGTCTACCTGATGCTGTACCAGCTTTACCCGCTGGAACGCTGATGCGACGGAGCGGAGGGCACGGGGCTCGAACCCGCAACCCATTTCTGGGCAACTGATTTCGAATCAGCCTGCTAACCATTCGCTTACCCTCCGGACATCGTCATGATCGCTTCGCCGGCCGAATTCGTCAAGCCAGCTAGCGATCGAGCGGGGAAAAAGGGGCGAATCAGTGCTTGTGTTCGGTCTGGAAGTGGTAGGTCTTGAACCAGCGGACCCATCGACCCGCTTCTTCGTGCGAATCGAGTGAGATCTGACGCCACTGCGGGCAGCGGTATTTGACATCGATATGGCCGTTGTGGTCGGCTTTCTCCACGTCACAGCCGAGTTTTTTCAAGGTGTCCGCGATCTTATCTGCTTTGGCGGAATCGTGGAGGTGTTTCCGTTTCCAGGATTCCAGCCGATAGCGAACGATCTCATCGGCAGCCGCATCGGTGGCGAAAATCATCGGGGAAACGACCCCGATGGCGAACATCAACAGGAGGGTGCGGAACATAGCGATCGGTTATCCTCTGGGTAGGCTGGTGGGGATGACGTGAAATTGGCGGCGGACCGCGTCGCGAATCGATCGCCGGGATATCATATCGCGCGGCGCTCCGTCCAGACGAGAACCGTCGTCGATGGATTGTGAACCGTTGATAGCGATTAGGTCGACGGCGCCGGACGTTTGTTGATCTTGTCGCGAGACGATATTTTATGGATGCCTGATCGAGTTTGTCTGGCTTGTTGATGAAGTCGCTCGTTCGAGGCCCTTTCGTCGCCGCGTCGGATACGTCGTGGCAGTTCAGTACCGGGTCTGCACAACGGTCGCCATGAACCACTTCCCGACATTTCCCGAGATGCTCGACCGACGGGCTTCGCTGCATCCGGACCGTACGGCCATCCTCTTTTTGGATGGCGATGAGACGCCGCGACAGTTGAGCTACGGCGAGCTATGGCAACGCTGTCTCGATGTCGCCGCCGCGCTCGATGCTCGTCGCGACGGCGGAAAGGGAGCTGAAATCGTTGATCCGGGCCGCGCAGCGCCGCGGGCGATGCTGCTATTCCCCCCGGGGCTCGAGTTCATCACGGCATTTGTCGGCTGTCAGATCGCCGGCTGGATCCCGGTCCCGACCGGTTATCCGAAACCGCACCGGGCGATGCCGCGATTGGATACCAGCGTCGCGGACTGCGACCCCGCATTGATCCTCAGCGATTCGGCGACGCTCGATCGTCTCAACCGCGACAAGCTCGGTGCCGCGGCCGCCGTTCCCGTTCTGGCCGTCGATACGATCGCTAGCGGCGGATGTCAGCGGCCGTCGGCAACGACCGCCGATTCGGTCGCCTTCCTGCAGTACACCTCGGGCAGCACGAGTTCGCCCAAGGGTGTGATCGTTTCGCAGCGAAATCTGATGACCAACCTGGAGGTGATCAGGCGGAGCTTCGGGCTCGAGTGGGGTTCCGATTCGCCCGCCGACGCCCCCACAACCGGTGTATTTTGGCTCCCACACTTCCATGACATGGGGCTGATCGGCGGCATCCTGACACCGTTGAACCTCGGCTATCGAGCGGTGTTGATGAATCCTCAATCATTCGTCCGCCGACCGATCCTTTGGCTGCAAGCGGTCGATCGTTATCGGGCCGTGGTGACGGGCGGCCCCAATTTCGCATTCGAACTGTGTGCCGATCGGATCCCGCCACAGCAAGCCGACCAGCTCGATCTCTCCTGCTTGAAAGTCACTTTTTGTGGCGCCGAACCGATTCGGCCGGCGGCATTGCGAAGTTTTGCCAGCCGCTTCGCGTCGGTCGGTTTCCGCGAAGAGTCGTTCTATCCCTGTTACGGCCTAGCCGAGTCGACCTTGTTGGTCACAGGCGGACGGGGGCCCGGCAAGTTGTCGGTGTTGGACGTGGAACGCGACTCGTTCGCGTCGGGGCGGGTGAAGCTGCTTTCGCCGGATTCCGGTCGCCCGTCGATATCATTGGTGTCGTGTGGCTTTCCGACGGATGGCCACCGGTTGGTCGTCGTCGATCCGGAAACCGCCAGGTCGGTCGGTGAACGTCGCATCGGCGAGATCTGGATTTGTGGCGAAAGCGTGTCGCAGGGCTATTGGAATCACGGCGAAGCGGATGCCGATCGGTTCAGTGCCCGACTCGTCCAGCGTTCGGGTTTGGCATCACGATTACTCGGTGAGCTCAACGACGGGGCGAGCTATTTCCGCACAGGCGATCTCGGATTTTTGCATCAGGGCAAGTTGTACGTCACCGGGCGCCAGAAGGAATTGATCATCGTCCGCGGCCGCAACCACTTCCCGCAGGACATCGAAACGACCGTATTGGCCGTCAGCGGTTCCGTGGCCCGGGTTGCTGCCTATTCGGCGGCGACTGCGGTCGGCGAATCGTTAGCGATCATGGCAGAAATCAAGCGGGGGGCGTCACGACGTGAGTTTCCATCGCTATGCCGTCAGATCCGCCAGCGGGTGATCGAGGAGCATGAGATCGACCCACGTGAGATTTTCGTCGTACCGCCAGCGACGATCCCTGTTACGACAAGCGGCAAGATCCGTCGTAACGCGTGTCAGCAACGTCTTAGCGAGGACGGCGCGCAACCGCTGCACCAGTGGCGGAGGTCGAGCGGAACCGAAGCGCCGCCCTTGCCACTGCCGTCGCTGCCCGAATCGGCGACACCCGAGGACGTTGAGGAAGTAGCCATCACGGTCCGTGATTGGATCGTTCAGTGGCTTGTCGTGCGAGCGGGGGTGGAACCTGACCAGATCGACACCGGACGGGCTTTCGGAGACTACGGTTTCGACTCGATGATGGCGATCGAACTGATCGGCGACCTGGAAGACAGCTGCGGGACCGAATTGACGCCGATGTTGGCCTGGGAGCACCCGACGATCGACTCGATGGCCCGTCTGGTCGCTTCTCGATATTGCGAAGGTGATCGGGACGAGCCGATCCCAGATCGAAGCCTTGCGGAAATCGGTGTCGGCAGGGCATAATCTGAACCGTTCGTCGCCGCGGTAAAATCCCGCCGGAAGTTCCCAACCAATCACGAATCAGCCGCAAGGCATCCCGAATATGGCCAAAAGCAAAAAGAAAGCCGAAACCGTTTTTTTGGTTTGTCAAGAAACCGGCGATTACAACTACACGATCGTCCGTAAGCCGGGCGGCGAAAAGTTGCAACTGAAGAAGTACAGCCCGCGGCTGCGGCGTCACACGCTGCATCTCGAAAAGAAGAAATAAGCCGCGATTCGCCCTCGTTGCGACCCCTCGCAGGATTCCGGGATGCGGAAGACATGGCGGTTACTGCCGCACGACACGGGCCGAGTCGAATCGTTGATGCGAGCCGCCGGTGTGCCCGCCGTGGTGGCCCAGTTGTTGGTCAGTCGTGGCATTTACCGTCCCGATGATGCCAAACTGTTTCTCGATGCCAAGCTGGTCGGCTTGCGAGATCCGCTCGAATTGCCGGGCGTCAGCGAGGCGGTAGCGATCATCACCGCCGCGATCGCCGAGGCGACACCGATCACGATTTATGGCGATTACGACGCCGACGGAATCACGTCCGCGGCGATCTTGGTCAACGGCCTACGGCTGCTCGGCGCTGACGTCAATTACTTCGTCCCCAACCGGCTCGAAGAGGGCTACGGGCTCAGCATCGAAGGAATCGAAAAGCTCCATCGCCGTGGCCGACGGCTGATCATCACGGTCGACTGTGGGATCACGAGTATCGAGCAGGCCGAGGTTTGTCGTCGGCTCGGTATGTCGCTGATCATCACCGATCACCATCAATTAGCCGAATCGCTGCCCGACGCCGACGCGATCGTGCATCCACGGTTGCCGGGCAGCTGTTACCCGTTCGGTGAATTGTGCGGAGCGGGGGTCGCATTCAAGCTCGCCTGGGCGCTCTGCCAGCAGGCTTGTGGGTCGCCGAAGGTCGACCCTCCGATGCGAGAATACCTGATGCAGTCGCTCGCTCTCGCCGCGATCGGGACAGTCGCCGACATGGTCCCGCTGCTGGACGAAAACCGGATCCTGGTTCATCACGGCCTACGATCGCTCCGCGCCGACCCGCTGCCGGGACTCGCCGAACTGATGAAGCTGACGAAATTACAGGACAAGTCGAATCTGCTCAGCGAAGACGTCGCTTTTTCGCTCGCGCCGCGACTCAACGCGACCGGTCGTTTGGGTCAGGCTCAACTCGGAATCGAATTGCTGACCTCGCCAGCGGGCGATCGGGTGATCGCCTTGGCCGAGTACATCGACCAACTCAACGCCAGTCGCGATTCGCTGCAACGATCGGTCCAGCTCGCCGCTGGCAAGTTGGCGACTGCCGATTTCGATCCCGAGGGCGACCCGGGGCTGGTCTTGGCCGGTGTCGGTTGGCACCTCGGGGTAATCGGTGTCGTCGCGGGCCGGTTAGCCGACAAGTACGGCAAACCGGTGATCGTCATCTCGCTCGACCAAGCAGGCGGTAAACCGGGTGTCGGGTCCGGCCGGGCAGGGTCAGCGGGTATCGATCTGCATCAAGCGCTTAGCGAGTGTAGCGATCGGCTGATCCGTTTCGGGGGACACCGGGCGGCCGCTGGGCTGACGATCGCCGAGGACCAGATCGGGGCGTTCCGGGATGAGCTTTTCGAGGCGATTTCACGACAGACCGCCGATCTCGACACCGACCCTGAAATCCTGATCGACGCCCAGGCACCGTTGGGGCAATTGAGTCTGCAGACGGTTACCCAGATCGAACAGTTGTCACCCTTCGGTCAAGGGAACCCTCGTCCGGTCCTTTGCAGCAACCACGTCAGTCTGGCCGAACCGTCGCGTCGAATGGGAGGTGGCGACCGCCATCTGACGGCTCGATTGTCACAGCAAAACGTCAAGATTCGCGCAGTCGCCTTCGGCCAAGGTGACTGGTGCGACGAACTGAACGCCTGCGATGGCCCGATCGACATCGCCTATCGGCCGGTGATCAACGAATTCGCCGGACGCCGAAACGTCGAAATCCATCTGGTCGACTGGCGGCCTTCGAGTCGTGGTACCGCGTCTCAAACCTAATTCTCAGCTGTCGATGGCTGGTCGCGACCAGCCGCCGGATTGCCGCGGCCCTCCCGGTTAACCAAACTAGGCTGCATGAAGATCCATTGTTTGGGCACGACCGGCTATCATCCCAACGACCGGCGACACACTTCCTGCTATTTCTTGCCCGCAGACGGGGTGGTACTCGATGCCGGCAGCGGGATGTACCGTTTGCCGCCGCTGATCGAAACCGACAGTCTCGACATCCTGCTTAGCCACAGCCACCTCGATCACATCCTCGGGCTAACATTCCTGCTCGATATCCTGCACCTCCGGCCCGTCGAATCGGTCCGGGTTTGGGGGGAACCCGACAAATTGGCTGCCGTCCGTGAGCATCTCTTTCACGGACTGATTTTCCCCGCGCCGATCCCGGTTCAGTGGCGACCGATCGAACCGGGTGAAGTCGTCCGGATCGGCGTTTCGGGATCGGTCACGGTCGACTCACGCGAACAGGAGCATCCCGGTGGCTCACTCGCGTATCGGCTCCGCTGGACCGCCCCTGCGAAAACTCTGATCTATGCCACCGACAGTGTCGGCGATACGTCGGCCGATTGTTGTCGCTGGATGGCGGGGGCCGACCTGCTGATGCACGAGTGCTACTTTCGCGACTCCGAACAGCAATGGGCGGTCAAGACAGGGCACTGCTGGACATCGCGGGCGACCGGAATCGCCCAGGCTGCTGAAGTAGCGAGCCTGCTGCTGACCCACATCAACCCGTTGGCCTCGGGCGACGACCCGATCGACATCGCCGCCGCCCGCGCGATCTTTGCGGAGACCCGCGTCGCGGCCGACGGCGACGTGATCACCTTCTGAAATCGATTGAAGCGATGCGGGTGAACTTCACCCTTGCGTTTCATCGCTTGGCGGTACGGACCGGGCCGGTGACCAATTCTTCGGTCATTCGGGCGCGATACTCCATCAGGCTGTTGGCACCTTGGAACCCGACGACGGTTTCGTCCCAATCGAGTCGCTTGCTGAGGAGCCGCCCGGCGTCGATGTCGAAGCGTATGGTCCCGTTGCTGAGCTGCTGGACGATTTGGGCTTTGACCGAAGCCTGTTCGATCGGCGTCAGGATTTCGCTGCGGACCTTGATCGTGGCGACGCCGGTCTGCACCTGATTCAGGGTGAAGGTATCACGAGCCTTGATCACCTTGACCTCCCCCGCTTCGCCCCGTGCCTTGATCTCACGAGGGACGCTCCAGGAATAGCCGATGGCGACCGCTTCCTCGGGTAAAGCGATCGTCAATCCACCCATCCCGAGCGTGGCCACACTGCCGCCGTGTTGCTCGCGATCGAGTTCTTGCCCGCGCGGATTGATCGTCACAGTCGAGAGCGGTTTGTTGAGTTGTTGCGAAACCGATTCGAACAGCAGCGGTGCCGGCTCGCCGGATCGACTGTCCCAGCGGACCTCATCGGCATCACCGGCCTGCTGGGTCATTTGCACGGAATCGACGGCATGAATGAAGGTCATCGCCCCTTCGTCACTGACGCCGGTAATCTCCCAAACTTTCTCGCTGACGGTATGCACTTGGGCGAGTTCCTCGACACCACCGATGCGGGTCTTGGTCTTGGCGACGTGCGTCACCTCGTAATGAATCCGTTCGTCCGGTTTCAATCGATACCGCAACTGGTAGGTTTCGGATTGAGAGGACGTTGCAGGTTCGGAATCCGCTGCGACCGCTGGCCCGACACCCCACAACAATGAAACGCCGATCAGGGCAGAAAAAGTGAACTTCACGGTAGCCTCCATGCCGGTGGGAATCCCTATAACAGAACTTCACCATCGCAGAATCGACGTGCCACGACAACCTCGATCGCGGCCGGTCGACACCCCTTTTTGCTGAGGATTTGACCGGATGCAATTGATCGAAATGATCGTCCTGGCCGTGATCCAGGGGATCGCGGAGTTTTTGCCGATCAGCTCATCGGGGCATCTGGCGATCGTCGGGGCGATGCTGGGTCAGCCGAAGGAGTCGGCTGCGGTCGAGATCATCCTACACGGCGGGACGCTCGGTTCGATCCTGGTCGTCTATTGGCGTCGAATTCTGGCGCTGTTGATCAGCGACCGGCGGGTCATTCCGATGCTGGTCATCGGCACGATCCCGGTCGTCCTGGTCGGCCTACCGGTCAAGGCGTTCGCCGAGCCGATCCTGAAGAACACACTCTTGGCCGGCTGTATGTTGCTGGTCACCTCAAGCGTTCTGGTGATGCTGAAATACGTTCCCGGGGGCGGGCTGCAGTATGCCCGCATGCGGTGGTGGCAAGCGTTGGTGATCGGCTGCTTTCAAGCGGTGGCGATTTTGCCCGGGATCAGTCGCAGCGGGTCGACCATCTTTGGTGGCCGCCTGATCGGCCTCCGCGGCCCCGACGCGGTTACGTTCTCATTTTTGCTCGCCATCCCCGCGATCCTCGGCGCGACGGTGTTGGAGGTCAAGGACCTGGTGGAAGAAGGGATCAGCGGCGAAGAGGTGACCTTGCTGGCTATCGGCGCCTTGATCTCTTTCGCACTCGGCATCTTCGCGCTCCGCTGGTTGATGTATTGGAGCGACCGCGACCGATTGCATTGGTTCGCACTTTGGTGTGGTCCTCTCGGCTTACTGGTCATCGGGCTCCATTTCGCTGGTATGCTGTAAAGCGACGATGTCGGTGTCGCCACCGCGGCGGCCTGATGGTCGGCATCGATCGAATCGTCGACGGCATTGCCCGAGTTCCTCCCCCACTCTCACCACGCAATCCGATGTCAGATTCCCCATCGCTGACCCCGCGTCAGCAAGAGATCTTTGAACTCATCCGCACACTGATCCTCGACCGCGGCTACGGCCCGACGGTCCGCGAGATCGGCAGTCACTTCGGGATTCGCAGTCCCAACGGCGTAATGTGCCATCTCAAGTCGCTCGAAAAGAAGGGACTGATCATCCGCCGCGCCAAACAGAGCCGGGCGATCGCGTTGGCCTCGACGGCCGACCGCGGGCGGTTTTCGATGCCGCTAGCCGGCGTCGTAGCGGCGGGACCAACCTCGCTAGCCTTCGAGCAAAACGAACGGATCGACCTGGGAGAATCGGTTTTTCACCCCGATCGATTCGTGCTGCGAGTATCGGGCGATTCGATGATCGATGCCCATATCGTCGACGGCGACTACGTCGTGGTCGAACCGGCCGACCGGGCCGATCCCGGACAATTGGTGGTCGCGTTAACCCCCACCGGCGAGGCAACCCTCAAATATTGGCACCCCGAGAAGAACCGGATCCGTTTGCAACCGGCTAATCAGGAAATGGCGGCGATCTATGTCGCCTCAGCGGACGTGATCGGCATCGCGGTCGCGATCGTCCGAACACACATCTGAACGTCGTCGCCCGATCCCGTGGGGATCGAGTGCGACTACTTTTTCAACGGTTCGATCTGCAAGCTAGCACGGTAACGCTGGCCGTCACGATGGATCACGATCGGCACCTCACGATCGATCGGCGCCAACCCGACCCGGGTCACCAGATGATCGTCGTTTTCGACCGTCGCACCGTCGAACTCCAAGATCACGTCACCACGCCGAATCCGGGCCTGTTGCGCCGGGGAACCGGGGCGGACCTCTTTGACCAACGCGCCGTAAGCGGCACCGGTCAGCCGGAGCGATTCGGCCGAAGTGAACTCGGGGTCGAGTGTCACCCCGAGATAGCCGCGGCGGAGTTTCCCGAAATGCACCAACTCATCGGCCACCCGCATCGCCATATCGATCGGAATCGCGAAGCCGATCCCTTCGCTGCCCCCACCGTTGCTGGCGATCGCCGTATTGATCGCGATCACTTCACCCCGCAGATTGAGCAGCGGGCCACCGCTGTTGCCGGGATTGATAGCGGCGTCGGTCTGGAAAAAATCTTGCAGTTCGATCCGTTCGTTACCCAAGGTCAAGTCGCGTCGTCCGCGGGCGCTGAGAATTCCGAAGGTGACGCTGTGACTGAGCCCGAACGGGCTGCCGATCGCCATCACGAAGTCACCGATCTCGATCTCGCCGCTGCGACCGATCTTCGCTAGCGGCACGGAGCGGTCGATCTTCAATACCGCGACATCGGTGCTTTCGTCGGAAATCACCCGGCTCGGCCTCAGCTTGACCCCCTCGCTGGTGCGGAGCACGATCTCGGACGGTTCGGCGCCCAGAATCACGTGACGGTTGGTCAGCACCCACGATTCGCCAGCGATTTCGACGACCACGCCGGCACCCGCTTCGTCGAACGCTTCGCTGCGGCCACGAGTCTTCTCAACTTTGCGGGCTTCGATATGAATCACACTCGGCTTGACCAATTTGGCCACCCGCTTGACCAAACCTGCCAGCCGGTCGATCAAGGCGTAATCCTCATCGAGTTCGGCATACAACGCCTCCCGTGGATCACTCCGATTCGGGCTTAACGACACCCCGAAATCACCGCCAGCGTTATCGACCGGGTCCGGATTCGTCGCTTCATCACCGAGCGGATCGCGAGATCGCTCGAATGCGGCATCACCGACACGTTGGCTACGGTACGGCTCGACGACCTGCCCGAATACCGGGCTCAAAGAGCCGAGTACCAGCGTGATCGCCAACCAATGCGATGGGTACGGACCGCGAACCGGCCGACTAAACGATAAATCGGGCATGCAACGTAACTCAACGATGGGAGGGAGGCTTGAAGCCGTGGCTTCATCCTACGCATCGGCGCTTTGCGGGTCCCGAATTTGCGATTCAAAAGACGAGTAGTCCTGGCCCAACCCGTCGGCACATTCAAGCACCACGGCGCATCAGGACCGTCCTGACTAATGCCACCGGATGGCGATGCGGAGACGAAAAAAGCGACGGAAATCACTCTCCGTCGCTTGACAATCCTCGATCCCGAAATCGCCTTCCGGCGTGATTCCAGGACGATTAACCGTAATAACCGACGGTGCCGCCCCAACCGGCCGCTCCCGGTTCGCTGCGTTTCTCGGCAGCACGCCGACAATCGATGCAGTCGACGACGTAGGGAACCGCCTGCAGACGTTTCAGCGGGATCGGTTTGCCACAGTCTTGGCAGACCCCGTAACTGCCGTCGCGGAATCGCTCCAACGCCGCATCGATCGCCGACAATTCGTCACTTTCCACTTCCAACAAACGACTGTTGATCTCGTCTTGGGCGGAATCGGCCGCAACATCCAAAACATCACCCGAACCGTCGCCGTGGAGTTCACGCAGCAGACGCATGTCTCCCTTGATCGATCGGGCCAGGGCCTCGCGGCGTAACCGCAGTGTCTGCTTCAGTTTTTCGATCGTTTCGTTTCGTGCCATCACTGACCCCTTTCAAAAAATGTCGCCCATCGAAGCCACATCGAACCACCTCAATCCGGGTTCCTCTCACCCGCCATGCGATCCCACGCACATTAGGGCCCGGTTCACGTCGGTGGACGTACCGCGAATGCCCCTGGTACGCACCAAGTCCTCGAAAGGTTCCGTCAACCCGATCTTCGACACGCCGATGGTTGAATGTTGCAAGTCGCGACGCTATGCTACTGAGAACGAGTCTCATTTTCAGGCTCGGCTCAGAAGTCGCCAGCAAGCCAAGCCGTGGCGGATCGTCTCCACCGAGCGATCGTTATCGTCACCCCGCCTAGCCAGCCACGTTCGGACGAGCGCACACCTCGGTATGCGAAACTCTGGCTCCCCCACCTCAGGCTTGTTATGCGTCCCCTCTCGTTTGCTGCGCGTCGTTCCGCGTTCACCCTGATCGAATTGCTGGTCGTGATCGCGATCATCGGAGTAATGGTCGGGCTGTTGCTGCCCGCAGTCCAAGCGGCCCGCGAAGCCGCCCGTCGGATGAGTTGCCAAAACAACCTGAAGCAACTCGGCCTGGCGTTGCACAATTATGAATCGGTCCATCGGATGTTCCCGCCATCGTCGGTCGCCGCGGGTGGGTCGATCAACCAGCCCTGGTCGGGGCAGTCGTTCTTACTGCCCTACTTGGAAGGCGGTTCGGAGTATGCCCTGATCGATTTCTCGATCGGCTACCATGCCGCCGGCAACCACGCCCTGTTTCCACCATCGGGGATCGCCGCGACCCGGATCCCGGTCTTGATGTGCCCCAGCGAGCCGAACGACC
This sequence comes from Planctomycetaceae bacterium, assembly GCA_007127095.1. Lineage (GTDB taxonomy): Bacteria > Planctomycetota > Planctomycetia > Pirellulales > Pirellulaceae > UBA6163. The sequence continues at coordinate 23,244 of SKZY01000271.1, forward strand.
GCGCGCGGCTCAACGCGTCCAACACGCCCTACCATTACCCACTGAACTACACACTGAATGTCGGTCGCTACCTGATCTACAATCCGATCACTCGTGGTGACGGCGGTGGGGCGTTCGGTCCCAACGCGAAAATCCGACCCGCGTCCTTCCTTGACGGACTGAGCAATACGCTCGCTTTTGCCGAAGTGAAAGCGTTTACGCCACGATTTCATGATGCGGTCGTGCCGCCGACCGAACCGCTGCGGCCAGAGGACGTTTCCGCCAGTGTCAGCGGTGGGGCTTGGTCAGCGACGAACGGGCACACCGAATGGGTTTGTGGCCGGGCGATTCATAACGGCTTCACGACGACCTTCACGCCAAACACCGTGGTGCCGCACGTCCAGGGTGGCCAAACTTTCGATATCGACGTTTCCAGCAGCCGCGAAGGCCGGAGTGCCAGCGACATCACCTATGGGGTGATCACGACCCGCAGCCATCACGCCGGCTTGATCCAGGTCGGCATGATGGACGGCTCGATCCGCGGGCTATCCGATTCGATCGATTTGAATGTCTATCGAGGACTCGGCACCCGCGCCGGCGGCGAAGTACTGAGCGACTTCTAAGACGTCCGCTGCAAGATGGTTTCGATCTGGCGGACGACCAACGCGAGTGAGCGATTGGCCATTTCGAAGTTGGTGTGACTGCTCACCTCGGCCTGGATCTCGTCGAAGAACTCGGCCGCCTTCCTCAGCTTGGAAAACTTTTTCTTCGCCATTTTTAGAAAGGCTTCGTCATCCTCGGCCAGCTTGGCGGGGGCGACGGCGAGGATGAAGTCGTACAGGTCGCGGGCAATGTCGCGAAGATCCTCATCGTCTTGAGCTTCATCACTGTGCTTGATGAAGGTGCGGACCATCCAGAGGTGGGCCAACTGATCGTCAATCTCTCGGACCGCCGTGGCGTGAACGTCACTCGATGAGTCACTCATTTTGGCTTCAGCAATCTCCATGCATCGTGGTTTCTGATCTGCAATCCGCCGGCGGCGGCGAACGCAATTACTCCGGCTGCCGAAGGCCCAGTCTAGCAACGCGTGGGACGACGGCGGAACTGTCAACCGTTACCATGCATCGCATTCGGCCCGGCGACGGCCGACTCCCCGTTCTCGATCGGAGCCACAACGATGCCCCATCCAGTTTATCAGTTCACGGTTGATCCGATCGGTCAACGATTCGGTCGCTTTGTGACATTTGTCGTGGCGACTTTCACACTGGTAGTCAGCGGCCTGGCTGCCGAAGCGAAACCAGCCAACGCACCGCCGAACGTGCTCTTCATCTGCATCGACGACCTTCGCAACGAGGTCGGCTATTTGGGGGCATCGCGAGCCAGAACCCCCGCTCTCGATCGCTTCGCGGCGACGGGAATCAGTTTTTCGCGGCACTATGTCCAGGTCCCGACCTGTGGAGCATCGCGGGCGGCGTTGATGCGAGGGCGCTACCCCGATTCACCGGCCACAGTGAACAACAACGCGATCCTCAAAACTCACACCGAGTGGGCTGACAAGAGCCTGCCTGCCTGGTTCCGCAGCCACGGTTATCAGACTCATTCTCTCGGCAAAGTGACCCACTATCCGGGCAACCTGGCGGGCGAGAACTGGGCCGCACCCCCCGTCGAATTGCCCGGCGGCTGGGATCGAGCCGAAATTCCGGCCGGCCCCTGGCCGCATGCCGAGGCGATCATGCACGGCTTTGCCGGCGGTAGGGCACGAGTCCGAGGCCAATCTCCAGCGATCGAATCGACCGCCGGCCCCGATTCGCTCTACCCAGACGCTTGGGTGGCGGATGAAGCGACGAAGTGGCTGACCGAGCTGATGGCAACCGATTCTCCCTGGTTTTTGGCGGTCGGCTTTTTCAAGCCGCACCTCCCGTTCGCCGCCCCAAAGGCCTGGTTCGACCGCCACGACCCGGCCGATTTCGATCCCCCGCCCAACGCCAGCCGTCCGTCCTGGCCATCGGGCTGGCACGGCAGCGGCGAGTTCCGCGGTAACTATGGACATCAAGGACGTGATCCCGAAAACGACGAGGCTTATGCCCGCCAGTTGCGGCACGCTTACGCCGCCGCCGTCAGTTACATGGATCACCAGCTCGGCCGACTGCTAGAAACACTCGACCGGCTCGACCCGGATCGCGAGACCGTGGTCGTGATTTGGGGCGATCACGGTTTCCTACTCGGCGAACACGCGATTTGGGGTAAACACTGCTTGTACGAAGAGGCGCTCCGCAGCCCGCTGATCATTCGTCAACCTGGCAACACCGGCCCCGGCAGCGTCTCCGCGGCAATCGTCGAAACCGTCGATATCTACCCGACGCTGACCGAACTCTGCGGCCTGCCGACACCAGCAGAACTCTCCGGACGGAGCCTGCGACCGTGGCTCGATTCGCCGAACGCCCCGAGCGACAAACCGGCGCGCGGTTTCTGGACCGCCGGCTCGCAGACGATTCGGACACCGCGCTACCGCTTGATCCGCACCGGACGTCGCGGTGACCGCCCACCGGCGATCGAGCTGTTCGATTATGACTCCGACCCCGCGGAGACCCGCAATGTCGCCGCGGATCACCCCGCGACGGTCGATGAATTGACGCGGCTGCTCGACGCCGATTAATCCGACGCCTCCCTGTCCGGCTCGCCGAAAGTCGGGACGTGCGTTAAGTTTTTCGCAAAGTTCAAAAGTCGGTCGGTCGTTGCGAGCCTGACGGCCTACTGACGTGTCTGGGCAGGTGTCCGACGGACACCGCATCGCCGCCGGTCAGCGAATCGATGCCGCACCGAGCGTCTCCACCCTCTTTTTCCCTCGTCCTCCGTGCCGAGCCGCCATGAACCGATCGTCCCAGCCGAGTCTCCAGACCGCCGCCGAAGCGTTGCGTGGCGACCCGCGGATCGCTCAGGCCAAACAGCTGATTTTGGACGCGGTCGCGGAACATGCCGGCTCACTGACCACGGTCCGAGCCGCGAATCCGGCGACCGCGGCCGACTATGAACAACTGTTGTCGGCGGCGGCGGCGACACGTGGAGGCCCGCTGATTTGGCCCTATCTGTCGGCAGGCCTCGGCAATGGCCCCTATGTCGAATTGGCCGACGGCAGCGTGAAGCTCGATTTCATCGGCGGCATCGGCGTCTACGGCTGTGGCCACAGCGATCCCGGTACGATCACCGCGGCGATCGACGCTGCGATCGAGGACGTGCCGATGCAGGGCAATCTGCAACAACACCCGCCGAGCATCCGGATGGCGGAGCGGTTGATCGAACTGGCTGCGTCGGACGAGGCACCGCTGCGACACTGCATGCTCAGCACCAGCGGGGCGATGGCCAATGAGAACGCCTTGAAACTGGCGTTTCACAAAGCGGCACCCGCCGACCGGATCCTGGCGTTCGATAATGCCTTCGCGGGTCGCTCGCTCGCCTTGGCGGCGATCACTGACCGGCCCAACTACCGACAGGGGTTGCCGCTGACACTCTCGGTCGACTATCTGCCGAGTCTCGACGTGAACGCCCCCGAGCGGTCGACCCGCTGGGCAGTCGACGAACTGCGACGCCTGCTGGCGCGACACCCCGGCCGTTACGCCGGCTTCTGGGCCGAACTGATCGCTGGCGAAGGAGGCTATTACCCCGGCAGCCACGATTTTTTTGCCGCCTTGTGCGAACCGATCCGTGCCGCGGGGATCCCGATCATCTTCGACGAGGTGCAATCGTTTTCCCGCACCAGCCGACCGTTCGCGTTCCAACATTTCGGCCTGGAGAAATACGCGGACATCGTGACCGTGGGCAAGATCACCCAGGTCTGCGCGACTTTGTATCGTGAATCGTTCAAGCCGACGGCGCCGATCTTAAGCCAAACCTTCACCGGGGCGAGCAGTTCGATCGCGGTCGGCCTAGCGACGCTCGACGCACTTCGCGACCGCGGCTGTTTCGGTGACGACGGCTGGAACATCCGTCGGCATCGCTACTTCGCCGCCGCACTCACCGAACTCGCCGCCAAACACCCAGGTAAAATCGCCGGTCCTTTCGGCGAAGCGATGATGATCGCGTTCACCCCGGGTGACGGCAGCTATGACCATGCCAAGCGTCTGATGGACCTGATGTTCAACGAGGGCTTGCTCGGGTTCGTCTGTGGCAGCAACCCGACTCGGCTGCGGTTTTTGCCGCCTCCGGTGATCACGACGGAGGCCCATATCGACGCGGCGATTGAGCTCTTGGACCAGGCCTTGGCCAAGTTCGAACTGCGACCGTAGCGGACCAGCTGCCGCAGTGGGATCGCGCGTTCACTGCAGTTCCGGGAAGACTCCGCTGTCGAGCCCGGCACGAGCCAGCGTGTGCTTCATCCGGATCAGGAAATCGCTTTTGTAGTTCGCGACCTGTTGTTCGCTCAAACCGGTCTGCCGGGCGACTTCGCGGTTGGAGGTCCCGGTGACGAACAGCGATTCGACGCACCGCAATTTGGTCCAGTCGCCGCGTTGCTTCCAGCGGGCCACCGTCTCCGCGATCGCCGCGGCGATCGCCGTTTCTTCCAACCGTTTTCGCTCGACGCTGCGAACGATCGAACTGGCCCCACGGCCACCGAGCAGCCCGGCGAACAAATCGTGCGTCCCGCCGCCCTCGGAATCCCCGCCCGCGTGTCCGGTCTTCAGATTCGGTCGCCGCCCCGCTCGACGCAACTGGTCGGTGATTTTGTAAGCACAGATCGCGAACAGGTAACTTTCGAGCGGTTGGCGGGAATCATAATTCGGCAGGCTGGTCAAAAACCCGAGGAAGGTTTCTTGAACGATATCCTCGGCGGCCCCGCGTTCGCCGACTCGCGTTTGCGCGAACGCCAACAACCGTCCCTCGAACCGGTCGATCAACGCTTGCCAAGCCTCGGCATCACCGGTTCGGACGGAGCTGACCAGCGGGTCTTCGGCATGGTCGGGCGGCATCGCGGCGCCCCCTGCAAAGAACTGAGTAGGAAAGAAGTGACTGCCAGCGGATACAGTACCTTTTCGCTGAAAGGACGCAAACGCAATCCGCGTCCACTGTCCGTCTGAGGCCACAACGCTCCGCTCGGAGAAACGAGTGCGGAGGAATCCGCGGAGGCTGTCATATACGATCAATGCCGTTATATTGGCCGGGGTTGCCGCGTTTCGTGGGAGAAATCGGGGCGGATTTACGGATGATCGGAGCACTGCGGGCCCATGGCAGCCAGAAACAAGAAGAATAAGAAAAAGGCTCGATCCCAAAAGCGGAAACCGGGGATCTTGGACCGCCTAAGGCTTCGCCGAAAACCTGCGACGCCCGCTGACGATCCGAGTTGGTTGGCGGTCGCGACGAAGGATGAACCGCTCGTCGATGCGGCGATCATTTCTACCAAGATTCGTCGACAAACGCTTGAGGAGCCGTTGCGGCCGGCCGCGGATGCGGTCGTCAAGGCGTTGGGCTTGGTCGGCGAGGGCAAAGACGCTGCCGCGATTCAGGCGATTGCCGACATCCCGCGGTCCAGCCCCTATGCTTGCTGGAAACTGTTCGTTCGCGGCCTGGTCGCCTACTATGCGGGCGAACGGTCTGACGCCGAAGCCAATTGGTCCAAGTTGCCGCCCGAGCGACGACCGGCGCGCATCGCAGCGGTGCTGCTCGCCGACGCAGCGACACCGACCGCTGACGGCGAGACCGCGAAAGCGGTGGAACGTCTTCAGAAACTGCGACAATTGCGTCCCGCGATGGCTGCGGCTCGCAGAATCGTCGCCGCGGTCCGTCGCCAGGCTGAGCGAGATCGTGAACGCTGCTTTGGCCCTTCGGACGTCTCTTCGTTAATCGCTTTCCGCGACGATTTTGGGAAGACCGAACCAGACTTTGTGCGTGACTTTTCTCACGCCTGCGTGATGCTCTGTGTCTCGCAACCCTACAGCGACGTCTTCGACATGGTGATCAGTCGCGTCCCCGGTCCGGCCCACGACCCCCGCTGGAACCTGACCGCGTCGAACTATTATCTGCGGTTCCAGGACGGTGACGCCGAGGCCACTCGACGGATCGAAAAGTACCTCCACGAGGACCTCCCGCGACTGCACCTGCCCGAGGACTTCAAGGCCGCGATCGGTAGCGCCGTCTGGTACGGCCGGGCGAACTCCCGATGGGAGCGTTTCCTGTCGGGCAGAATGCTGATTACCGAACCGATCGCCGCCTGCGAAGAAGCGATCCATGCCGATCCCGGCAACCGTCGGCCGCACGAACTGCTGGTCAAAATCTTGTCGTTCGCCGCCGAAGACGACTCGCTGAATGCGGCGAAACGAAAACTGTACGCCGGTCACGCGACCAACGCCCGCGAGGCCTGGGTGGCAGCGATCCCCGACCAGTTCGACCAGCGACTGCTGCTGATCGACCATTTTCTCGATAACGATCAACTGGACGATGCCGAAAGGCACCTGCAGGCGATCGCGGGCCGCCGTAGCGACAATCCGGCCGTGGCTGCGCTGCCCTGGAAGCTTGAGCTGCGGCGGGCGATGCGGCTGAGCAAACAAAAACGCAATCTCGCCGCCGCGGGTGAGGCGTTGCAGCGAGCCGCCGAACTGTGGCCTAAATGGCTGCCAGACGCATGGCTGCCTTTCCTCCGTGCCGCCTTGGCCGCCCGTGGTGGCGATCAAGCTGCGGCCGCGCAAATCTACGATGAACTGCAACGCAGCGGTCGTTTCGCTCCGGTGACTTTCGATGTCCTTCGCTTCGGCGCCGCTCAGCAGATGAATGTGCCGGCCGACCAGGTCCGTTCGCTCCGCGCCGCGGTGGAAAAGCATGCCGATGCTCCTACGCGGCTCGACCACGATTCGCTGATCGACCTCGGCGCCGCACTCTGGCACCTACACCGCGCCGGTATCCTCTACCGTGGCTATAACCGCCATGCCGCCAAGTTCGGCCGAACCTTCTCCCGGCAACTCGGTCGGCCCAAAAACGCTGCTGACCCGCAAAAGCTGGTCGAGGCGACGTTTTGGGCAGCCGTCAACGGATTCTGGCGTGAGTTCGACGCAGACACCCTGACTCAGTCCGTACGGGCTACCGAAGCATCGCCTACTCACTCCGCGATCCTATTGGCTGCTTTCCTCCACGATCACCATCGCCGAAGTCTCGATTACGGCCCGGCAGCCGTCAGATTTGATGAGACGGTGGAGAAGGTTCGCGCATTGATTCAAAACGAAGCCGACCCTTACTACCGCCACCAATTCGCTGAATGGATTCGCCAAGCCGATGAACTGATCGCCGAACGCCGCCCGCGGCATCCGTTCATGAGCTTCAGCGATGACTTCGATGACGATGACTTCGACGACGATGACGATGACGACTTCGAGGATGACTTCGACGACGACGATGACTTCGATGACGATGACGACTTTGAGGATGGCGCCCTATTCCCGGAAATGGACCAGATGGACGACGAGCTTCTCGACATCCTCTGGGAAGGGTTCGTCGCCAGCGCGCCGCCCCAGATCCAGCGATTGCTCCGCTCATTGTCCCGAGACGGCCGGGCCGAGTGCATGCAGCAAATCGCCCAAGTCGCACAGGACAATCGATTTGACCCCGCCGCTTTCATCGAGATTCTTCTAAAATCCGGCGTTCCGCCTGACGAGGTGGTGGCAGCCTTCATCGACGAAGGTACCGATGGGCACCCAGGCAACGGTCCCGCGGCGGCGAAGGCTGGCCGTAAGAAGCGACCGAAGCGTTCGCCTCGCCGACGATAGCCACGCTGCCCCCATCCCTATTTCGCTTCGGCACGAAGGTATTGCCATGTTTCAGACTTTCGATCTCCGGTCGCTCTACCACCAACTTGGCCTGACCGCCGACGCGTCCGAGGAACAGCTTCGCGCGGCCTACCTCCAGTTGGTGCAAAAGTACACTCCGGATCGACATCCCGAACGCTTCAATGAAATCCACCGCGCCTACCACCTGCTCACCCACCGCCGTGAACATGCCGAAACGCTGGTCTCAGCGGCCCCCCAGCCGCCGCCGGACATGAACGCCTTGGTGGACGGAGCGGAAAAGAATCCTCCGCGGTTGACTCCTGGTCAACTGCTTTCGCTGGGCAATATCAAATCATGAACGATCCCTGGCGCCCCGCCGCCGATACGCCGCCCGCCGACAAGCCGCCCGCCGATTCGTCGCCCGCCGATATGCCGCAGGCCGATATGGCGGCTGCCAGACCGTCGGTCGAGGCAGCGTCGGCGGAGCATCAACCTCGGTTCGGAGCGATCGATATCGTCAACGCTTTCGTCGCCCTGCGGCACGAACTGAAGCTCCAGGTCCGCAACGGCCGCGAAATCCGCGACGCGACCACTGAGCGTCTCGGCCGGCTGGAACATTCCTTTCAGGGCTTGATTCGCGAAGTCGAGCGATTGGCGGGAGCAACGGCCCAGGCTTCCGCCGGTGATGACTCGGCGCGCTCCATCGCCGAGGCGCTTGCCGAAACCGAGGAGTCGCTCGATCGAGCCGTCACCGCGCTCGAGCGGACACCGACCGCGGAAGCGTCGCTTCCAGGGATCGACCTCGAATCGCTGCTGGAAACGCGTCGCCGCGCCTTGCCCCGGTTGCTGCGGCGGTTTGCCAAGTCGTGGTGCCACGAGACGCTCGCAGCCGTCCGATCGGCGGTCCAAGAGCAGCAGCAGGTCCAGGCCGCCGAGCAGGCCCGGCGGCAGGCGGTTCTCGAAGGATTTTCGCTGCTTCGCGACCGTGTCCGCCGCCTGCTCGTCTCGTCGGGTATCCGCCGGATCGACGTCGCAGGGACGCCGTTCGACCCCGAGCGGATGAAAGCGCTCGAATCGGTCCGTACCGGGGACTGCCCGCCCGGGCATGTCGCCGAGCAACTGCGCCCCGGCTACTTGTGGAACGACACCATCCTCCGCTGGGCCGAAGTGCGGATCGAATCCGCAGCCGCCGATCGGCCGTCCCCATGAGCTACCGGCAACACCGCGGCGCAACACCACTGAGGCACACCGATCGGCCTCCTACTATTAGAACACCCCCCAAACCGCAGTCGGTTTCCAACGTTTGATTAGGAATAGTTTCATGTCCGCCATTGACGACTCGCCGATCATCGGCATCGATTTAGGAACTACCAACAGCGTCGTCGCTGCGTATATCGACGGGCGAATTCGGGTTTTGGAAGAACAGGGCACAGGTCTGCTGCCCTCGGTCGTCGGCGTTTCGGCCGACGGAAAACTGCTGATCGGCCAAGCGGCCAAGAACCAACTCGTCGCGTTTCCCGAACGGACGCTGGCCTCGGTCAAGCGTCGGATGGGCGAAGCGGTCAATCTGAAAATGGCCGACGAAGAGTACTCGCCACAGGAAATCAGCGCGATGATTCTCCGCCGGCTCAAAGACCGCGCCGAACAGGTTCTCGGTCGGCCCGCGACCCGGGCGGTGATCACGGTGCCGGCGTTTTTTGACGAAGGTCAGCGGCAGGCGACACGAGAAGCGGGCGAATTGGCGGGCCTGACCATCGAACGAATCATCAACGAACCGACCGCCGCCGCACTGGTGTATCATGCCGGCCAAACCGGTCGCCGCCACCTCGTGATCTACGATCTCGGCGGCGGAACCTTCGATGTATCGATCGTGCGGATGGAAGACGGTGTCGTCGAGGTGCTCAGCAGCAAGGGCGATACGAAACTCGGCGGCGACGACTTCGATACGCTGTTGATGGAAAACGTCGCCGAACGTTTCTCCTCCGAGCACGGTGTCGACCTGACCGAAAACGCCTCGACCCGTTGGCGACTGCTGCAGGCCTGCGAACGTGCCAAACGCGAGCTGTCGCAGCACGCGTTTACCCGAGTCAGCGAAGAATTCATCGCCGAGGTCGACGGCAAGCCGCTGAGCCTCGATGTCCGTATCGATCGCCATGAATACGAAGAGCTGATCAACCCGTTGGTCGAGCGGACTATCCGCTGCGTCGACGAAGCGCTCAACGACGCCTCGCTGACCACCTCTCAGATTGACGAACTGATCCTCGTCGGCGGTTCTTCCCGAACGCCGCTGGTCCGCCAGCGCCTGCTGCAGGAACTGCATCACGAAGCCCATTGGGCGGTCAATCCCGACCTGGCCGTCGCCTTGGGGGCGGCGACCCAGGCCGCGATGCAATCGGGAGCCTCGGTAGGGCCCGTCCTGGTCGACGTCGCCACCCACACGCTCGGCATCGAGTGCGCCCGCGGAAGCCGGTTCAATCCGACCATCGGTTACGCACCGATCCTGCACCGCAATTCCCCCCTACCGGCCCGTCACGAAGACACGTTTTCGACGATGTTCTCCGACCAAGAGGAAGCCGAAATCCGCGTTTTCCAGGGGGAAAGCCCGAATCTGCAATACAACAAGGAACTCGGCAGCTTTCGCCTCAGCGGGCTGAACAAGTCCGCCGAGGCCGACGGCAGTATCGTCGTCCGCTTCGAACTGACCCTCGACGGGACGCTCAGCGTCACTGCCGTCGAACGGCTGACGGGAATCACCAAGTCGCTCAAGATTCGCAACGCCCTGACCAGCCAAAGCGAAGCGACACACGACTCAGCCGTCGAACGGCTGGGGATGATGTTCTCCGATTCAGACGACGTCGTGGCCTCCGAGGTCGGTGTTTCGGACGCGGGAATCGAGACCGGCGAAGGTCGCGTCGATGGCCCCCACAGCACGCTGCTGATGCGAGTCGAGAAAGTCCGCAGCGACGCCTCGGATGAAGACGCGGAGGACATCGACCGTCTGCTGCAAGCGATCGAAGAAGCCGAACAGCGGGGCGACCAGGAACTCGTCGACTCGATCCGCAGCGAACTTGAAGATCTGCTGTTCTACATCGAAGGCTGATCCGGCCGCCGTGATCCACCCCGTTCCCCACCGCCAGCCGCTGCGGCCTGAAACCGATGACGCCCGAGGATTTCCGATGCCCCGTCTGCCGTGCCCGTCAATCACCGCAGACGCAGTGCCGCCGCTGCGGCGCCGATCTGACAATGCTGCTACACGCACTCGCATCGCTGCACGCGGCACAGCAAGAACTCGAAGAGGCTCGGAGCCTGAACGATCACTCGCGAGAGCACCAGCAACAGCGCTACCTGAACTGGCTGACCGGCGTGAAAAAACGGGACGGGGGTTGATTTAGTGTTCCAGGGATGGAGCACCGTTAGGATGAGAGCAAAACAGTTCGAGCGGGAGTCGATATCGACTTTCGTCGCCGATCACGGCTCGAAGTCCTAGCCCTTCAGATCCCGGCATTCGGCGATTAAGGTAGAATGGCTCTTCGCATTGGCGCGTCCTGGTCCCCGGGGATTCAGCCTCGCCTGGCGCCAAATTGCGAAACCGCCCGTCTGCCCCCCATGCGATTGCCGTTGTTGTGAAGTCATTCCAGTCGCCTCACTTCCGCCGGCGTGGTGGACGCACGTACCGTTTTGAAACACTCGAGTCTCGATGCTTGCTTGCCGCCGACGGTTTTGAAACGACAGCGGAGCCGTTGTTCGAGGTGTCGCCAGCCGCGACGGAAAACCCACCTACGCTACGGGTGATCTACGTCAACGATTCGAGTGTCAACGACAGCGGCGACTGGACTACGGCACCTGGGGACGATGCCAACGATGGCCTGTCGCCCGCTACACCGATGGCCTCGATCGACGCCGTCCTTCGGTCGTATGAGCTCGGTCCCGGCGATGTGATCTCGGTAGACGCTGGAGTTTACTCGCTGAGCGAGACCATTGTTCTCGATGCGATCCACTCGGGTGTGACGATTCGCGGCTATGCCGACGCCTCCCATGCCGACCGAACAGCCCTGCTCGATATTGGCAACCCGTCATTGCCCAGTGCGGTGCTCGAGTTGGCCGGAGCCCAGGATGTTACGGTCGAAAACCTAACACTCACCGGTGGCAGACATGGAATCTATGCCGGCGCTGGAGCGGGCAGTCACCGGTTGACGGTACGCGGGACCACGCTGGCCGGTAACGGCTTCTCTGGCTTGCGACTCGAACAGGGCAATGACCACGTCATCGTGGCAGACAACCGTATCGAAGCCACGCTACCCTCCAGCACCGGACTTCAAAATTTCGGGACTGTGATCTGGGGACCACATGCGACGGTAACCGGAAACACAGTCCACGGGCACGGCGGGGCAGGCCTTGTCGTCCGTGACGAAAGCGTGGTGGCACACAACTGGATCGAAGGCAACCGATGGGGCATTTCCGTCGATGGAGTGAACACAACGATTCACGACAACAAGGTGATCGGCAACGCTAGCGGCATTCGGAGCCCAAGCTTGGCTTTGATTACTGACAACCTCATTTATAACAACAGCGAATTTGGCATCGACGGTCGCGGGACCATCCGCGGCAATACAATCCATTCCAATGAAGTCGGAGTCAATGCTTGGGGGCTGATCACCGACAATCAGATCTACAACAACAACATTGGCATTCTGTCCGAATCCATCGCCGGCACCGGCACGACGGTTAGTGGCAATCAAATCCACTCCAATCGTTTGGGTGTTGAGATCGCAAAGGGCCGACTGGAATCCAATTTGATTTACGCCAATAACCTGGCGAGCGTGCGGCTGACCAACCAAACGGTTCACGTGTACAGCAATACGATCTATCAGGACACCGGTAACGGCGTGGAAGTGTTCGGACAAAGCGCACGATTGGCCGATAATATCCTGTCAGCGCACGATGGGTTTCCGATTGTCGTCGCCCACGGCGCGACCGACTTAACCAGCGATTACAACCTCTTCGATTCCGGAAACTCCGGGCCCATGGCGCTCTGGGGTGATCGTGAGTTTGCTGACATCGAGACGTGGATCTATGAATTGGGACAGGACCGCCACAGCATCTTTGGCGATCCTCGGTTTATCGATCCTGCCGGTCCCGATGGCATCCTCGGCTATGACGCGTCCGGAGCGATCGATGGCAGTTCGGACGATGATTTTCGCCTGCTGCCAGACTCACCGGCTATCGACGCCGGTACCCCGTCGGCTCCCTTTCTGGAAGAACCGCTGCCCAACGGCGGACGTATCAACCTGGGTGTCTATGGCAACACCGCCTTGGCCACTCCCGGACCACAGCAAGCGGTACAAGTGCTCGGACCGGTTGGCTTGGAAAAAGTGACAGTGGGCAAGGAAACACAGATCACTTGGCGAACCTTTGGCCTGGCCGCCGAGCAACCGGTGGCGTTGATTAACGTCGGCGGTTTGACGGTCGCGGAGTGGTCGAGCGACCCGAATTCTGTGGATAACCATTCATCGTCCCCCGTTGCTATCGACGATGCCGTTGATCCGGCGCCCGAAGCGGTTTATCAGTCGCACCGATCTGGCGAACGAATTCAATACCACCTGCCCGTCGCGGATGGCCAATATACGCTTCGTCTCCATCTCCAGGAACCCTCGCTGACCGCGGTCGTGGGCTCCCGCGTCTCCGATATCGTACTGCAAGGAGAAACGGTTGGTGAAGATTATGACATCCTTGAGCAAGCCGGTGAGCGACAAACGGCGGTCATCGCAGAGTTTTCGGTCTCCGCCACCGACGGTCAAGGAATCGATCTGGAACTTCAAAGCAAAACCGATTGGTTAGCGGTGCTGTCGGGGATCGAATTGCTGCAAGGCAATCCTCAGGGCACCCCATCGCCAACGGTTGACGTGGAATTGTCGGTCGATAACGGTACATCCTGGACGACATTGGCCAGCGACGTCCCGCTGGATAACCACGCCCGCGGCAGCTACACCTGGACGCCGGAGGTTTCGACCGAGGGAAACGACGCACTGATTCGAATCCGAGCTAACAGCGGTAGCCACCCGGCGGGAACTTCGCGGCGCGCCTTTCAAATCGCCCCCCAAGGCAGTCTCTATTATGTCAATGATGGGAATACCAGCGGCGATCAATTCACCACCGCTGGCGGTGACCATCGCAACAGTGGCAAGAGCCCCGACAAGCCGATGGCGAACCTCGCGGCGTTGCTGCGTGCCTATTCGTTCGATTACGGCGATACGATCTATGTCGACGCTGGCGATTATACACTCTACAGTGATGCGGTCCTGCAGCCCCAGCATAGCGGAGTGCAGATCATCGGCGCCGAATCTGCGGTATTGACTCGAGACCAAGTCGCTGTGTCCCATGTGATCCTGCTGCGCAATGCCCACGACGTGACGATCGAAGGCTTAACTCTCCAAGGCGGTTACATCGGCATTGAGATCGACGGCAGCGAGCGGGCAACGATTCGCGACAATACGATCCTAGAGAGTGATTACGCCGGGATCCACCTGTGGCGAGGCAGTCCGCATGCGATCATTCAGGACAATAAGGTTTACGGGCGATCGGATTCCAGCAGTACGGTGATACGGTACGGGATCCGCCTGTGGTCCGCCGATGCGACGGTGCTTGGTAATACCGTTTGGGGATTTGACACCGCGGGTGAAGTCGGAATTAGCGTGATCGGTGGTGCGGTCGCTGTCATCAAAAACAACCTGATCTATGAAAATCATGTCGGCATTGGCGGGGAAGCCGGCACGGATAACGTGGTGCGAGCCAACGATGTACACAGCAACACTATCGGGATCCAATTAATCAGGCCGACGCAGATCATTGGCAATCACGTTTACAGCAACCATGAGGTTGGAATCGATGCGACCGGTGAGATCCGCGGTAACACCGTCTATGCCAACCCGCTTGGCATAGACGGCGACGGCTACATTGTTGACAACCGTGTCTTTCATAACGACATCGGAATCATTGCTGGCGAATACCGCCTTTTTACGCAAGCCCTTGGCAACCGCGTCTACTCCAATCGGATCGGCATCGAGGCTCGCGTGGGAACGTTGGCGAACAACGTGTTGTTTGCCAACACCGAGACCGCCGTCAATGTGTCAGGCTACGACCTGCGGATACTCAATAACACGATCTACCAAGCCACCGGCAATGCGGTCTCGGTGACCCAGCGCGGTACGCAACTTTATAACAATATCCTCTCGGTCGGCGATGGCATCGCCTTGGCTATCAGCGATGCTGGCGCGGAGGATTTACAGAGCGATTTTAATTTAATTCATTTGGGCCTTCACTCCAACGCTCGGGCCGCATTTTGGGACGGTCGAGCGAGGAAAACGCTCGCCGACTGGGTATCAGCCAGCGGCCACGATACGCACAGCCTGCAGGCCGACCCCGCGTTCGTCGACCCTGTGGGGGCCGACGGCGTGCTGGGCTACGATGCGGCAAGCGACTTCGATGGTGGACGCGATGGCGATTTTTCGCTGCAGCCCCATTCACCGGCCATTGACCGCGGGCACAGTTGGTATGGCTGGGGTGTCGACCGGGACGGCAACCCGAGACGGGCCGACACGGGAGTCACGCCTGCCGGATCGCTCGACTACATCGCCCAGCCGGTGGACGTGTCGGTGTTTGACCAAGAACCGGTTGGGATAGCCCAGGGATGGCAGGCGGCGGATCAACGCTGGTCGCTGCAATTGCCATTCGCCTTTCCGCTCTATGACGAGGTTCATACCCACGTCAATGTCAGCAGTAACGGCTTTCTCCAGTTTTGGCCCTTACCGCGTCCGGACGCGCCCCAAAACCGTGAGGAAAGGCTACCGGTCGCAATCAGCATCGCACCGCTGTGGGCGAACCTACGCACCGATGGCCCAGGGAATGATATTTTTATCGACCAGTCAGTCGCCGATGGCTATTTCACCGTCCGCTGGCAGGCGACTCATCACGCCGACGGCTCGGAAGTGAATGTTGCAGTCACCCTGTTCCGCGATGGTCGCATGCGGTTTGACTACGGCAGCGGCAACCAAGTTCTCGCTCCCCTTGTCGGTGTCTCACGTGGCGACGGCAGCAACCATTATCTGGCCCCCTACAGCGGTGCCACAGATCTTGCCGACGCCCCGTCGCTACTCGTCTCACTTGCTCCGGGCGTCGTCGATATCGGTGCCCATGAGTTCCAAGGCAACAGCTCAATTCCGACACCACCGCGAGCGGTTTTCGACGCGATCGATACCGCCCGCAATACGGCGGTCGTCGTAGACGTGATGGCCAATGATCTCTTCGAGACAGAACTCGACCGAGAACAACTCCAGCTGCTGGCGCTCAGCAGCGAAGATGTTTCGATCACAGTAGAGGAGGATGGCCGGTTGCTGATCGAGCCCAATGAGGGCTTCACCGGGACGGTCATGTTTCAGTACGAGATCACCGACGTCAACGGTCGGACCAGCCATCCGGTTACGTCGCTGATACACGTACGTGAGAATTTGGGACAGAACCGGCATGATCCGGCCGATGTGCTCAATAACGGCATGGTGACACCGCTCGATGCGCTCTCGATCATCAATACACTCCGCCGTTATCGCAGCGATGGGCCTGGAGGAATCGACGTCGAATTGCTTCACCAGGCCGGAGCCATGGATGCGGGAAATGGGCCCTTTTATGACGTCAATGGCGACGGGGTGGTCACGCCATTGGATGCGCTGCTGGTCTTGGTGGCCATCCGCCACGAGCGAAGCGGTACCCCAGCGGGCCTGGGCGGAGCCGTCACTTCGGCCGCCGGGGGCACAGATACTTTCTGGCGCTCCGCCGCCGTTCCCCCCCGCGACCGGTTGTCGCCGATCAAGCGAGATACCGACATCGAGCAAGCCGAAGAACCGCTGCTCCGGGCGAGGATTTGCCGCCCCCTTTTCCGTCCGCCTCTCGCCAGTCGGACGGTGCAATCGGCTGCATTTCCGCAACATTCGTCACTTCCCGCACCACTCCTACCAGCCTATTGAGCATGCCGCCATTTTCGCGACAAGCGGTTCTTGCCTCAACCGGTCCTACCTGATCCGCCGATCGAATGAACACGGGCAATCGAGCCCGGAATGCATCGCGGCATCAGTTGATTCGTCAAACAGCGCAATACCGCTTCTATCTGCACAATCTCCGTTTGGGGCGAGCTCGGATAGATCCGTCGGAATTGACACTAAACAGGGATGGAGAACCGTTAGGATGAGAGCAAAACTGTTATCAATGGGCGTGCTGGTGGCCGTCTCTTCCGCGATAATCTCCAATCAATGCACGGGGCAAGGGGGCGTACGACTAATTTCATCCGAAATGTCGTACGATCAAAATGGACCTCATCAGCCACCGTTCAGCGATTTGTCTTCGCCCAGCGATTTACAAGTCGCAACCGATATAAGTGGCGATTTCCCAGACGAGGTTTTGTCGCCAGGCCGTGTAGCTGGGCCGGTTGGTGGCCGTTACGGTGGCGCCGAACCATTGTGGGAAGTGTATGCAGGCACCGTCTTCCTTCGCCGAGACCGTCCGGACGTGGCCGGGCCGCTGGGATTCGACACCTTGGACTTCGACGTGGGTGTTCGAGCGGGAGTCGATATCGATATTCGACGAAGACTGGGCGAGCGACATGAACTACAACTTCGCTATTTTGGCGTCGATGGCTGGTCGGATCAGTTTACCGATTCGGGAACGATCCTGGCGACCGACTGGGAAGCCTTCGCCGGCTTTGCGACTCGGCTACACAGCTCCGAGGTGAATCTCCGTTCCCAATGGACCGATTGGATGACCGTGCTGGGTGGGTTCCGTTGGGTTGAATTGAACGAGCAAGTTGCCTATGAAATCGATACGGTCACCACATTCCCTGGTTTTCCTCCGTTCATCCCACCCTTTTCGATTGCAAACGATTTCGCACAGCGCGCCAGGACACACAATCACCTCTACGGGTTTCAATTCGGCACCGATGTGCTGCTTTGGGACCGCGGTGGCCCACTGACCATCAATACGGACCTGAAAGCCGGCATCTATTCCAATTTGGCCAAAAACGCAGGGTTGCTGGAAAGTCCGGTTGGCAATATCGTCGGTGAAGGCAGGAAGCATCACACCGCGTTCCTGGGTGAGTTGGGGATCAACGCGAAATACCAGCTGACTCGCCATTTGGCCCTGCGTGCTGGCTACCAACTGCTCTGGATCGAAGGCGTCGCGTTGGTGAACGACAACCAATTTGATGCCCTAGCGGCCGGTGACGTGAACACCAGCGGCAGCCCGTTTTATCACGGAGCCATGGTGGGAGCCGAACTCAATTGGTAATCGGGCGATTACGTGGACGGCCCGCAGGACGCAGCGTACGCCAAAGCCCGTAACGCTCGGCAATCTCTTCGGTCCACTGCTTACTTCCATACGGCCGGGAACGATCAACGCACGTTCGCACGGCCTTTAATTCACTGGCAGATAAGGCGGCATCAACTCGCTCGTTCCATCCGGGTAGCCGCCGGATCGGCCAGCGTGAGAGAATTTTTGGGTCGGGTTCTTTTGACTGGTTCCAGCGATAAAGCGACCCATCTGCCCGTCCTTGACCGGACGAAGGACCAGATGCCAATGATTGGGCATCAA
>SKZY01000450.1 GCA_007127095.1 Planctomycetaceae bacterium
ATGTGAACCGTTGGCCGCGGAGTTCGGTGTCCCGTTCGTGATGATCGGCGATGAACAGGGAGCCGCCGACGACGCGGCGATGGTCGCAGCCTTCGACCGTTTCCAGATCGATTATGTGATCTTGGCGCGGTACATGAGGGTCTTGCCGCCCAGCACCTGCTGGCAGTTCGCCGGCGGACGGATCATTAACCTGCATCACGGCTTGCTGCCCGGCTTCCCCGGATTTCGGCCCTATCACGACGCCCACGCCGCTCGGATGTTGACCTATGGGGCGACCTGCCATTTCATCATCCCCGAACTCGACGCCGGTAACCAAATCATCAACCAGCGGACTTTCGCGGTCGCCCCGGGGACGCCGCTGACGGAGATCATCGATCGCGGGCAACGAGAAAATGAGCCGGCCTGTTTGGTCGAGGGGGTTCGTCGTGTGGTGGATCGAGAAGTCTATTTGCACTTTCATCGCGTCCGCGCCCGCGATTGAACAACAACCCAACCACGATCGGTCGGGAACGTTCATTCCGGCAATTCTTGCATCCGTTCGCGGAGTCTTCGCAGGACGCGAGACTTTGACTGATAGACGCTGACAACCGACAGCCCGGTCTCCGCGGCGACTTCGGCAGCGGTTTTGCCCTCGACGGCGGCGAGCCAAAACGCATTCCAGGTGGCGGGCTCGAACTCCGCTCGCACCCCATCCACGACCCGACGCAGAATCACCCCTCCGATCCCCTCGGTGGTGATCGTCGAATCACAGGCTTCGGCCTGCTGCTCCAATCGCCGCCAGGCATCGGTGCCACCGACCGCCGCTTCCCGTTCGGCTTGGCGGCGGAAGTGGTCGCGGACACGGTTGCGGGTGATCGTGGCCAACCAGGAACGAAAACTTCCCGTCGCCTTGCGGCGTTCGAACCGATCGATCCCACGAGCCACTGCCGCGAAAACGTCCTGCACCACATCGGCCGCGTCCGGCGGATCGAGTCCCGCGATCCGGCACCAGCGATAGACGATTCCGCCAAACGTATCGACCAGCCGGCTCCAGGCCAGCGGGTCTTTCGCCCGGACGCCGTCCAGCAACAGCGATGAGAGCGTCGGGTGTTCGGGTTGGGGCATGGCGATGGGCCGCAGAAAAGTGGTGTCAGACCGTCACGTTCATCTTAACGACGCCGATATCGCCGCGCATCCGCGGTCTCGGCTGAGCAATGTACGGGAAAAAGCGTCCGGTATCTTTTAGGCGAAGAACTCGCTCTGTGGGTGCTTTGCCCAAAAGGTACCTAACACTTTTTTCCCGTTCGATCCTAGGCTCTGTCAGAAAAGGGGGCTGACCCTCTCCGGACTCGCCGATTTGCCACACATTTTCGCGTGCCCTGCAAAGGGTCCGCCCCCTTTTCTGACAGAGCTTAAAATGTCTTATCACGGAGAAAACGGATGATCATGACCGAATGCCCGACCGATGAAACGCTCCGCCTGCATGCCAGGGGGCAAGGCAAACTGGCGGAAGAGAACGAAATTTGGGGACACGTCAGCCACTGCACGACTTGTCAACAAAACCTGGAAACGCTTCACGACAGCGATGATTCGCTGCTCGGGCCGCTGCGTGAACCGCTGGATGAAAACCGCTTTGAAGCGGAGTCGTCGTGCAGACTAGCGGTACTCAAAGCGCTCGGCACGTTGGCCGAGCACGATCCCGGCCGCCCGCTGAGCGACGGAGAAAACGCCGACGATCGCGACAGCGAAGCGGAATCGGAGTTGCGGGTGATCGCTGAGTACGAAATCGTGCGACCGATCGGCCAAGGAGGTATGGGGCGAGTCTATCTGGCTCGACACACCAAGCTCGGTCGCGAAGTCGCGCTCAAACTGTTGGTCGGTCATCGCTTGGCCGACCCGCGGATGCGGCAACGGTTCGACGCCGAGATGCGAGCGATCGGAAAGCTGCGGAATGCGAACATCGTCACCGCCCACGACGCTCGCAACGTCGATGGCACGGCGGTGCTGATCACGGAGTACATCGACGGCTTGGACCTGATGCAACTGGTCGCCCGGACCGGTCCGTTGTCTGTCGCCGATGCCTGTGAAATCGTCCGCCAGGTCGCGACGGCGCTGGAGTACATTCGCGAGCAGGGCTTTGTCCATCGCGACGTCAAGCCATCCAATGTGATGCTCAGCCGTCAGGCGGAGGTCAAGCTGCTCGACCTCGGCTTGGCTCGCTTTCTGCACGCCGACGAATCGGCCGCGATGACCGGTACCGGCCAGACGATGGGCACGGCCGATTTCGTCGCGCCCGAGCAGGTGACGGACAGCCGATCGGTCGATATCCGCGCCGATATCTACTCGCTCGGCTGCACCCTGTTTCAACTGCTGACCGGTGTCGCCCCGTTCGCGGACGACGGGCACGCCACCACCTTCGCCAAGTTGACCGCGCACGTCTCGGAACCACCACCGAAACTGGCGCAGCGTCTAACCGGTGTTCCGGTCGCACTCGCCAAGCTGGTCGACTCGATGTTGTCCAAGCGTCCGGAGCAACGTCCGGCGACTCCGGCGGTCGTCGCGGAGCGGTTGGCCGAATTCACGGTCGGTCACAACCTGCGAAGCTTGGCGGAACGGGCAATGGCCGCATCCTCAGCCGTCCCGGCGACGCTCGCGACAACCTCGGCGACGAACCATCCTGTGACGGACTCGCGGCGCCGCCGGCAGGTACCGCTGTCGCTCGCGATCGCGGCCGGGTTGTTCGGGATGCTGGTCGGGTTCGCGCTCGGGATCGTGATCACGATCAAGCGACCGGACGGATCACAACTGTCAATCACCGTTCCCGATGGCAGCGACATCGACATCCGCCCATCCGGCGAGGCGGCCTCGGGAAGCACCAAGGGCAGCAAAATGATGGGCGGTGACATGAGTTACGGCGGCGAAATGCTGGGCAGTGAAGAAATGGGTTACGGCGGCGGAATGATGGGCATGGAGCCGGGGGCTGCGATGGAGATTGAACTACCGGCCAGCAACGGTCCTCCACTGATGTTCGCTATCTTGATGAACGCGGACGAGGTGCCTGAGGAGGAACTCGCCCGAGCGAAACAGCAGGTGAGCCGAAGCTATGCGGGAAATCCCATTCTTACAGAGATCGGCTACTGGCACGAAGTCGCCGTCGGCGTCTCGGTGCCGATCGAGCAGACTCGCGACGGCAAGCGTTACACCGTGGTCAAAACAGGTATTGCCAACCTGATCCCTTGGGAAGAATTACAGTTCACGACTGAAATCGATATCTCACCTCCCGAAGTATCCCCAGACGGTATGGGTTACGCTGAACCAGGTGTGCAATTGCGTTTTCAAGGCCATTTGCCGGGGCGGATGCGAGCGTTCACAGGTAACCATCTCGGACGCCAATTGGCCATGATCGTCGACGGGAAAGTTCTGACGGCTCCCCGCATTCGCCAGGAGATCAGCGACGCGGCTCAATTGACGGGCAACTTGACGCTGGCGGACCTCCAACCGCTCTGGAACGCGTTGCATCCTCGGGCTGCGTCGGGTGCGCCGGCTCCGCAAAAGTTGTCTATCGACGTCAAGGGACTCGATCCGTCGCAAACGCGACTGAAGCAAATCGGCGTCGCGTTCCACCAGTTCCATGACACCTTCGGAAAGCTGCCGGGCTCAACCAACGTCTACGGGTACGGCATGAACGCACCGACGCCCCATCCGTTCAGTTGGCGAGTGGCGATCCTACCGTTGTTGGGGGAACAAGCCCTGTACGACGAATATAGGTTCAACGAGCCCTGGGACAGCGACCACAACCGCACGCTGCTGGCGAAGATCCCAAAGATTTATCAGCCGTTGCGCTCCACTGATGACCCATTCGGCGGCGACGATTTCGTGCCGTCTCCCGAGGGAGAAACTCACTTGCAGGGATTTGTCGGTCCCAATACGGCGTTTGGCGATGGCTATGGCCAGCGGTTTCATGACATGACGGACGGGACCAGCAACACATTGCTGCTGATCGAATCGCTTGCCTCGGTCCCTTGGACCAAGCCGGCGGACCTGCCGTCTAAAGTGCTGAAAGACGCCGACGCGATCCGACCGCTACCGGAAAGACCGCTGCATCTGCTGATGGTCGACGGTTCGGTGCGGACCATGCAACCGCTCGATCACAACGTGCTGACGCTGATGATCCTGCGAAACGACGGCATGCGGCTCCCCACGGATTAGAAAAAGGGTTCAGGACTCTTTTCACTGTTTGGCTGGCGAACGGGCGTCGGGGTTCGGAAGATTCATCGGCGCTGGCGGGGAGGCAGAGAACGATGGCGGTCAGCCAGGTACGAACTCCGCAACGTACAAACCGCGTCGCTAGCAACGCAGGCCGGAGGCCGACAAATCTTTGCCGGTGGCGTCAGCCACCGGACCATTGCCTACAGCGGTACCCAAGGCCGGAGGCCGACACAAGCGTTCCAGTTTGTACGCGCGCCGACGATGTATCGCCCTCCGGGCTGTGACCAACGCAGCATCCAAGGCTGCCGAACGATCCATGCTCTTCGGCTACGGCAACTGCCGTTGACATGATGACCCCACTCTCAGATTCGGGGCAAAAAATTGTCAACGCACCGGCCCTGTTTTAACACGTCAACCCCGAATTTTTGACAGCCCACGATTAGCCGCTTGCTCCCGAA